>CAZKFB010000006.1:2451-32194 GCA_964551965.1 uncultured Muribaculaceae bacterium
AATGAAACTAAGACAATAACTTCTAATGAAAAAGAAGTTGTATGGTCTAGTGAAGATGAATTAGTTGCAACAGTTAACAAAGGAGTTATAACGGGTATTTCTCCTGGCAAGACCTTAATTAATGCTCATATTGGAAAATCCAAATCGAGTGTTGAAGTGATTGTTACTGACTTGATTACATTGCCAATTCTCAATAATGAAAAAGAATATTTAAGTTGTAATAGGTATTCTCTAGAAGAATCAGATTTACTAGATCAATTACTTGATTATCGTATTAAAGAAGCCGGAGAAAAGACTAGAGCCGGAGCTGTTGAAGCAGCAAGGTTTTTGACTCTTGAATTTCCTTATCGACTAACTTACTTTTTAGAAAATGGTAGATTAATAACTGCTGGAAACAGAACTTACTGTGATGGTGAAGGAAGATACTATCATAAAGGTTTATATTTACATGAAACTAAGAAAGAAAGTCTAATAGTATCTAATCGCGGGCCTGCTATATGGGGATGTGATCTCTATAATGGAGTTGAAAAGAGAACATTTGCAAATGGTCTAGATTGTTCAGGATTTATCTCATGGGCCCTTTTAAATGCAGGCTATGACCCGGGTGATGGAGGAGCTGGAATAACGGAATTAAAAACGGATATGGATGATCTAGGCAAAAAGATAACAATAAAAGATGCAATTGTATTAAATCATTTCAAAGTTGGCGATTTAATGAGCAGATATGGACATATTGGTATCATTGTTGGTATCGATAATGAAACTATCTATATAGCTGAAGCATTAGATGATGATCTTCATATTTTAGTTCAAAATAAAATGGATCTAGCTAAGAAATGGAAATATATAATTGATATGGATGATTTCTATAAAGAAGATGGAAATCTAGTAAATATGTGGTAAAGAATATTTTAGACAATATTCTTTTTTTATTAAAAGTATAGAAAATATATTTTAAATTTATTATAATTAAAGAGGTGATAATAATGACAAATATAAAATATAAGATAACGCATGGAGTATATGTTGTAACAACTCAAGAAGGCGGATGTATTGTTGATGCAGTAAGTCAAGTGAGTGGAGGAGAGGAACCTCTAATAAGCATTGCTATTAATAAAGGAAATTATACTAATGAATTAGTTAAGAAGAATAAGAAATTAATATTATCCATTGTTTCTGAATCTAATGACGGAGAATTAATTAGAAACTTTGGCCATCAATCAATGAGAGATGTTAATAAATTTGCAAACGGCGAATATAACGAAGTTGATGGAATAAAAGTCCCTAAAAATGTAATTGGTTATCTAGAATGTAGTTTAGTTGATACAATTGATACAGAAACTCATGATTTATTTATAGTTCGAGCTATTGATGGAGATATGTATAAAGATGAGAAACCTATGACTTATGCATATTATCAGGAACATAAAGATGAATTAGTTAAAGTGGAAACTAAAAAAGGAAAAAGAGCTTATGTATGTACTATTTGCGGATATGTTTATTATGGAGATGAACTACCTAGTGATTTCATATGCCCTAGATGTGGTGTAGATGCAAGTCTATTTAAATTGGCTGATTAATACGGATAATATATGAGTAGATTATGGCATAAAAAAGATCGAATATTTGTCTTCGATCAAAATACACTTATTCTAAATAACAAGATAGAAGAGTTATTATATAAACTAAAAATATCTTGTAAATTAAATGAAGATTTACCAAATATAGTAGATTGCTATATTGAAAAACAAAAAGAGATAATTAATTATCTCGATAAGTATAATATTGATTATTATTCTGAAGATTTTACATTAAATAGAATTATTCTAAATAAACTAGAAATTGAAATAGATGCATGTGAAAGAGAATTAATAAAAGCCATTAATAAGACTAAACATCCATTATATAAAAACTTTGTTAAAACTAATTTTAGTAAATATATTATAGGTAATAATATAAATAATTACCATAGATTTTTAAACAATATTAAGAACTATGAATTCTCTAAAGATCTCGATAATATTATAAAGTATAAATACAGTAATAAAAATAATTATTATTTAAATAATACAATAAAAAAAGACAAGAAAATACTTGCTAAATTAGGTAGAAAAGACCTAATAAAATACATTAATGATGTTGTTAAAAACTAATGGTTATGTTATAATAATTAATGGAAAAGGAAGGTATTAATATGGAATTACAAGGTTCAAAAACAGAACAAAATTTAATGACAGCTTTTGCTGGAGAATCACAAGCTAGAAATAAATATACTTATTTCGCTTCTAAGGCTAAAAAGGATGGCTATGAACAAATAGCTGCTATATTCTTAGAAACTGCTGAGAATGAAAAAGAACATGCTAAAATGTGGTTCAAAGAATTAAATGGAGGAGAAATTCCATCTACTATAGATAACTTGCATGCTGCTGCTGATGGAGAAAACTATGAGTGGACTGATATGTATGCAGAGTTTGCTAAAACTGCAAAAGAAGAAGGTTTCGATCGTATTGCATATCTTTTTGAATCAGTTGGTGAAATTGAAAAAGAACATGAAAATAGATATCGTAAGTTAATCGAAAATGTTGAAGGCGGGTTAGTATTTTCTAAAGATGGTGATCGTATTTGGAAATGTCGTAACTGCGGTCATATCGTTGTTGGAAAGAGCGCTCCTGAAGTATGTCCAGTATGTGCTCATCCACAAAGCTATTTTGAAATTAAAGCTGAAAACTATTAAGATAAAAATATTAGCTCTTGCTAATATTTTTTTATTTCAATATAATCTTTATAATCATGGATAAGTTCTTTAACAAAGGGACTTATTCTTTTATTTACCATAATATACACATAACTCTTTGTTCTTGTTAAAGCAACATAGAATAGTCTTCTTTCTTCTTCATACATGATATAATCATGTTCATTTAATACTTTACTTAATATCTTTTCATTCTTTATCTTATTTGGAATATTATCTGAATTTACTAAGATTACATTTTCACACTCTAATCCCTTTGATCTATGAATTGTTAATTTATTATCATGGTTTATATTTTCAATATCTTTATTATTTCTTCCAATAACTAATACTTCTCCATTAATTCTTTTTATTAAATCATCGACATTAGAATTAAATATAATTTTAATTGGTCTATCCAAATTTTTATTTGATTTAATTGACTTTTTTAATTGATGTTTATTCTTCATAATAAAATTAGATGTCACATAAATTAATTCATTACTATTCCTATAAGTATATTCCAAACTAAAATAACTAGTATTAGTAAAATACTTTTTAAAGTTAATAAATAAATCGAGATTACATCCACTAAATCTATATATACTTTGCCAATCATCACCAACGACAAATAACTTAGAATTGCACTTATCAATTATTTCTTTAATTAGATTAAACCTAACTAGAGATGTATCTTGAAATTCATCAATAATAATATAACTATAGTAAATATTTGAGGTTCTAACCTTATATTTAGCTAATTGAATCATATCATCAAAATCTATTTTATTTGTACTTTCTAGTTCTCTTTTATATATAACCATTATATCTAATATAAACTTTAATATTATTCTATTTAATAAGAAAGATTTTCGATAAAAATTATATATAACAGATAAAGAATAATCATTTGATTTTGCTAACTTAATAAAAGTTTCAATAGTTCTTTTTAAAGAATTATATTCTTTCGTATTAAATAAATCATTTCTATTAGTAAAAAGATATCTCTTTAGTTTATTAAAGTTTCTTTTATTATATCTAACATATGATTTAAAATATTCATCTATGATATAACTTAAGTAATTATCATTAACAATTGAATAAGAAGAACCAATTATATTTAAACTTAGTTTATGAAATGTATAGACATCGATATCATAACCAATACTTAGTAATTTTTTCTTTAATGATTTAACTGTTTCATTAGTAAAAGATATACAAAGAATCTCCGATTGCTTAACATTTAATTCTTCTATTAAGTATTTAATTTTCCCCATTATCGTGAATGTTTTACCTGACCCAGCTCCGGCACTTACGAGAACAGCATCATCATTACATTTTATAGTTCTCACTTGTGTCTCATCTAAATCAATTCCTAGAATATTAAACATAGTATCACCTAATATATTTATTAACTAAAAAAATGCATTTTACTACAAAAGAAAAAAGGATCTTAATCCTTTAATCTAATTTTTTAAATATATCTTTATTTATTGAATATAAATAGATGTTAGTTTTTATCTTAAGAGTATTTTCAATATAATCTTTATATCCATTTAATTGAACTTTGTATTCTTCACTTTCAATATTAGATAATTTATAATCAATTATATCGGCATGATCTTTATATACTAGTAAGAGATCAATAAATCCATGATACTTTATTCCATTACTTACATACATGATTTCTTTTTCTTTGTAGATATCGGACTCTTTAATATTTTTAACTTCATCATGACTTAAGAAATTCTTTATCTTATCTTTAGCTTCATCACTTATATTTAAAGTATCTATATTATTATTTTTAAAATCACATACTTCAAATACATAGTGCATGTATGTTCCAAAATCCAATCGTTCTTTAAACTCTTTATCAATTACTTTAGATAATGTTTTAGAGAAGTGTCTATTATCCAATACTTTATTATCAATAACTAATTCTCTAGTTTCTATTACTTCATTACTATTATTAAGTTTTAATTCTAACTCTTTACTATTATTATAATCTTTACTAATTCCCACATCATCTAAATTAATATTTCTAAAATAAGATGATAGAGGTATCCTCAAGTAATTTATAAAGTCAGATAACTTCTTAACATTCATAAGTTTAGAATAGGGAATATTAACTTCGCTTTCGATACTTAAATTCTCTTTATTAATTATAATAATCTTTTCTTTTGCTCTTGTTAAAGCAACATAAAATAATCTAATTTTCTCTGATAGAGTTTCTTTTCTTTCTATTATTTTATTTAAATAGAAGGTAAAAGTATTTGCATATCCTTCATTAGTATATGGAGTAATAATGCCAATACTTTGATTAAAGTCTAACAACGGAACATCTGGAGTTTTAGTAAAATCACTATCGAGGAATGGAAGATACACGTATGGATATTCAAGCCCTTTAGAACCATGAATCGTCATTATCGTAACTACATTACCACTACTACTATTTCTCGACATCTTAATATCATTATCTCCATTAAGTAGTTCATCAAAGTAATCATTTATTGAATATAAATCATAACCAATATTATTTAAATTTTTAGCATTATTGATAAATAGTTCTAACTTAGTTAGTTTATCATCGATATTTCCATCTAGCATAGTTTTATTAATAATATCAAATCTATCAATTAGTAATTCTAATAATTCAACTATACCTAAAGAATCACATTCGAGAGTTATATTTAAAATAGTTTTGATTATTTCTGTTTCATTATATTTATTATTAGTTACTATATCAAATATCTCTTTATCATTTAAATTACCTACATAACTTCGAGCAATTGAAATCCAAGCATGTTTAAATTCATTATCGAAACATTTCTCTTTAACTTTAATAATTAAAGTAATTAAATTTTTTAAGATATATATTTCGGCATCTTCTTTAACACTTACATCTTTATCGATAATGGCTGGAATATTTTTACTTTCAAGAATTCTTTTTAAAAGATCAAAATTCTTACTCTTATCAACTAAAATTACAAAGTCTTTATAATCGATATTTCTTGAACACATTTTATCTTTGTCCATATAGGTTACTTGTTCACGATTATTAATCCTATTTATAATATCATTTGCAATAATAAAACATTCAGCTTCTTTAGAATCATACTTATGGTTATCATTATTGTAATTTAACACTTCCATATTATAGTCGCTATTTAGATTAAAATTTATATATTCTTTGTTTCCATATTCCATTTGATGTTCACTTTTATAATTAGCTCCACCAATATCATCAAACATGATATGATCAAATACTTCATTAATCGCCTTTACAACTTCAAATCTCGATCTAAAGTTTTCCATTAGATCAATTTTAAATCCATTCTTTCCGTTTTTATAATTATCATATTTATTTTTAAATATATAAGGATTAGCATTTCTAAATCGATAGATAGATTGTTTAATATCACCAACCATATAGACATTATTATTTGCTATATATGAAATAAACTCTTCTTGAATATCATTGGTATCTTGGTATTCATCAATCATTATTTCATAAGTATTATTCTTTATTGACTCTCTAACTGACTCATTATTCTTAACTATATCTATTGCTTTATAAGCAATATCAAAGAATTCATAACTATTATTATCATGTTTAAATTTATTTAACTTATCATCTAATATAATTAAGATACTTACTATTACTTTAGCATAGTTAATCGTACTCTTATAGTTATCTATTATTTCCTTTTTGCTATCTGCTAATTTAAAACTTTTTATCTTCTTTATTACATTAGTAATTTCATCTCTAATAGCTTTAAATTCTTCTGTATATCTCTTAGCTGAATATCTTTCAAAACTAAAATTAAGTGAATCCATTAATTCATCATAAGTAGTTGCATAATTAAAGTTACTTATATGTTGATCATTTAATCTTAGTATATCTTCATCAATTGTTTCATCTTTAATTCCTTCATATAAAGAAGATACTTCATCTCGAAGTCTAAATAAATGATCTTCAAACTTAGAAAATAATTCATCAATTAATTCATCACTGAAATAAGTATCTATATAAGTACTTAAAAATTCTCTTCTATTAATTACATTAGTAATAGACTTATAAATCTTCTTGATGTCACTTCTTATTTTAGTATCATTTTTAACACATAAATCCTTAATTAATTTTTTGAACTCATCATTATTCTCATAGTACTCTTCAAATATTTCATCTATATAAATATCCATTTGTCTATTTATTAAACTAGAATCTACTATTGAAAAATTCTTATCAATATCAACTAAGTAATTATATTTTTTAACTAGTGAAGAAGCAAATGAATCGAATGTTGTAATATAACTTGCATCGATTAGTTCAAGGTTATTGTGCACGTCAGGATTATCACTTATGATCTTTCTTATTCGATCTTTCATCTCTTGTGCAGCATTGTTCGTGAATGTTAAAATAATTAACTTATCGATTGTTATTCCACTTTTTAAAATTCTTAGAACACGATTCTTTAATACAGTTGTTTTACCTGATCCAGCTCCGGCGGACACGATTATATTTGTATCTTTTTTATTTACTGCTAGCTTTTGTATATCAGTTAAACTACTCATCTTCATCACCACTTTTCTTTGATGTTTGATAATTATAATTTGCTTTTGTTCGATAACAAATATCTTTATACTCACAGTAATTACATGAAGATACATTATCTAATACTAATGGATTAATTTTAAAATTACCATTAATTATATCGTTAAAACAATTGTTAATTAGATTCTCGATTAAGATTTCCAATTTATTTGCTTCACTTTCAGTTAAGACGTTTTTACCAGCAATATGACCATCTTTAACTTTTAAACTTTCAATTACTACGGAAGATTCATAAGTATCATCGAAGTTTTTTATTTCATCACTTAAGGTTAATCCACATAGTTTTAAATTCTTTCTTCTTAACTCCTCAATAGACAACTTAGCATCTTGCTTTTTATTATTATTTAAAATATGTTGAAGGTACAATCCAACTATCTTTATTTCTGGTTTCTTAATATTTAAAAGATATAGATATATTGGCAATTGAATATCCATACCATATTCCATTTTATCTAAATTAATCGTTGAATTATTTGTCTTATAATCAACTATAATAGCTTCATCATCAATAATTAATATCTTATCAACAATACCTTTTAATTTATATTTAATAGGTCCATCAACAACATGTTCTATTTTCGTTTCATTAGACTGCTTATAAGATTTAGAATGCGTATATTGTTCTCTTATAAGAGAAATTAATGCCTTTATTTCATCTTTTAATATACTTAAGAAATACTTTTCTTTATTAGTTGGATTCTTATAGTTTTCCTCTATATATTTATCATACACTTCCTCTATATTAGAGTCATTATCTAAACATAATTCTAGACAATGATGGAATAGTGAACCAATGAATGCTTCAAATAGACTTTCATATTCCTTTATTTTTAAAACATCATTCATATAGAATCTAAAAGGACATTTATAGAATGTATTAATATTAGAATATGATAAAGTTAAATTACCATCTAACATATTTCTTAATAATTTATTATCTATTGAATTAAATTGATTATTATAAATTCGATAATCAATCTTATATGTATTTGATAAAATACCAATATTATTTTCAATTACATTATATTTAACTAAACTATCATATTTTCTTGCTAAATTAAGTATATTAATAGAAGAAGAAAAATGAGATAAATCATCCACATCTTTTATAACTTCCAAATTCAAAAGGTTAATTAAATATGATGGAAGATAATTATTAAATTTACTAGATAATTTATAAGTAATAGTTAAGTTTTTAATATTATTAATGGATCTAATTGTAGCTTCTTTCATTCTTTTATTATATTCAATTGAGGTATCTAAGAATTCAGGTTTAATATCATCAGATATATAATCTTCATCTTTTTTTAATTTAGGTACACTTGAATCATTAAAACCTATTAAGAAAACATATTCTTGATCTTCATAATAGTTATTGATAATACTAGACATACTTACTTCATGTTCTTGATGTAAGGAATTAATTTTAATTTGTTTCATTTCATTTATTAACAAATCTACTGAAGAATTTAAATCATTACACCAATAATATTTATTAACTAAATTAAATAGTTTATTAACAATAGTTTCATTATATCTGTTATTATTACAATCGAACTTTTTTCTTAATTTGCTAAATAATACATCTAGATTAGCTCCTAAGTTATCTAAGAAATATTTAGCTATTCTTGTACTATATAAAGAATCTTCGCTTGGTATATAAATAGGTATACCATAACACTCAAAAATATATTTGATAGCGAATCGATATTCACTACTATAGTTAGCAATAAAAATATTATTTGGATCTACACATCCACTAATAAGTTTAGAAATACTTTCAGCAACAAATTGGATTTCCGCATCCATTGAGTTAAAAGCATATACTTGATGTTTATAATCCTCATTCTTTTTATTTAAGCGAATTACTTCAATATAATTAGACGCAATATCTAATAAATGGTTATTAAAACTATCAATGAAGTCAAAACCGAATACATATAATTTGTTTTTAGATTCTAAGAAATTTTTATATAGTTCATCATATATTAACTTGTGTTCTCCATCTAATTCTTCTTTTAAATTTCTCAAGAATATATACTTTTCATCATTACTTGTTTCATCTAAATAATAAAGAGAATTAATATATTCTTTAGCTACTTGATAACTTACATTAAAATGTTTCATTACATAGTCAATGGTTTCATTGCAATAATCAAATATTAACCCCTTTTTTAAATCATTGATTGTTATAATTTTTACATTATTAAATATTAACTCATCATTAAAATATTTTAAAACTTTATTTCTTAAAGATGCAGGAATTATTAATATTGAGTTTTCTTCTAAAGACTTTAAAATATTCATGATTACACCTCAAAAATATTATATCATAATTAATAGAAATTTATCTAAATATGATATAATGAAATCATAAGAAATGCATTTAATAAAGGAGAATATTAAAATGTATAAATATATAGACCATAATGAACAATTTAGTGATTTAAAAACTATTAATGCTAAGAATAATTATATGCGTATCATGAATCGTTTAGATAATATAACAATTCCAAATATTCCGAATAGGCCATATATTTCCCTATCAAAGAATACTTTAAATAAGGAAAATTTTAACAACCATTTAGAATATTTATGTAGTAAAGTATTCTTAGATGAAAATACTAGATTATTGACTAAAGATTTAATAAACAATAGAATGGAATTAGATTTTAATGGTTATCCTTTCGGTTATACTAGTAATGATATTAATGAGAATAATATTATTTCAATAGAAGGATGTAAATATTCTATTTCTCCGATAGTAACTATTCATGAATTAACTCATGCTATTGCATTTATAAACAAGACATCAATTCCCAAACAATATGAGGAAATACTAAGTATATTTAATGAAATAAGAGCATGTCAGGAGATAGAAGAAACTATTCAAGACGAATGGATTCTCAATAAGATGATACAACGTCTTAAATATCGAATATACTTAACAGATCTAAGTGATGAAAATCTAGATAATGTAAGTGATAAAGAAATATATTTTCAAGGCTATTTCCGAATATTAAATCTTGTTTATGCATTGAGACTATATGAACTTTATAGTATGTATCCGGAAGAAATAAGTAAAGATATAAATCAAGTATTAAAAAGTGAAATTAGTGTCATTGAATTATTGAAGAAGTATCATATATCTTTAGAAAATGAAGATACAATACTAGCTTATGAAAAAATGATAGAGATATATGAACAAGTTGTAAGAAAACACTTCAGCAAAGAGAAAACTATTAAGCAATAAAAAAGCAGGAATTAATTCCTGTTTTATTCTGCATATTTACTATCTAATCCAAAATAAGCTTCCATTGTAATCCAATCGCCATTGTTAAATAGCTTACTTGCTAGATCTTCCCCGACATATCTTAAATGCCATGATTCATAGATATATCCTGTTTCATTAGTTTTACCTTCCGGATATCTTAGGATAAATCCATATTTTGCTGCATTTTGAGCAACCCATAAAGCTTCTTTAGTTCCATTGAAATTTCTACCAGCATTGTTTAAATCGAAACATTCTCCACTTTGATGTTCTGAGTATCCTGGCCTTGCAGAATAAGTATCAGCTTCTGCTTTGGCAGCTTCATAACTCATTCCTTTATTCTGTTCTCTATTAATATAATTATTATATAGGGTAGTTTGTACTTTATAAGATCTAAATCCACTTTGATTCCATAATTTTAAACCTACAGCTTGAGCATCAGCTTTCATATCTTCAAATGCATCATATGCTTGAGTATTAATACAATTATTACAAACTTTTTCTAGATTGGTTGGAGTTGATTTAGTATTCTTAGGAACGAAATCATTAGGTAGAGGATAAGACTTATTAGCAATTAAATATCCATCGACATAAGTTACTCCATCAATTGTATAAATATCATATCCTTTACTTGACTTACCAATAACTTTTTTTTCTCCATTAGGTTCAACTATTTTCTTATATTTCTTTTCTTCAACTTTTTTAGTTGTTGTAGTAGTTGTGATAGTTGTTCTATTTTTAGTTTTTGTTTCCGTTTTTTTATCATCCTCAATAACAACACATCTATTATTTAAATAACAATTTAATTTTTCATTATTGGATAGATATGCAATACCTTTAACTGCCATAAATAAGAAGAATATTAAGAATGCTATAACAAAAGCTTTTCCCCAATGTTTATGTTTAATTTTATAATTCTTATAACTTATTAAATAAAGAATAGGTAAAATAATAGATATAGCTAGATATCCATAATAAATTATTAATTGTATATTCATAAAATCACCTCAATTTAATCTTGCTAAAAGTCTCACCAATCTTTTCATTGATCTGTAATGTACAAGGTTGGTTAATCTTTTCTAAATTAATTACTACTAGATTCTTACCTTTAAAAAATCTTATTAATCCGGCTGCCGGATAGACATTTAAACTTGTACCGCCTACAATAATTGTATCACATTCACTGATATATTTTATAGCATCATTAATTACATTGGTGTCAAGTTCTTCTTCATATAACACAACATCAGGTTTGATAATACCTCCGCAAGAACACTTTGGAATTCCCTCATGTTTTATTTCATCCAATGTATATTTTTTATGACATTTCTCACACGTATTTTTATATATAGTTCCATGTAAATTTAAAACATTTATTGATCCTGCCAATTCATGTAATCCATCGATGTTCTGAGTAATGATAGCTTTAAGTTTTCCTGACTCTTCTAGCTTCACTAAAAACTTATGACATTCATTTGGTTCTATTCCCGTTACAACTAATTTATCAAAATAAAATTTGAAAAATACTTCAGGATTATTTTTATAAAATGTATGGGAAAGTATTTCTTCGGGAGGGTAGTCATATACTTGATTATATAAACCATCTTTACTTCGAAAATCTTTTATTCCGCTTTCGGTAGAAACACCAGCACCGCCAAAAAAAACAATATTGGAGGAACTATCAATTATTCTTTGTAATTCTTCAATATTGTTCATTTTTAATCTTTCTTAATTGAATTAACTATTACGATAATAATACCAACAATTTCAACAAGTACTGATAAAATTGCAAGTGTATTTGTTAACTCAAATGACATATTAATTTTATTTGTTAAGTATGCTGTTAATACTAATACAAATAAACCAATTATAATAATAATAATTCCTAAATCAACTAACTTATCTGCTTTTGAACTCTTAACTACTTCTTTAGTTTCTGTCTTTGGAGTTTCAATTACTTTTGGTTCTTCATGAACTTTAACTTCTTCAACAACTTTTGGCTCTTCAACAATTTTAGGAGTTTCAACAACTTTCTTTTCTACTTTAGGAGCTTCAACAACTTTCTTTTCTACAGGTTTAGTAGTAGTTTTCTTAGGAGCTGTTGTCTTCTTAGTTGTATTTGTTGAAGATTTTTTTGGTGCCGTTTTAGGAGCACTTTTAGTTGCTGTAGTTTTTTTAGTAGTAGTAGATTTACTAGCTGGTTTCTTAGCTGCAGTACTCTTTGTTGTAGTAGTTTTCTTAGCAGTACTTTGTGTACTTGCTTTCTTTACTGTATCATTTGTTTTTGTTGCTGTTGCTTTTTTAGCAGTAGTAGTTTTCTTAGTTGTATTTGATTGCTTGTTAGTAGTCTTTTTAGTTTCTGCCATTTAACACTCACCTCTAAACATAATTATACAACAAGATAATTAAAATACAAGCAAAAAAGCATTTATCAATGTCTACAAACACTTAGATTAGTTCTAAAAACTATAATTTTTTAATAAGTATATATTAAATTAGATAAATGCTTTTATAAGGAGATGATAATTTGGATGTTAATAAGTCAAATATTGTTTATGAAGATAATGCTTTAGTTGTTGTTAACAAAGATTGCAATCAAGCATTAGATTATAATAATATATTAAATAACTTATCAAAAGAAGTATCGGGTTTAGTAGTACTATCTAAAAATAAGTACAGCATTAAATATAGTTATTTGGTAATTGTTGAAGGATACTTTAATGATCAAGATTATAATATATTAGTTCAAAAAGAAAAGTATTCAATATTAGAAATTACTTCATCTCTTGAAGATACTTTAATTAGAGAAAATTTAATGAATATTAATCATCCTATAATTGGTGATTATAAATATAAATCTACCATTAATCCCATAAAAAGAATATGTATGCATCTATATAAGATAGAGATAGATAATAAACAAATCTACTCAGAAATTCCTGATAGTTTTAGGATATTTATGCCATAAAAAATCACATTAATATGTGATTATAATAAGCCTGTACTTTCATCTTCACGATATTCTAAGATATCGCCAGGCTGGCATTTTAATACCTTACAGATAGCTTCTAGAGTTGAAAATCTAATTGCTTTAGCTTTACCCGTTTTTAAATTTGATAGATTTGCTGTAGTAATACCAACGTTTTCAGCTAGTTCATTTAAACTTATTTTTCTATCTGCCATTATACGATCTAATCTTACAATTATACCCATTTCTCTTCTACCTTTCTTTACTACATTATAGCACAAATTTATTGATTATCAATAATTATTTGTTATAATTTTCATAATAATTTCTTTCTTGTAAAACATCTAGTAAGTTATCAAGTACATCTTCAAGTGTATCATCATATACTTCTTCAACTAATCTAATTAAATCACTCAAATTACTTGCTGATTTATAATCAATATCAAAACTTTCTAATATATCTATTTGTTCTTGAGATAGATATATACCATTATCAAGTCTTTTCATCATTGTATAATCAGGATTAATTTCAACGTCTAAATTACTAAAATCCATGTTTTCCACCTCACAAAAAAAGAGTCTAACTGATTAAACTCATAAGATCTATTGTATTTAAGAAATAATATCCGGCAGCAATAATTATTCCAAATATTAACATAAAGAATAGTACAGGAACAAAATCTTTAATAGATACTTTATTTTTCTTATTATCAACTATCTTTATCGTTTTAGCATCTTCTGTTATTAAATCAACATATTCCATTGTTTTCTCTAATTCTTCATTATCTATTTTATCTGAATCAATTACTTTATCGACAGGAATAAGATTGGTATTAACTAAATCTTCATCAGTATCATAGTAGTTATACCCATGAATACTGATAAGAACTTTTTCTACTTCTTCATCAAAATTAGAAACTAAATTATCATTTGCATCAAATAATCTAATAGTTTTAGTATCCATAGATTTCCTCCTACTATTTATCAACTATTATTATACTAGCATACTTGAACCTTTTTTACAATAACGAGTAAATACTTAAATCTAGGGTTATTATTTACAAATAGCCCTAGATTTGGTAATATAATATATGATAGGGAGGCTATAAAATGGGTAAGTCAATAAAAACTAGTATTGATGAATTCGTTATGGAACTTCAAGCACGCATTGATTTACTCAATAGTAGCTTAGTTTCCAGTAATGTAAGTAGCAATGAAGAAAGTATTGAAAAGATAAAAGAAATAATTGGATTATATACAGAAATATCTCTTATAAACTTAACTATCTCGGATGTTTATTCAATTAGTTTAACTGATATTAAAAAGATATTAAAATTAATTGGTAGAAATGATGAATATATCGAAGAAACTTTGGAAATGTTAAAGAAAAATGATAAAGATTTAAATATTTATGAAGCTATTCGTAAGATGATCGTTGATTATGTAAGTGAATTCTATTCAATGCAAAAGAGTCAAGGAGAAGTAATCTCTAATAGTATTCAAGAATATCAAAGAATAATAGATTTATTGAGTTCAGATAATACATTCGAACTAGCTGATGACATTAATCATCTAATGAATATAATGAATTCAGTTAACTTAGCAAACGATTCTAAAGCAAATATATTAGTTCATATTGCAAATAAGAATAGTGAAAATTACATTGAGAAAATGAACTATGACATGTCGAAATTAATAGATAATCTAGTTAGTAATTATTATCCTTTAGAAGGAACTTTAGAATATGATGTTATTTCAAAATATCCTTTTAGTGGAGAAGAAACTCATAATGATATAAGTGTTATATCTTCTAAGTTACACAAAGAAGCAAATTGTTCATATTCAATTATGTATAACAATGCAACAGCTTATCTTATTAAGAAATCATCTAAAAAATTCTATGAAGAAGATAATGTAAGTAAAAAGGTCGAAATAAAAGAATATATCGCATCACTTGCACAAAGTATAATTGGCATTGAAGATGAAATAATTCGAGAATCGGAAGCAATAGTAGATGAATATTCAGATATATTCGAAACTTTATCTCAAGAAGGATATACTAATTATCAAGAATATGAAGAATTATCAATTGATGAATTAAAAGATAAATATGATTCATTTGAAATAGCAACACAACTTAAAAAGAGTTCAATAGTAAGATATATAATGGAAAACCTAAACAAAGTTAAAACATATAATTTAAAAGATATAACATATGAAGAGGAAGAGGAATATTATTTAACTTTAGATAAACTATTTGAATTAAAATTGATCTTAGAGGATTATACAGAAAATAAAAAACAAGAATTAGAAATATAAAAGATATAAAAATGGGGAAGTGATTATATGGATGGAGGACAAGAATTATTATTAAGTATTCTTGATGCAAAATTAAAGATGATTAATGAATTCAATAAAGATGACATCATGTGCAATGGTATTAATCTTGTTGATTTAGTTAAATCAATTGAAAAGAATGATGACAATTTTGCTAATGTAACTAATGCTGTAATCGACTATGTTATAGAAAATATATCCGTTAAAAATCCAGAAAACTTTAAAAGCAATACAATTAAAGTAAGAGATTTGTTGATTGGTAAAAAGGATTATAATCTAAAAGTAGAATTAAATACTGAATATAAAAATATAATTAATACTTTTGTAAAATACTTAAATAGAATACTCGGCAATATCTTACCGGGAGTAGTAGATATAAGTGAATTAGAAAAATCAGTTAATCGATTAAAACAAAATATCTTAAATCGTGAAATAATCAATGACTTTGATTTAATAGAAGATCTATTATTAGAATACGATAAGAACAACTATGATTCTAATATAATAAGTGTTATGAAATTTATAAATATTCATAATATAGGTATATTAAAAACAGTTAAGAAGAATGCTCCATTATTTGATATCAACTTTATTCGTAGACCTAAATTAGATCCTCAAGTAATAGATATATTAAATAAATTAGATATTGATTATAAAGAACTTCCAAATTATTTAATAAGTGAATTAAAGAGATGTGATGTTGAAGTATTCACAAATACTTATAATATCATTAGACAAAATAAAGCTGAAGATGGTGGAATATTACACTTAATAAGGAAAGAAAATTATTTAGCTATTATAACTATTCTTTTATATGCTAATGAAACTTCTATCAAAAGTGTAATTAATAGTATTAAAGATTCTAAGAAAGCAATAGATATTAACATATTAAAAATATTACTTAATAATATAATGACTTGTTTCTTAGCTAAGAATAATGAATTCTTTAAACCTAAATATGAAGATTTTATTAAGAATATGGTTATCTTAAGAGAATTAAATATTAACTATAAATCTCTAATTAATAAAACTCCATTATTTATGATCACAGATAATAAAGTATTAGAATATACTTTAAAATATTTAGAAAGATATGGTGCTAATAGAAAACTTGTAATCAATAAGTGTTATAAGATATTAGCTGTTAATCCATCTCTATTAATAGATAATATAGAAGTATTAAAGAATCATAATATTGATTTTAAATCTTATTTTGGCGAGTCAAATAAGAATTATAGTTTATTAAAGATAACTAATTTAGAAGAAAAGATATCTTATATATTAGAACATACTAATAAAGTTAAAACAGATCCATTAGATTATGAATTATTAAATAAATATATAGTTTCTAAAATAGTTAAAGAAACGACTGTTGAGGTGAACCATGATTGAGTATATTAAGGAATATGGAATAACTAATCTTGATTATGAGTATATCATGCACAATGTTAAGATAAATTATATTGAACTTATGGCTTTATCAGAGACTGCCGTTAGAAAAGTATTAGAATATTATAACTCTATTGGTATAACTCATGATATTTCTGAACTAATAATTAAAAGACCTGATTTAATATTAATATCACTTGAGAATCTAAAAGATTTACTAAGTAAGATAGATTTAGATGTATTTACTAGATTAGTTAGTTTTAATATTGAAGATTTAATTCTATTTGGAATATAAAAATAAAAGTATTAACTTTTATTTTTTTGTGTTATTATATAAAACAAAAAAGGTGATTGTATGTTAGTTAATGGTAAATTTGTATGTGTTCCATTAGAGAAAGTTAAGAATTTTAATCTATATAGAACTTATAAAGCATTTATGGATTCTATGAATAGAAAACAAATGTATTTATCTTATCCAGAAGAATATATTGATACAATAGAGGAAGCTATTTATCGAGTACCAGAAATAAGAAGTTTAAATTTAGAATGTAATGATGAATTAAGAACTCCTGAAGAATTAGATGAAATAGCAATGAAGAACTTCAATGATTTATTTAATGGACCATCTAACTTTATTTTTAGAAGTTTAATGAAAAGTAAGACAGTAGATCCAAACTATCCATTTGATGCAAGTGATCTAGAAAACAGAACTATAATGTTAAAAAGTTATGATTATTTAGGAGACTTAATGATATTATTCTACGAGATGCTTCATATCTTAGTTTATCAAAAAAATAAGAAAGTAGTAGAATTAGAAATATTGCCTCAAGCTTTTAAATTGATAGTTGCTGATTATTTAGATTCTATTACTAAAGAAGGGAACTTCGTTACTAGTACACTTTCAACTCAAATAGAAGAATTTAAATATAATAACTATGTTAATCTATTATTTCCAAGTTTAACTCCCGTATTTTTACCATATACGATTGGTTCTTATTTAGCTAATGAAGTATATCTAGCATATAAGAAAGATCCAGAAGAATTTAGAACTCACTTAAATAAAATATTAGAAGGAGTTCTATCTATTCCTGATTATTTAGCATTAATAGGTTCATCTTTAACAGAAGAAAATGTCGATAAAGTTATAGAAAATTACAAAATCGTATTAAAATAATTGTTATTATTAATATTTTTTGATAAAATGTAATAGTCATTTGACTATTATTTGGTCTGTTGGTGAAGTGGTTTAACACATAACCCTCTCAAGGTTACATACATGGGTCCGAATCCCATACAGATCACCATTTAGTATACTCAAGCACATATTTATGTGCTTTTTTAATGCTAATTATTGTTTATTGAACTAAATTTATTGTATAATTATTATTAGAGGTGATAGTATGAAAGCTTTTATAAACGGACACAATATATTTTTAATCGTGCTAATAGCTTTTTTAACTACGGCAATTCTTACACCATTAGTTAAAAGGATCGCTTATCATATTAATGCTTTAGATGTACCTGATCATAAAAGAAAAGTTCATAATAAGATAATGCCAAGACTTGGAGGACTTGCTATATTTGCATCTTTCTTACTTGGATATATGATATTTGCGCCAAAGACAACACAAATGCTTGCTATTCTTATTGGTGGATTTGTTATTATATTAGTTGGAATGATTGATGATATTAAATCTATTCCTCCACTACCAAAGTTTGTTGGTCAAACAGTAGCAGCATTGATTGTTGTTCTATATGGTAATATAACTTTTGATGATATGATTATCTTTGGTATTCAATTTAAATTTGGAATGCTTGCATATCCGTTAGCAGTATTATTTATTGTTGCTATTATTAATGCCATTAACTTTGCTGATGGATTAGATGGATTAGCAACCGGTACTTCAACGATTTACTTTGTAACTATTGGTGTTATTGGTATGATCATGAATAAACTTGGTGGATTAGATGTTATTTTATGTTTAATAATGGCGGGAGCTTGTTTAGGATTCTTAATCTATAACTTTTATCCTGCGAAAATATATTTGGGAGATTCAGGAAGTATGTTCTTGGGATATATTATATCTGTAGTTGCTTTACTAGGATTTAAAACAGCAACTATTACTTCTTTAATTATTCCACTTCTTATATTATTTGTACCAATTATTGATACAGCATTAGCAATGATGAGAAGAATAATTAAAGGTGAATCAATCGGTTCTGCCGATCGCCAACATCTTCATCATCAATTACTAAAACGAACTAAATCAATTAGAAAATCAGTTCTAATCATGTATGCTATAAATGCCTTATTTGCAATAGTATCTGTTCTATATACTTTAGGCGATAAAAAATCTAGTATGTTACTATATGCTGTTTTACTATTATTATTTATCATCCTTGTTTTAAAGACAGATATTCTATATGAAAAAGAAGAAGTACTTGATAATAGTAAGACAAGCAAGAATAAGGGTAAGAAAAAATGAAAGTAAATCTACTAGATTTTGATAATACAATATATAAAGGAGATTCGTCTACTGATTTCTTTTTTTATTCTTTATCAAAGAGACCAATTATCTTGATTACTATACCTAGAATAATCATTAGTGGCATTAAATATAAATTAGGAATTATTAATAAAACTAGATTAAAGGAAGCAAACTTTGTATTCCTAAAATATATAGATGTTGATAAATATGTTAAATCTTTCTGGGATAGTCATGAACAATATATAAAAAATTTTTATATTAATACTAATCATGAATCAGACATTATTATTTCTGCATCTCCTGAATTTTTACTTGCACCAATTTGTAAGAGATTAAAAGTCAAAGATTTAATAGCATCTAAAGTAGATAAACATACTGGATTATTTGATGGACTTAATTGCCATGATGAAGAGAAAGTAAAAAGATTAAATCAAAAATATAAGAATATTAAAGTTATTAATGCATATTCAGATTCGAAATCGGATATACCTATATTAAAGCTTGCAAAAAATAGTTTTTATGTTAAAGGAGAAAAAATAATACCTACAGATATTTAAAATCTGTAGGTATTTATTATTTTAGGTAGAAATAGCTATTTGACAAGTAAATATATAAATTTATAATATACGCCAAAAAAGAAAGAGGCGAATACATGCTTATACTTAAAGGTATTAGTAAGAAGTATAATGGCAGTAAAAAAGAAGTATTAAAGAATATTAACTTAGTATTTGATAGTAAAGGTTTAGTAACTATTTTAGGTTCTAGTGGGTGTGGCAAATCAACATTATTAAATATAATTGGTTTAATTGATAAACCAACAAGCGGATCTATCTATTTTAATGGTAAAGATATAACATATATAAGAGGTAGAGAACTGGACTATTACCATCACCATCATATAGGTTTTATTTACCAAAATTATAATTTAATTAATTCCCTGAATGTTGAAAATAATATTAATCTTCTACAAAATAATGAATTGGATGTATTAAAAATACTTAGTATAGAAAAATATAAAAAAGTTATAGTAAAAAAGTTATCAGGAGGAGAACAGCAAAGAGTAAGTATTGGAAGAGCAATAGTTAATAATCCAAGTATTCTATTATGTGACGAACCGACGGGTGCATTAGATTCTAAAACTGGTGATTCTATCATGAAAGTATTAAAAAGAATAAGTAAAAAGAAATTAGTTATAATGGTAACTCATGATGAAAAGTTAGCTAATCTTTACTCCGACCGAATAATAAGATTAAAAGATGGAGAAATAATTGATGATACATGTGTGCTATCTATTAAGAATGAAACTCCAACATATTATAAAGGTAAATTTAAAATAAAATTTAGTAAGATATTAAAAATAGTTTTAAATAATATAAAAATAAAATATAAGAGAAATATTCTTATGATCCTTGCCTTTTCAATTGGTTTATTAGCCCTCTCTTGTGTTTTAGGCATATCAAATGGTTTTACTAGATCTTTAGATAATGCTGAAAAGAATTCATTAAGTGAATATCCAATATACATATCAGAGACATCAACTGATGCACTAGAAGAACTAGATGAAATATTTGAGAGTAATAAGAGAAGTGAAGATTATATATATTCAATTAAAACAATAAACAAGAATATTATTGATGATAAATTATTTAATTTAATAGACACCATAGAAGCTAAATATAAAGTATATAATTTTATTACTAAAGATAATAAAATAATAACTAATGTAAGTGATAATTATTTAGATAATGTTAAATTATTAAAAGGCAAAAAGGAAATAAAAGATAATGAAGCTTTAATCATGTTAGATTATAATAATACAATTGATGCTAATCAGTTAAGAATGTTTAATTTAAATAAAGATAAGTATTCATTAGCTGAATTACTAAATAAGAAGATTAAGATAAATAATCAGAAATATATAATAGTTGGAATAATCAAAAATACGGAAGATTCAGTAATGAGTGATAATTCGGGAATAATAATAAATAAGCAAATCGGCATTCCTTACTCGATAAGTATATATCCTAAAGATTATACCAATAAAGAGAAGATTATATCGATATTGAAGAATAAAACTGATGTTAAATTTACCGATTATGCTAATTCCATAAAAAGTTTATCTAAAACTATCATGAATGGAATATCGACAATATTAATAACATTTAGCTTAATATCATTAATAGTATCAACCATAATGATCAGTATAGTAACTATGATTTCGATAATGGAGAGAACTAAAGAAATTGGAATATATAAATCTTTAGGAGCATCAAATAAATATATTAAAGAAATATTTATCTTAGAAAATATTCTTATATCTTTAGTATCGGCAACATTATCTATAATTATTGAATTTGCTATTAGTATGCCAATTAATAAATTAATATATGAATTAACTGATCTTTCTAATGTAATGGTATTATCAAATAATAATATTCTAATTATATATATATTGTCTATTATATTCTCTTTAATTGGAAGTATAATTCCTCTAAATAGAATTAATAAAGTAAATATTGCTGATACCCTTAAGAATGTTTAGTTGTAATTAAATATCAAATATAATATAATTTTGGTGTTGGTGATTTTTATGTTTAAGATTGGTAATGTAGAAATTAAAAATCAAGTAGTTCTTGCTCCGATGGCTGGTATTAGTAATACTTCATATCGTAAGATTATAAAGCAAATGGGAGCTGGATTAATCTATGCTGAAATGGTTAGTGATAAAGCTGTAACGTTTGGTTCAAAGAAAACTCTTGATCTTTTAAAAATGAGTGATGAAGAAAGACCTATAGCTCAACAAATATTTGGATCAAGTGTTGAAACTTTTGTTGAATCAGCTAAATATATTGAGAGTACGATGCATCCTGATATAATCGATATTAATATGGGATGCCCAGTACCTAAAGTTGCTATTCGTGCGCAAGCAGGTTCATCTCTTTTAAAAAATCCTGATAAAATATTTGAAATTGTATCGGCTGTTGTTAAGGCAGTAAGTGTACCAGTAACTGTTAAGATTAGAAGTGGTTGGGATGAATCTTCAATCAATGCCGTTGAAGTTGCTAAAAAAATTGAAAGTGCCGGAGCATCAGCAATAGCAATTCATGCTAGAACTCGTTCTCAAGGTTATGGTGGCAAAGCTGATTGGAATATCATTAAACAAGTTAAAGAATCAGTTTCTATTCCGGTAATTGGTAATGGTGATATTTCAAGTTGCTATGATGCTAAGAAAATGATTGATGAAACAGGCTGTGATGCTGTCATGATAGGTCGTGCCTGTATTGGTAATCCTTGGATTATAAAAGAATGTATTGATTACTTAGAGAAGGGAATTGAACCAATACCTGTAAGCGCGGATGAAAAAATTGCAATGTTAAAACACCATTATGAATTACTTGAGAGTGATAAAGGAGAAAAACTTGCCAACTTAGAAATCAGAACGCACGCTTTATCATATATAAAAGGAATCCGCGGTAATGCTGAAATAAAAAATGAAATATGTAAGACAAAGACAAAAGAAGAAATGTTTGAAATCTTAGATAACTATATAGAAAAATTAAAAGATCATAATTAATATCTTATGATCTTTTTATCATCTCTAATACTTTCAATATATTCACTACTATGTTCATTTAGATTTATTCCCATATCATAAAGGAACAATATATAATTATTTAATTCATTTGATTCTATTATCTTATTTAGTCTATGTTTAGCTAATTCAAAATCATTACATGATAATAATTCTATTACTACTAGATAAGATATTAAATACATGTATTTTTCATTTACCGACCCTTCTAAAGCATCACGTGAAAAACTATATGACTTATGATTCTTTAACATCGTTGAAAATATTGCTAACAACTTATTATTTGTATAACTTCCTGCATAGAAATCATGTTGATATATTAATTTTCTTGCCATGTTAAGCAGAGTTAAGAGGGTGCTTTTTTTATAAGTATAGATATCTTCCTTATATTCAGGTACTAAATATCCTAAATATTCTAAAGCATTAGCTTCGACAAATAAGGGTAATATTTCAATGAAAGGATAAGTAGAATCTGTATAATAGCGGAGTTTAATATAGTCGGCAATTGCATGAGAAAATTCATGTACTCCATTAATATATTCTTCAATACTATTATTTTTTTCAACATTAATAAAATATCCTTGATTATGTGATAAAGAAAAAGTAACACTTCGATGTTTAGAAAATATTATATTATTTCTATTAGAATTATAAATCTTATTAAGGATACGAGAATAGTTCTTATCGAATTGTTGAAAGAAATCAAAGACAAAAACTAGGATGTCGTCTCTCGTATTCTTTATCGTAGCAATATCTCCAACTTCGAATCCGGGAATTAAATTTCTTTTCCTTTCAAATGTTTGAATATCATCATAAAATTCTTCAAATTGAGTTAAGTAAGAAACATCTTGTAATGACTTCTTAGAGAAATCATCTGATTGAATAAAACATTTACCCTCTATTTGATATTCTTCTAAAGCATCTAATATAGCCAAGTCATTATAATAAGAATTTAATACATCTTTATTCTTTTCGTTTTCAATTAATACCTTTATTTTCAATCTATAGCTATTAATTAACCTTTTCTCCCATACTGCTTTTTTCATTATAATTCCCCTTAAAAATTGCTACTATAATACCATAAACTGATTGATGTTTCAACAAAACTATTTTATAATTAACAACAGGTGATAGTATGGAATGTTCTAAGTGTCATAATGAGATTAAACCAGGACAAGAAGTATGTTTATCGTGTGGACATATTTTGGGTTATGAATCAGAAATAAGTAAGAAATGTCGTCACTGTAATCGTGAAATACCTATTAACTATAAGAAATGTCCATATTGTAAGAAGAGACAAGGTAGTAAGAGAAGTATAATAATTAATTTAATAATAGTTATAACTATAATAATTAATACTCTAATATATATAGATTTATATGGGGATAACTATATGTTAAATAATAATTATCGAGAGGATTGCACTAGTGTATCTTATCAAGATTTAGTAAAAAAGAATAAATACTACGATGAATCGTATGTAACTTTAACAGGTAAAGTTATAAGAGTAAGAGAAGTAAATAGATTTTTTAATAGAATAGAAATAGAAATGTTTATTGATAATCAAAACGAAATAATAAAAGTAAGATATAATAACAGAGATAGTATAGGACTAGTTAATGGAGATAGAATAACTATCTATGGTAAATATAAAAGATTATCGGGAAATACGCCAATAATTAATTCTAAAATAATTGATGTCCAAGAGTCTTAAGAATATAAGTAAAAATTATATTCTTTTTTAATTATATATTGCAAACAATTGTATGATATATTATAATTGGTTTAGAAATAGAAATTTTTTATAATTAAAACATCTAATTTGTGGTAAAATAGTAAAGAAATTTGGTGATATTATGGATAAAATTATTGTTAAGGGAGCTCGTGAAAATAATTTAAAGAATATTAATATTGAGATTCCCAAGAATAAATTAGTTGTTATGACTGGAGTATCAGGATCAGGTAAGTCTAGTTTGGCTTTTGATACTATATATGCTGAAGGAGAACGACGTTATGTCGAATCTTTATCGGCTTATGCTCGCCAATTTCTAGGTGGGGAATCTAAACCTGACGTCGATTCTATTGAAGGATTAAGTCCAAGTATATCTATTGATCAAAAAACTACTAATAATAATCCAAGAAGTACAGTTGGAACAGTAACAGAAATATATGATTATTTAAGATTATTATTTGCTCGTATTGGTACCCCTTATTGTCCAAATCATCATGAGCCGATTAAAAGTCAAAGTATTGAAGAGATGACTATTAAGATAATGGAATATCCCGAAGGAACAAAGTTAGAAGTATTATCTCCAGTTGTTCACGGTGAAAAGGGAACTCATGCTGATCTATTTGATAAACTTAGAAAAGATGGATTTACAAGAGTAAGAGTAAATGGTGAAACACAAGATCTTTCTGGTGAAATTAAACTAGAGAAAAACAAGAAAGATAATATAGAAGTGGTAGTTGATAGAATAGTCTTAAAAGAATCTGAGAGAAGTAGATTATTTGAAGCAATTGAGATAGCAACTAAGATGGCTGATGGGAAAGTACTTATTAATATATTAGGAGATAAAGAAATACTAATGAGTGAGAATTATGCATGTCCTAAGTGTGATTTCTCATTACCAGAATTAGAGCCAAGAATATTCTCATTTAATGCCCCCTATGGTGCTTGTCCAACATGTAAGGGTCTTGGTATAACTAAACATATATCTATTGATTTATTGATTCCTGATAAAAAAATATCGATACTAGATGGAGCAATAAAGACCTTAACTATAGATGATAATATAGAAACTAATAGACTACTAACAATTGCTAAGAAGAAAGGTATTGATTTGACAGTTCCATTTGAAGATTTAGATAAAAATATTGTAGATCTAATATTATTTGGTACTGATGAAGAATTTGATTTTGAATATACTTCTAAAAATGGAAATAAGAGATATACTACAGAAACTTATGAAGGAGTAGTAAACAATCTAGAGAGAAGATATATAGAGACATCATCAGGTTGGATAAGAGACTGGATAGATGGCTATATGGAAGAGAATACATGCCCAACATGTAAGGGATCTAGATTAATGTCTAGTGTATTAAATGTTTTAGTAGGTGGGAAGAATATCTATGAAGTAACGAATTTGTCTATTAAAGATTTAATTGTATTCTTTGATAAATTAAAGTTAAATAAAAGTGAAAAAGAGATAAGTGATTTACTTATTAAAGAGATAAGAAGTAGATTAGAATTCTTAGATAATGTAGGTTTGTCATATCTGACACTATCGAGAAGCGCTGGTACATTATCGGGTGGAGAAGCTCAGAGAATTAGACTTGCTACCCAAATTGGTTCACGTTTAAGTGGCGTATTATATGTTCTCGATGAGCCTAGTATTGGTCTTCATCAAAAAGATAATAATCGATTAATTAATAGTTTAAAGAACATGAGAGATTTAGGTAATACTTTAATAGTTGTTGAACACGATGAAGATACGATGTTAGCAGCTGATTACTTAATCGATATTGGTCCTGTAGCTGGTGAAGGCGGAGGATATGTTGTTGCGGCAGGAACTCCGGAAGAAGTAATGAAGAATAAAGATTCTCTAACAGGACAATATCTATCTCATAAACTAAAGATCGAAGTGCCTAAAAAGAGAAGAAAAGGTAACGGGAAATTCATTACTATAAAAGGCGCTAAAGAAAATAACTTAAAGAATGTTAATGTTAAATTTCCTTTAGGAACATTCACATGTGTTACTGGAGTATCCGGATCAGGAAAATCTTCACTAGTAAATGAAATTCTATGTAAGAGTCTTCAAAAATCTGTCTATGGTTCAAAAGTAATAGTTGGTAAACATAAATCAATTGAAGGACTAGAAAATGTCGATAAAGTTATTCAAATAACTCAAGATCCAATCGGTAGAACCCCTAGAAGTAATCCAGCAACATATACGGGAGTATTTGATGATATTCGTACAGTATTTACGGAGATGAAAGAATCTAAAATTAGAGGTTATGATAAGAGTAGATTCTCCTTCAATGTTAAAGGTGGAAGATGTGAAGCTTGTTGGGGAGATGGAGTTAAGAAGATCGAAATGCACTTCTTACCTGACGTATACGTACCTTGCGATGTATGTCATGGTACTAGATATAATCGTGAAACTCTAGATATTAAATTCAAGGGTAAAAATATTGCTGAAGTGTTAGATATGCGTGTTGAAGAAGCAATGGAATTCTTTTCATCCGTTCCTAAAGTTAGATGCAAACTTCAAGTATTAATGGATGTAGGTCTTTCTTATATTAAACTAGGTCAATCAGCTCCAACTCTATCAGGCGGAGAAGCAGGTCGTGTAAAACTTGCTAAAGAACTACAAAAGAAACCTACCGGGAAATCTGTATTTATACTTGATGAACCAACGACCGGATTACATACTGACGATATTAAAAAATTATTAGTTATCTTAAATCGTATTGTTGAAAACGGGGATACGGTAATTGTTATTGAACACAACTTAGATGTTATAAAAGTAGCTGACTATATCATTGATTTAGGACCTGATGGAGGAGATGGCGGAGGTACTATCATTGCAACAGGCACTCCAGAAAGTGTTGCTAAAGTAAGCGGATCTTATACAGGAGAATTCTTAAAGAAAAAGTTAGAATCTGATAAGTAATAAAACTACAATACAATATTGTAGTTTTTAAATTGCTAAAAGAATAATTATCATTTATAATATTATAGAGGATGTGATAATATGAATCCAGTACTAATCACAATAGGTAATTTTGAAATAAGATGGTATTCAGTACTAATATTAATTGGTGCTTTTATGGTTCTTCTAATGAGTCAAAAAGAAGCTGATCGTTTTGGTATGACAAGAGAGTTTATTTTTAATGCACTTTTTTGGGCATTGATATTTGGTGTAATTGGAGCAAGATTATATTACTGTGTATTTAACTATGATATATATCTAAAGAATCCAATTGAAATATTAAAGATATGGAATGGTGGATTAGCAATCCATGGAGGCCTAATATTTGGTCTAATTACCTTAGCTATTTATTGTAAAAAATATAAAGTAAGATTAATTAGAGTATTAGACTTAATCGTTGTTCCATTATTATTTGCTCAAGCAATTGGAAGATGGGGAAATTTCTTTAATCAAGAAGCACACGGTGCAGTAACTACGGTAGCAACATTGAAATCTTTATTTGTTCCTGATTTTATAATTCAAGGTATGACTATCGACGGAATTGTTTATACACCAACATTCCTATTTGAATCAATCGGATGTTTAATAAGTTTTATCATATTATTATTTGTAAGACGTAGTAAGTATTTAAAAGTAGGATCTCTAACGGGAGCATACTTAGTTATATATGGAGTATTAAGATTCTTCATTGAAATGTCGAGAACTGATGCCTTATTACTTGGCGGATTTAAAGTTGCTCAAATTGTATCAGTAGTCATGGTAATAATCGGAATTGGCATATTTATGTTTAATAGTAGAAAAGCCAAATTCGATGATTTATACAACGATAGTAGTAATATAAATGAAATAAAGTTCTAATATTTCTTGTTTATAATTTGACATCATGTTAAAATATTTATAAGGAGTGTAGAAGAAATGATGGATACTAATTTAATACTTAATAATTTAGAAGAAATGCAAATTTCAAATAAAATATCAACTGTGAGAGAACTTGTTAATAAAGCAAAAGATAATGAAGTATATTCTACACAAGTTTCGCTTCCTGCTGATTTTACTGAAGAAGAATTTTATTCATACGCGTTAAGTGTTGCTGAATCAGCTGAGAATTTAATTTCACCAACCGGTATTGATAATTTGTTAGATGCTGAAAAAGCGGAGGCATATGCCAATTTAAGTTCAGCAATGGATTTTATTCTAATGTGTTTTCCTGAATACAAATTACAAAAAGGTCATCTAATGAGTGCTTAAAAAGCACTTTTTTTATTTTAATAGGACATAAATACATACTCTTTCTAAGTATAATCATAGATTATATTAGAAAGGAAAGTGATAAAATGAATAACAATTGTAGATGCAATAGTAGATGTTGTTCTTGCGATTGTAAGATGGGACCAACAGGACCACAAGGTACTCAAGGAATTCAAGGAATTCAAGGTAAAACAGGTCCAACAGGACCAACAGGCGCAACCGGACCACAAGGTACTCAAGGGCCAACAGGACCAATAGGGCCAACAGGACCACAAGGTACCCAAGGAATCCAAGGACCTATAGGTGCAACAGGACCAACGGGAGCTGAAGGATTACAAGGATTACAAGGACCAACAGGACCAACTGGGGCTTCAGGATCAGTCGGGGCTCA
>CAZKFB010000006.1:32294-38734 GCA_964551965.1 uncultured Muribaculaceae bacterium
ACAACACAAATACTAGCATTAACTAATGGTGTTCCAACAACAATTGAAGTTCCATCATCAATGCCAATAAACAATGTTACATATACTCCAGCAAACAGTATTACTATTAATGAAGATGGAGATTATGAAATTAATTATTCAGCTAATGTAACATCAACAAATTCAGCTAACATATCTATAGCTGTAAGAGAAAACGGAACTGCGATAGATTCAGCAACTCTTACAAATGTATTCTCCGATGGAGAAAACAACATCTATAGTGGAAGTGTAATTAGAACATTACAAGTTGGTGATGTAATAGATATGACTCTTACATCAACGGAAGCTGCTACGGGTTCAGTAAACAATGCAACACTAAGTGTTAAACGCTTAAATTAATATATAAAGAGGAGATTAATTCTCCTTTTTTAAATAGGAGGTATTTATGTCAAAAAAATATAAAGTTGTCGTTTATGCTATTTCTAAAAATGAATCTTCATTTGTTGAACGTTGGTATAATTCAATGAAAGAAGCTGATGAGATATATGTTCTTGATACTGGCTCTACTGATGATACGGTATCTAAACTTAAAAGCTTAGAAGTTCATGTTGAAGCGAAAGAAATATCCCCATGGCGATTTGATGTAGCGAGAAACGAATCATTAAATCTCGTACCTATTGATACTGATATATGTGTTTGTACTGACTTAGATGAAATCTTTACTCCTGGTTGGAGAGAAAAGTTAGAGGCTTCATGGAATGATTGTAATAGATTAAGATATTTATATAATTGGTCTTTAGATGAAAATGATAAACCATTAGTTTCGTTTCTCTATGAAAAAATACATGATCGAACTCATTATAAATGGATATATCCAGTCCATGAAGTTTTATCATGTTCGTTAGATAATGAAGAAGTGAATGTTAATAAGTCAATAGTTTTAAACCACTATCCTGATAGTAAAAAGTCTCGATCATCTTATTTACCATTACTAGAATTATCGGTTAAAGAAAATCCCGAAAATGATAGAAATTTACATTATTTAGGAAGAGAATACATGTATTATGGTAAATGGAATGAATGCATTGATACATTAATAAAACATGTTAATCTTGATTCTTCTACTTGGGCTAATGAACGAAGTGCTTCAATGAGATATATTTCTCGTGCATATGTCAATTTAGGAAGATTAGATGAAGCATCGTATTGGTTAGATCGCGCAATTGAAGAATGTCCAAATACTAGAGAAGCATATGTAGAAAAAGCTTTGCTAGATTTTAATAGAAAGAAATATTTAAGCGTGATAACTAATTGCCTAAAAGCAAAGAGTATATTAAATAAAGATTTAATTTATACAAATGAGGTATTCTGTTGGGATTCAACAATTGATGATTTATTATCATTAAGTTTTTATAATCTTGGATTAAAAGATGAAGCTTTATTTTATATTGATAAAGCAATACAAATGAATCCTAATGATGAAAGACTTAAAAAAAATAAAGAGGAATTCTTAAAATAATTTCTCTTTTTTGATATAATTAAAATGGAAGTGATAGTATGAAAATTGTATCTTGGAATGTTGCTGGATATCGTTCAGTAGTTAACAAAGATTTTGAAACAAGTATTAAGAGTTTAGATCCTGATATTATTTGTTTACAAGAAGTAAAATGCTTAGAAAGTGAAATACCTTATATACCAGAAAATTATGAGATGTATTTAAATCCTGCTGAAAAGAAAGGTTATTCGGGTACACTTGTATTTACTAGAATTAAACCATTAAATGTTGAATATGGGATTGGAGAAGAAATAAGTGATTCCGAAGGAAGAATTATAACTTTAGAATATGATAATTTTTTCTTAGTAAATGCCTACGTACCTAATTCTAAAAAGGAACTAGAGAGACTTGAGTATCGTATTTCTTGGGAAGATACTTTTAGAGATTATCTTAAAACTTTAGAAGAGACAAAACCAGTAATATTATGTGGAGATTTAAATGTAGCTCATGAAGAAATAGATATTAAAAATGCCAAAAGTAATCAAAGAAGTGCTGGATTTACAATTGAAGAGAGAAATAAATTTTCTGAACTTTTAGATTCTGGATTTATTGATACATTTAGATATTTCCATCCGGAAGAAGTAAAATATTCTTGGTGGAGTTATTTATTTCATGCAAGAGAGAAAAATGCCGGATGGCGATTAGATTACTTTGTCGTTTCAAAGTGTTTACTTGATAGAGTAGTTGATAGTTATATATATAATGATATTTTTGGTAGTGATCATTGTCCAATCGGAATTGATTTAAAATAAAAAAGCATTTGTAAAAATGCTTTTTATAGTTTAGGACTAGTGTCTTCCGGTACCCAATCATTTTCCCATCCAGAATCATCATAGCCAATTTCTTTATCTTTTGTATCATCTAATTCATCTAAAAGTTTAAGGGTATCATCGACAGTGTCGTTTTGTAGTCTACTTAAGAATTCAGGAGTAATTTGTAATTGCAATTCTCTCAATTTTTTAATCATTGTTAGATATTGATTACATATACCTTCATATCCCTTTTTGCTTAGCCCTTCACTCGTATTAACAAGTGCATAAGCAAATTCTCTCATTGTATAGTAGAACTCTTGAATAATATCAGGTTCATTAAGTAAAATAGAAGGAACTGGATTATGATATATTGGATAGTATTCATCATAGTCATGCTCTTGTAAAAATTTTTCATTAGGTATAAATTCTTGTCTATCTCGATCATAATAACCCGCAAAATATTCTATTGGTATTTCATATCTAAAATTAGAATCAGGATTACTAGAATCAATATCTTTAAATATCGGATTATTTTCTCTTTTATTTAAAACTAATAATAATATCTTACCAGCATTATTGTGTGGCCAATTATTTAATTTTTCTAAATCACTATTCCACGAAAGTGGTAAAAAATGTGAATCCAAATTTGGAAATCTACAATAGAAATGATTAGTATCTAATATAACATCAGCCATTCCACCATTTCCAAACACTAGATTATCGGGATTGGCAAATATTTCCTTTAGTTTATCATTTGCTTGAGAACTTAAAAACTCCATATCTTCTAAGTTCTTCTTATCTTCTTTAATATCTTGAATCTTTACATCTTCCAATATATCTTCAATTCGATCAACTAATCTATTTAAATTATCATTATTAAATGAATTGTGATCTAAAGAATTATTTATTGACATTGGATAAAGTTCATCTATGATGCTAAATATATCAGTATTATTAAAATAATATCTCTTACTCATATCATCACCTATAATCATTATATCAAAATATATGTTTAGTTGGTAATTTTTCATAATATATGTTATTATTTAGTCGGTGAGAAAATGAATAATTTAGTTATGGCTTTTCTTGGGGACGCTGTTTATGAATTACATGTTAGGGAATACTTAATTAACAAAGGTATTTCTAAAGTTAAAGAACTGCAAAGTGAAGCAATTAAATATGTCAGTGCTACATCACAGAGAAGAATTCTTGAAGAGTTGATAAATCGTGATTTTTTAACAGATGAAGAACTAATCATTGTTAATCGTGGAAGAAATGCTTCTAGTCATTCGAATAAAACAACAGATATAATTACATATAAAAAAGCAACAGGTCTTGAATGTTTAATTGGATATCTATATAAAAACAATTTAGAAAGATGTAATGAAGTATTAGATTACATAGTAGGTGAATTATGAGAGTATGTGGAAAGAATGTATTTAATGAACTTGATTTAAGTCGCGTTAGAAAAGTATTAATATCTCCAAATTTTAAAGATAAAGACATTTTGGATAAGATTAAAGCTAATAGATTAAAATACGTTGTTACAGCTTCTAAGATTATGGATAAGATGATACCTCACAATCAAGGTATAATTGTTGAAATAAATGATTATGAATATAAGACACTTGATGATATCGATAATCAAGAAAACTTTGTTGTTATGCTTGATCATTTAGAAGATCCACACAATTTTGGCGCTATTATAAGAACTTGTGAAGCTCGAGGAATTAAGTCTATCATTATTCCTAAAGATCGAAGTGTAATAGTTAATGAAACTGTTATGAAAACTTCAGTAGGCGCATTAAATCATGTTAACATAATAATGGTTACTAATTTAGTAAGTGCAATTAATAAGTTAAAGGATCGCGGATATTTTGCTTATGCTGCTGATATGGATGGAAAGTACTTTAGGGAAGTTGACTACAGTGATAAAGTATTACTTATCATTGGTAGTGAAGGTAATGGTATCTCTAAATTAGTTAAAGAAAATGTTGATCAAGTTGTAAGTATTCCAATGAATGGTGTTGTAAATAGTTTAAATGCTTCAGTTGCAGCTTCAATATTAATATATGGAATAGGAGAATAATATGAACGAATATCCTGATAATGAACTAGTTAATCTAGTTTGTGAAAACAGTGAAGAAGCAAATGATGTATTATATGATAAATATAATTATATAATAGATATTATTGTTAATAAGTATAAAAGGGGTGCTTACTATTTAAGCGTTGATATAAATGAATTAACACAAGAAGCCAGATTAGGTTTTAGTGATGCTTTAGTATCTTTTAATCAAGATAAAGAGACAACACTTCCAACATTTATAACTCTATGTGTTGAAAGAAGAGTAAGAAATTATTTAAGACAGGCAGATACTCTTAAGCATCGTCTACTTAGAAGTGCCTTTTCTCTAGATGATAATATGTTTGGAGCAGATTCTCCTTTAGAGAATAAAATAGGTTCTAGTGCTAACGATCCTCAAGTTAAAGTACAAGAGGAAGAAGATGTTATAAATCTAAAAAAACAAATAGATAATTTATTAAGTCCTGCCGAAAAAGAAATATATGAATTATTAATAAATGATTTCTCATACGAAGATATATCTTCGATCCTTAATAAAGATATTAAATATGTCTATAATACTGTATCGAGAATTAGAGTAAAAATTAGAAAGATATTATAGAATATACTTTGACATCAAATAATCAATACGAGGTAATATAATATGAAAATACTGTATACGGCTTTTAACGGAAAAGAAAATTCTTCTAAACTACTTCTTGATAGAATAGAAAGTAATAATAAACTATATTTAAAGAATAGTTTTACAACAAGCATAAAGCAATTAGAAAGAGAACTAAAGAAAAATAAATACGATTTAATTATTTCTTTTGGACAATGGGCTTGTTTAGCCAAAGATGTAATTCAAATAGAAATAAAAGGAAAACAAGAGGATGAATTTATAACAAATTTTAATTATGAGAATTTGAAAAATAGAATAGAAAAAAAATATATGGTAAATATTTCGTCAGATGCAGGTAATTATTTGTGTAACAATTTATACTATCATGGATTAAAATATATTTATGAGAATTCTTTAGAAACTAATATGCTGTTTATACATATTCCGAAAAATAAAAATATATCTAACATAGATGAAATGGCATCTATATTCAATTATTTAAATTATTAAAATAAATTATAATTAATAGTTGCAAGTCTCACTTTTGTGTGCTATATTAATGGCGTACACGAAAGTGTTTTTTTTATACAAAAAAAATAAGAGGTGACATTATGGCAAAAAAGGAAAAAGAGAATAAAAAGGCTAAGTCTTCTTCAATTAAAAACGAGAAAAAAGAACTTAAAAAAGCTATCCTTAAGGAGCGACTTGAGGTTGAAGAAAAAATCGATAAGTTAATAGAAGAAAAAAAGGCAACTAAAGATAAGGCAAAGAAACAAGAATTAAAGAAAGAAATAAAGAATGAAAAGGTTAAATTAAGTAGAATTGGCAAGAAAGATACATTCTTATCTGACGTTAGAGCAGAAATGAGACTTGTTAGATGGCCAAGCGCTAAAGAAGTATTCAAATATTCAATTGCATGTTTAATGTTTGTTGCATTTTTTGCATTATTCTTCTATGGAATTGACTTTTTATTCGCATTAGTAAAGGATTTGATGAATTAATGGAAAAATTATGGTATGTTGTTAACACTTATTCTGGACATGAAGCTAAAGTAAAAGAAAAACTTGAAATGCGTGCTGAATCTATGGGCTTCTCTGATTATATTTTTAGAGTTATTGTTCCTGAAGAGACAGTTATCGAAACAATGAAAGATGGATCAAAGAAAGAAAAACATCATAAGATGTTCCCAGGCTATATCTTAGTTGAAATGATAATGACAGATGAAGCTTGGTATGTTGTTCGTAATACTCCGGGTGTTACGGGATTTATTGGTTCATCAGGAAAAGGAGCAAAACCAACTCCATTATTACCACAAGAGATTGATAAGATATTAATCAGTATGGGTATGAGCAGAGTTGATGTTGATGCTGAATTAGTTGTTGGTACAAGAGTAACGATAGTTGATGGTCCATTCAAAGGTATGGAAGGTAACATTGATTCAATTGATACTGAAAATTCACGCCTTAC
>CAZKFB010000006.1:38834-44900 GCA_964551965.1 uncultured Muribaculaceae bacterium
TCAAAGGTATGGAAGGTAACATTGATTCAATTGATACTGAAAATTCACGCCTTACAGTTCTTATCGATTTATTTGGTCAAGAAACACCTGTTGAAGTCGAATTATTCCAAGTAAGTATTGCTAATTAGTAGTTTATTCTAAAGGGGGAAGATTAAATGAAAAAGAGTGATATAACTAAAGTCGTTTTATCAGAGTTAATAAATGAATTCTATCCTGACGATGCTAAATAAATTGACTGGATGGGAAATCCTATAACTAATAAAAATAGGCCCACATATCATCATATAGTAGAAGCTCGTGAGTTAAAACATCAAAATAAAGCTACGACAGCAACTAAAGAAAATGGAGCTGTTTTAGGAGTTAAAAGCCATAGAAAACTAAACATTCTAGAAACTCTGGATCCTGAACTATATGAATGTTGGAATTATTTATTCTTAGTTATTAACAATATGGGAATATATCCGATAGATGATGTATGGAAAATGATTTATTCATTAAAAGAGAAAACTGAAAAAACGATTTATCCCAAGAGTTCTTCTAAAGGATTAAAAAGAACAATAGATAATTCATAATATATATATAAATACATTCTTAAATGGATGTATTTTTTTACTATTTTTTTAAATAATGCTATAATAGGGAACACAAAAAAGAAATGGTGGGGGTAATATATGAAAAAGTGGAACTTAAAAACAATAAGAAATTATATTGAAGGATTAGATATTGAATTTGATTTAGAAGAACTAGAAAATGATGTCGAATTTATGATAGCTGTTATAAATTATAGTAATGACTATAAAATGTATTCTTTTTGTGGGGATAAAATAAAGTATAATTATGAACTTATTAAATTTATGATTCAAAAATTTAATGCTAATCCAAACTATGTAATAGAACTTGCTAATGATTACTTCGATCATACTTTAACGGATGGATACTTAGATGATATTCCAACTATTGAATATCTAGAAGTCTTACTTACTTTAGATAAATATCTTCCTAGATCATTAGAAGAAAATATAATTATGGAAAAAATAAGAGCAAGAAATGAATACATGAGATATCGTGTTAGTTTTGAAGCTTCTTTAGAAAATGATCCAGAAGAAAATAGTTTAGGTTTTGATTTTATAGAATATTTCTATTCTGGAAGTGTTTTAATAAAAGACTTCTTTGCATATAATATGATTGATGAAATTTTCTCATCTCATAAAATAGAAAAGAAACTACATGAAACTTATAAAGAGAAACCAAACTCTTCTATATCTGTATTAATTGAATTACTTAAATGCTATGATAGAGAACTTGCCTACTATGTAACAGCAAGGATAAAAGAATTTAATACTCATCTTAATGAAATAGATAAGATGATAAATAGATGGGATACTTATATTACTAATAGTAGACATGAAAAAGCCAATGATGTTATAGATGCAATATATAAATACTTAGATGAGTATGGATATGCAATAGCATCTAGTGTGGATCAAATAATAACATACTTTGGTAATAAATATAATATATTAGAAGAAATGAAAATAGCAGATACCTATTTTATGCCTGCTGAACTAGATTTAAAGAGTAAACGATTCCAAGAAAGAAGTTTAATTACTCAATTAGATAGTATAATTAGATTAATATTAAATGATAAATATGATCCATACGTTTATGCTAATAATTATAAAAAATGTGAAATAAAGCAATATAAAATACCTATAAATAAGTAAAAAAGCCAATTAGATATTGTTTTTTTGATTATTTTGTGTTAGTATCTTAATTGCTAAAGTTTAATTAGCGTGTGGGAGGGAAACGCGGATTAGCCCAATACCACAAAGCGAAAATACGGGAAGGATGTGTTTTACGTGGCAAAAGAAGTCGTAAAGAAAATTAAGTTACAAATTCCAGCCGGAGCTGCTACACCAGCACCACCTGTTGGTACTGTTTTAGGACCTGCTGGTATTAATTTACAAGAGTTCTGTACAAAATATAATGACGCTACTAAAGATAAAAAGGGCGACATTATTCCAGTTGAAATTTCTGTATATGAAGATAGAACATTTGATTTTGTACTAAAGACTCCACCTGCTGCTGAATTAATCAAGAAATATGCTAAGATTAAATCTGGATCTAAGAAGGGTGCACACGAAATTGTTGCAACTATTAGTAAGGAAGATGTTAAAGCTATAGCAGAAACTAAGATGCCTGATTTAAATGCTTATACAGTTGAAGAAGCAATGAAAATTGTTGAAGGAACTGCTAGAAACATGGGTGTTGCAGTTAAAGGTGTTAATGATGCTGAATTAGCTGAAGAAGCTGCATCAGCACAAGCTGCTGAAATAGAAGAAGCAAAGCGTGAAGCTAAACTTGAAGCTATGGAAGCTAGTGCAAGCAATACAAATGTAGAAACTGAAGTAATAACTGAAAAAGAATCTACTGAAGAAGAATAATTAAAATAATAAATAATTTAAAAAAAATCCGCTAATAAACCACGATTGGAGGGTATGTATGAAAAGAGTAGGAAAGAAATACGTGGAAGCTTCTGAAAAAGTAGACAAAACTAAAAAGTATACTGTAGAAGAAGCTGTTAAGTTAGCTAAAGAAACTAGTACTACAAAATTTGATAGTTCAGTTGAAATAGCAATCAAACTTAATATTGATACTAAAAAAGCTGATCAACAACTTAGAGGCTCTTTAGTATTACCTAATGGTAATGGTAAAACTAAGAAGATCTTAGTTTTAGCTAAAGGTGCACAAGCAGAAGCTGCTAAGAAAGCAGGAGCTGACTTTGTTGGAGAACAAGATATGATTGACAAAATTGCTAATGAAAATTGGTTTGATTATGATACAATCATTGCAACTCCAGAAATGATGCCTGCCTTAGGTAAGATTGGTAAAGTTTTAGGACCTAAAGGTTTAATGCCAAATCCTAAGACTGGAACAGTTACACCAACACCTGAGAAAACTGTTGAAGATGTTAAAAAAGGTATGATTGAATACAGAGCTGATTCATATGGTAATATCCATTGTTCAGTTGGAAAAGTTTCTTTTGATGAATCAAAATTAAAAGAAAATGTTGATTTCGTTATTAACACTATTGTTAAAGCAAAACCAACAACAATCAAAGGAAAATACATTCAAAATATAACTATTTCTACTACTATGGGTCCTGGTATCCGTGTAGATGTAAATAGTATTGACATGTAGTTTATAATTTGATAATATAACGAATGAAAAAACGAGTACCGAAGACAGTAGGGAGTCTAACTTTAATAATCCTACCGAGGGAGAGTTTATATCTTTTAAGAATATAACTTTCCTGTGTGGAAAGTTTTTTTATAAATATTTAAGGAGGATAAATTATGGCAAGCGAAAAGATCCTTGATACTAAGCGTCAAACTGTTGCTGAAATAACTGATAAGTTAAAAAACTCTAAGAGTATTGTACTTTTCAAATATTCAGAATCTACAGTTAAAGACATGCAAGAATTAAGAAGAGAACTTAAAAAAGTTAATAGTGAAGTTAAAATCTATAAGAATACTCTTGTTAAAAGAGCTTTAGATGATATGAACATCGACTTAAGTAGTTTCTTAGAGGGACCTAATGCAATTGTTTTTGGTAGTGAAATACTTGAACCAATTAAGGCATTAGATTCATTTGCTAAAAAACATAACAATATTCAAGTTATTACTGGTATTGTTGATGGAGAAGTAGTAACATTAGATGCTATTAAGAATTATGCTTCAATACCATCAAGAGAAGGTTTACTTACTATGTTTGCTGGTGGCTTGATAGAGCACGTTAAAAATCTATCTATTGCACTTAATTTATACGCCGAAAAATTAGGTGAAGAAAAGTAATTAGGAAAGGAATTGATTAGAATGGCAAAATTATCTACAAGTGAAATTATTGATGCAATTAAAGAAATGACTATTTTAGAAGTTAAAGATTTAGTTGACGCTATGAAAGAAGAATTTGGAGTTGATCCTAGTGCTGTAGCTGTAGCTGCTGCTCCTGCTGCTGGTGCTGATGCTGATGCTGGTGCTGCTACTAAGACTGTTGTCTTAAAGGATGCTGGTGCTAGTAAGATAGCTGTTATCAAAGTTGTTAGAGAAATTACTGGTTTAGGTTTAGTTGAAGCTAAAGCTGTAGCTGACAATGGTGGTAACATCAAAGAAAACGTTTCTGCTGATGAAGCTAATGAAATCAAAGCTAAATTAGAAGAAGCTGGCGCAACTGTTGAATTAGTATAATAATTGCTAAAAGAAAACTGTGAGTAATCACAGTTTTTTTATTTAATAAAATAGTTAAAGTGCTATAATAAAATTGATATAGTAGTTAGGAGAAAAGAGAATGAATATTATTTTAGATACTGATACTTACAATGAAGCTGATGATATGTTTGCTTTAGCGTATTTACTAAAGAATAGATCTTTATTTAATATAAATGCTATCACAATAGCTCCCTTTAAACATAGTGGATATTCTAAAAGTGTATCTGATTCAATAGATGATAGTTATAATGAAACAGTTAAAATATTTGATTATATGAACATTGAAGATAAGTCAATTATTTATAAAGGCAGCAGAGACTATCTAATAAATGGATATAAAGAAGAAAATGAGGCCGTAAGTAAAATAATTAAAACCGCTCGCGAAAATGATCATACAGTTATTGTTGCAATAGGTTGTTTAACGAATGTAGCATTAGCAATGAAAAAAGATCCAACTATCAAAGATAAAATTGAGATAATATGGCAAGGAACAAATTTCTTATTTGGTGATAATAAAGACTTTAATTTTAGACAAGATGTAGAGGCTGTAAAAACGGTATTTTATTCGGGAGTAAAACTAACTATTATGCCCTGTTCACCTATTACATCTAACTTAATGACATCAATTTATGAATTAAAGGCGGAAATAGGTGGAAAGAATGAATTATGTGACTACTTATGTGATAAATTCTATAATCGTTTTTGGGGTCCTCATAAGAGATATCCAATTTGGGATATTGGTTCCATAGCTTATTTAATAAATAAAAAATGGTTTGAAACTATGGATATAAGCTGTCCAATTATTAATGAAGATAATTCATTCACTTTTACAAAAGGTAAGCATAAAATTACTTTTGTTAAAAAGTTAAATGCTAATAGTATTTATGAAAATCTATTTGCATCATTAATTAAATAATAAAGAGGATAGCAATATTTTATATTTTCCTTTATAATAAAATTGGTGATAATATGAAAAAGATGATTATAGCATGGATATTCATAGCTGTAGTGTTATTTGGTTCATTGTTAACTATTGGAATAGTTAATACTAAGAAATATGAATCATATAAAGTATTAGAAAGTGATCTAGTAGAAGCAGCTAAAGGATATATTGAGTTAACTGATAAAAAAATTACAAATAAGAAAACAAAAATAACAGAAACAGACTTAGAAAATAAGAATATCTTACCAAATATGGAAGTAGATGGTGATCTTTGTAGTGGTTATGTTAATGTTAGTAATACCATTAACGGCTTAGAGTACCAGGCTATGATTAAGTGTGATAAATATGAAACTATAGAATAATAGTAATAAAAATATATCAAAATGCATATAAAATAGCGTATAAATGTCAAAAAATAGTTGACATTCTATACATATTTTTGCTATAGTAATATCGCGTTTGAAGTTTAAGTTCTGATAACTCAGAACTAAATTTTAAGGGGAAATCGATACACCAGGATGTGTGTACGTAGAAAGGGAATTATGACTACAATTAATCAATTAGTAAGAAAGAAAAGATCTAAGAAAGTTAGAAAAGGCAAAAGTCCTGTTCTAAATGTTGGATTTAATTCAATGGAAAGAAAGACTACTGATACTAATCATCCACAAATGCGTGGTGTTTGTACTCGTGTTGGTACAAAGACTCCAAAGAAACCTAACTCAGCTTTAAGAAAATATGCTCGTGTTAGATTATCAAACGGAAGAGAAGTAGATACTTATATTCCAGGTGAAGGACACAACTTACAAGAACATAGTGTTGTATTAATTCGTGGTGGTCGTGTTAAAGACTTAATCG
>CAZKFB010000007.1:0-19364 GCA_964551965.1 uncultured Muribaculaceae bacterium
ATATTTCCGAGATTGTTTCTAAACATGGTATTGTTAGAATACTTCCAGCATTTAAGCATGATGCTGATCCGGCCTTTACTAAATATCGTTTAGATTTACTAGAAGCTTGGGAAAACCAAAATAAACTTCCTGGTGAAAATAAGGCTTATGCTAGTCTACTACAACCTATGGAGTATTCAGATTTTGGTGAAGTATATTCAAGAGCAATGGATGAAATGATGAAGATTATGTCTCTACCAATATTTGGTAGTGAAGAAAGTCAACCAAAACTATAAGATATGTTTATCATATCTTTTTAATTTGTTATAATTATATCGGGTGGTAATATGGAATATCCAAAACTTACTTTTAAAAAATTATCATTAAGTGATAATATTGAAATTATTAAATGGGCATATAGTCAGGAAGATTCTTTAGATACTAAGAATAAGGTTATAGAATTTTTCCCTTCAATTAGTGAAGATAATATTGATGAAGTAGTAACTAATGAGTATAATAAACTATCTAAGATTTTTGATGAATCTATTAATAATTATTATGAGAATTGGAATTCTATATCTTCAGAGTACTTGAGTATTTTATTTAATTATTTGAATATTGATTCTTATGAGGATTCATTAACTGTATTTGTGGGTATCTTACCTATTGCTCCGAGAGATATTAATAATCGAGAAATATACATTAATATTGGTATGGGAAAAAATATTTTTTTGAATATTATTACGCATGAAGTATTACACTTTGTTTGGTTTAGTAAATTTAAAAGATTATTTCCAGAAATATCTTATGAGGAATTTAATGCACCAAATTTTGCATGGATCTATAGTGAACTAGTAACGCCAATCATATTAAACTTGGATTCGATAGTTAAATTAACACATACTCATGAAGAATGTTTATATGACTTTATGAGTGGAGAAGTAATGGATAGTTTAAAAAATATATTTGACAATAATAATCAAATTGATGAACGCATAAGAGAAGGTTATGAATATATAAAAGATCATTTTAATAATAAGTAATTATTAAAATAAGGGGGATTAATATGGTTAAGAGTGAAATGGATAAGTTGTTGTTTAAAGCTATTAGGTCATCAGGATTAACTAAGTATATTGAGGTTGCAAAAAAAGATATGTTGTTTGAATATATTGTTAGTTATGTTAATGATCAAGAATACTTTGAAAATTATTTTGTTATGATTAATACATTATATAAATTTAGAGATGAATTAGATGATAATGAAAGATTAATATTAGATAAGTATGAATCTATGCTTAAAAATCTAAAACAAAAGTGTTTGAATAATGAATTAGATAATACTGAGAGAATAATGTATGCATTGATATTAGCAAGTTCGTTAGTTAATAATTGTTGTATTAACTTATCCGATTGTTCTGATTATATTGCTAATATATATAATAAGGGGCACATCTATTATACATACGAAGAAGTATTTTTAATTATTGCTAATACACTAAACATATTGAATAAAGAATATAATAGTAATGTAGCTTTAGTTTTTGATGAAAATAGAAATAATATATGTAGTTATCGATATGAAGACGGAAGAAAAGAAATTGTCATTGGAAGCATTCTAAAATATGTAATTAATAGATTAGCCAATAAAGAAAATTTAACATATTATTCTATCGTGTACTATGTAGTATTTGCTATAATGCATGAGTTTTATCATTCAATACAATTTCCTTATGGGGTTCAAAATTCTTTTAATCTTGATAATCCAACATATCGAAAAGAAGGATTAGTAGCATTATTTAATAAAGATTTTTATAATAAGTTTCATAATAATTTTAGTTTTGAAATAGATGCTGATGAGTTTGCTTTTTCTAATATAGAAAGTTATATATCTGAGTTAATGGATGATAAGAAAAAGAAAAAGTCGGAATTTAGAGTAAAGTGTTTTAGGAGAATAAGTGAGGGTAAACTAAAGATTAGTCAAAAGAAGTTTGCTGAAAAGCTAAATCAAGAATATGAGATCGTTGATGAAAAAATAGAAAAGATGTTAAAAGTTGGTGATAACAATGAATGAAGTAAGTCAGGAAATAGTTGATAGTATTAAGAGAAAAATCATAGCAAGAAGTGAAAGAACTCCTTTTATGCAAACTAGATTAGGAGTATTCTTAAGTACTGATTGGATAGAATACTTTATTGATAAGATGGCCTATAAAATGTATCTTCGAAGTTTGGATAGAGAAAAAAGTGCTGATTCAGATGAAATGGAGACTTTATATGTTGCACATGAGAGTTCATGTATTGAAGATTCAGAAAGTATAAATATCGAACCACAAATTATTGAACAAGATAAAGATGGCAATATATATTATACTTATCCAAATAATATTGTTGAGAAACATAAACCTAAATATCATTTAGTTTCAATATTTCCTTCCGAAGAAGTACAAAATGAAGTAATGGATTATTTAAACTATTTAGATGAACTTGAAATTGAAAGACGTAAGAAAAAAGTATTTGCTTCATATTTAAACTTAAGTGAAGAAGAAATTGTCTTAATGTCTTGGGATGAAATCGATGAAGCTATCCTTAATAAATATATGAAAACACATAGATGGAAAAGAAAGGCTTTAGGATGTGATAAGTTATGCTAGAAAATATAGAAGTATTTATTCAAAGTAGTATTAAGTTTGATAGAGATTTAAAAATATATTTTGATCCACTTAGAATGGAAACTAGTTATAATGATGCCGATATAATTTTTATTACTCATAGTCATTGGGATCACTTATCTATTGAAGACATTAATAAAGTGAAGAAGAATGATACGATAATAGTTGCACCTAGTTCTATTAAAAGTGATGTTGAAAATTTAGGTTTAGAATTATTGTTAGTTGAACCTGATAATAGGTATGAAGTTAAGGGTATTAGTTTTGAAACAGTTAGAGCTTATAATAACGAAAAAGAATTCCATCCAATAGAAAATAATTGGGTAGGTTATATAATAACTTTTGATAATGTAAGATATTATATCGCTGGAGATACTGATAAGACAGCAGATAATATGAGAGTTAAATGTGATGTTGCATTTATTCCTATTGGTGGCAAGTTTACAATGAATGCTCAGGAAGCTGCTGAATTCATAAATGCAATTAAACCTAAGATTGTTGTACCTATTCATTATGGTTCAATAATTGGTACTAAACAAGATGAAGTTGATTTTGCAAATCTAGTTGATACAGACATTAAATGTGAAATATTACTCAAGTAAATATACTTGAGTTTTTTTGTAAATTTTAATAAATATATTGACAAGTGTATCAGTGACACATATAATTAAATTGTAAGGTTCAATGAACTGATTATTTATTAATATTGAAAGTGTCAAATATACACAAATGAGGTGGAGCATGAAGGTTGGATTAATTGGTGCAGGACATGTGTTTATTTATCAAATGGAAGCATTAGAGAAATTAGGATTTGAAGTAATTGTCTGTGATGTTGATAACTCAAAACTTATTAACATTAAAAACAAAGTTAATGATTATCATCAGTTACTTAATAAAGTTGACTTAGTTTATGTATCAACACCACCAAATACGCATTTTGAAATTATTAAATATTTCTTAGAAAACAATGTATTTGTTATATCTGAAAAGCCTTTAGTAACTAGTACTGAAGAATTAAATATTTTATCTAAACTTATTAATAATAACTTCTATAATATTTTTCATTTCGCGTTTGGTGATGAAATATTATGGTTTAAAAATAGTAATTATATGAGTATTATTCCTAATCAAATTAAATGCTATATCAATGATCCTTATGTAGAAAATTCTCATATAAAGGAAGAACACTTAAATCTTCATGGTTCATATTTAGATGAAACAATTAATCCTTTAAGTGCTTTAATTAATATTTATAATTTACCTATTAAATATGTTAATTCTAGTTTAATTAAATATAAGGGAGATAATCTTGATTATCGATCATATTCATTATTTAAATTAGGTAATATTGATATATCAGTAGATGTCTTATGGAATGACTTTAATGATAGATCTAAGTATATAGATATTTATTATGATGATATAACTTTAAGACTAGATAGTATGAATTCATCAGTAATTGATTTAACGCATAATAAAGTGTTATTTAAATCAAAAGATGTAAGAATGTATAAACATTATTTAAATGGCTTAACCGATTTCTTAAATAATAAAACTAATAAAGATATTTCATTCATGTTAAATGGAGAAATATTAAAGTATAAAAAATGAATACGATAATATTTATTGGAGGAATTCCGGGAACAGGTAAAACTACTTTAGCTTATAAGTTAGCACTTAAATATAAAATAGATAAAGTTATTAGTTTAGATACAATTAAGAATACGATGAAAGAGTTTATTAATCCTCACGATAAATATGTATTTACGACTACTCATGAAGCTTGTAAAATTGAAAATTTAAGTGTCGTTGATGGATTTATAAAACATACTAGATCAATAAATAGTTACTTTAAAAAAGTAATTAATAGATTTATAAAAGAAAAAGTAATTATTGTTGAAGGAGCAACTATTACTAATGAATTTATTAATAGTTTTTGTAATTCAAATATTATATATATAAACCTATATATAGATAATAAAGATAATTTAATTGATAGATATAAAAGTAAGAGTAGGATGAGGAAGGGGAAATGGATAGATAATATTGAAAGTATTGATTTAATAAATGAATATTTAATGAGTCAAAGTTTAATTAATATTGAAAGTAGTGAAGACTCACTAGAGAGTGTGGAGAGGTATATAGATGAAAGCATATTTTTATAATCAGGGAACTTGTACAAGAGTTAAGTTATATGGATTGGATGTAATTGAATTATTTAAAGTTAATGGATGGACGATAGTTGAAAACCAAATAGATGCTGATTACATATTTATTAATACGTGTAGTTTTTTAGAGAGTAAATCATCTTATTTTTTAAGTAGAGTAAAAGAAATATTTAGTAAGTTAAAAGACAATCAAACGTTAGTTGTAATTGGTTGTCTTGGCGGGACTCATAGAGAAGATATTAATAAGATCAGTAAGAAGATATTAATATTTAAAAGAGATATTAATGAAATTAAAGATTACTTTAAATTTGATAAATTGCCTAAGAGTAAAGTTATGAATGTTGAAGATAAACTGCCATTAAAGAAAGAATTATTGTATCTATTTAATAAATTTATCTTACATAGTAAACATATTGAATATCGTTTAAAAAGAAATAAAGTATGTTATTTACAAATATCTGTTGGATGTATGGGTAAGTGTAGTTATTGTTCAGAAAAGTTTATCACGCATTTAAAGAGTAGACCTATTGATGAAATACTAGAATCAATTCATGATGGTATGGAGAGAGGTTATAAACTATTTGGTCTAAACAGTGATGATGCTTCTTGTTATGGTAAAGATATTGGTAGTAGCTTAGAAGAACTATTAAGGGAGATTGTTAAGATAGATGAAGATATATATTTTTCGATTCCCGAATTTAATCCGAATGGACTTACTGATGAAGTAATTGAGTTACTTAAAGATAAGAAATTCTTATATATAACAGTTCCTATTCAAAGTGGAAGTAATAGAATATTAAAGTTAATGAAACGACCTTATAATATTGAAAGAGTAAAAGAATCTTTAACTAAACTTAGAAGTATAAATAAGAGAATTAAAATTAATACACACGTTATAGTTGGTTTCCCTAGCGAAACAGAAAGTGACTTTAATGAAACAAAAGAATTACTTTCTAGTGGGTTAGTAGATCGTGTAAAAGTATTTATGTATAATGAAAGACCAAATACGGAAAGCTTAAATATTGAACCTAAAATAACCCAAGAAGAAAAAATAAGAAGAAGAGATATTCTTCTTAAGACAATTAAGAAAGTTAACTTTAGACATTTTTCTTTAGTTAATATAATACTAAATAAGGAGCAATTAAAATGATTAATTTACTTGATTATGTACAAGATCTAAATGATAATTTTTGGATTGTTAATTTAATAGATGATTATTATAAAGGCTATATGGTATATGAAGTATCTGATGAAGGAACTAAGTATAATAATATAACCAAGAAAAAATATATTAAGCACAATCAAAAGGGATTTGAAATTATTCCTGCGTTTAAGAAAATTTATTCAGCTCATGATTTTTATAAGAGTCACAAGAATAAACTTTCGGGAGTATGGAAAAGTTATGTTGATGCTTTAAATGAGATTGGAATATCTGATGATTCGATAGGTATATTTGGATCATACTTAATTGGTTTTGATATAACAAAAGATGTCGACTTTGTCATCTATGGAAGAGATAATTTAAATCTATATTACAATTATAATGATTATATAAAAAATAGAATAAATGCAACTTATATAACAAAAGAACATATGAAGCATCAATATGAAAAACATAAAAATAACTATTCAAGTAAATGTGATTTATTTGAAATAATTTCTAGAAATTGGAGTGGTGTTCAAATATGTGGGGGAGTATTATCAACACCAAGATTTGTCGATTTAGATAATCAAGTATCTCCTAAAGATGGAGAAAAACAAATAGTTCAAGTTGAAGTAATAAGTGGTTTAGAATCAGCAATGTTACCAAGATTTGCCGAAGTATTATATGAGGGAGAAAAGTATAAATTAATTACTAATGTTTGGAAGTATCAATCATTTGCTAAATCAGGAGATATTTTAGAATGTTTTGGAGTAGTAGATAAAATAAGTAAAACAATTTATTTATCTGATAATGAATGTTATATAAAATATTTAAATGAGTGTTTAAACACTCATTTTATTTTGGTATAATTGTATTAGGTGATGATGATGGCAATTAAAGAAAGTTTAGATATTACTAAAATTGAAGAAGAATTAACTAATCGATTAGAAAGTGCTGGCATTAATATATCTTTTGATGATGAATTAGTTCATAATAATGCTTTAAATATCTATTTAACTTCTTATGGTTTAGATACGAGATATGGATTCTTGAATAGTTATGATTCTATAATTTCAATACTTAAAAATCATAATGTTGCCATAATCAACAATGCCAAGTTAGAGAGTGATGATCGTACTACTGCTGATGTTGCTAAGTCAGAAATGAAGAAAAATGGAATCGAAGCAAAAGTAATTGATTTAAATCATAGTCGATTTAAAATATCTGATTATGATGCTCTATATTTAAGTGGTGGCGAACCAAAATACTTAATGGATGCAATTATAAATAATAATCTATATGATGACTTTAATGAATTCTTTAAAAATGGTGGATTAGTTATTGGTCAATCAGCCGGAGCTATGATATTCAATCATGAGTACTTGGATACATCTACTGGTACTTTAAGAGTTCAAGATAATGGATTTGATTTCAATGATAAAATAATTGTTCCTCATTTTGAACATTTGCCAAATAATATAGTTAAGAGTTTACCTAAAGATATCTTGGTTATTAAAGATATTGATGATCTAATAAAATTATAAAGGTGATAATTATGGATAATATAATAATAGAAAATTTAGCTGAACGACAAGAATTCTTGGAAATAGTTTCCGAATGGATTTATAACGAATGGGAAAAATCTAAAGGACAAAAGTTAGAAGATTCAATATATCGCTCGAAACATTCAATAAATAAAGAGGATATTCCACAAATGTATGTTGCAATATCTGATAATGTTCCGGTTGGAGTTGTATCTCTTTGGCGAAACGATTTAACATCAAGGCAAGATTTATATCCTTGGCTAGCTACTCTTTTGGTAAGGGATGAATATCGAAATATGGGAATAGGTAAGATGTTGCAAGAAAAATGCATAGAAGTTGCAAGAAATTTAGGGTATACAAATTTGTATTTAATTACAGATCATGATTCTTATTATGAAAAAAATGGTTGGGAGTTTTTAGAATATGCTCCTTTGAATGATGGCAAAATAACAAGAATATATCAATATAAATTATAGTAGGTGAAATATGTTAAATTTGAGTATTTTAAAAAATGAAGAGATAAGTGATGATTTATTAAAACATGTAGAATTATTTGATAAAAAAATATTCTCAGAAGGGGAATTTAGTTTCCCTGAAAATTACTTGAGTAATTTATATGCTACTAATAAAGAAGCATTATTTGTCTTACTTAACAATGATGTCGTAGTTGGTTATGTTAATGCTATATTCTTAGGTGATGAAAATTACAATGATTATCTAATTAATAAAGATTATTTGAGTCTTGAGAATATTGGTCTTCATGATGGAGATAATAATATGTATTTCTTTACTGTTGCATTAGATGAAACAATAAGACATACTTCATGCATAAAATTCTTAATGTATGAATTCGTAAAATGGTTAGAGACGGAAAGAATGTTAGGTCGCAGAATTAAGAGAACTATAACAGAAGTAATTACTGATGATGGCTTAAAGCAAACTAAGATAATGGGAATGCTACCATTAAATGGTGGAGAAAGAGATTTTGGAATTTATTATTCACCTGATAATTTAGTAAGTTATACAAATAAGATGTTAGAGAGTTCAACAAGTTTAAATACATTTAATCGTGCAGTTAATTCTATTAATTCAGCTAATATCTTATTTGATAAATTTAGCACTAAGCAAGAAGCTGTTGATTATACAGTTGAGAATACTGGTCTTACTCCTGCTGAAGTAGAGACAGCATATGATTTTATTCGTAAACTTAAAGTTCAAGATTATACGGGATTGACAGAACGAGAAAAAAGAGTAGAATTTATGGGTAAAATTGTCAATTTAGCAAAATTCTATAACTTACCTATATTTGCTGTAACTGATGATTTATCAACTTATTATAATGAAGAGAATAACGAATCGGTAAAGAAAGCTAGAGATAATTATTTGAGTGATATTGAAAGTGAACTAGATGAGGAGAGAGACTATGAAAAAGATAATACCAGAAAAATTGACTATTAATGATGAGGTAAGAGTAATTGCTCCATCAAGAAGTATGGGAATCTTGAGTGATGAAACAATTGATATAGCAGTTAAGACACTTGAGAGTCTTGGATTAAAAGTTACGTTTGGTGAGTATGTTAATGATTCAATTGATGATGACTATAACAGTTCTTCAATTGAGAATCGAGTTAAAGATTTAATGGATGCTTTTAAAGATCCTAATGTTAAAGCAATACTTACAGTAATTGGTGGATTTAATGTTAATCAAATATTAGACTACATTGATTATGATGTAGTAAAGAATAATCCTAAAATCCTTTGTGGATATTCAGATATAACAGCACTTTTAGAAAGTATTACTGCACGTACGGGATTAGTAACCTATTATGGTCCACATTTTTCTACTTTTGGAATAAAGTTAAAAAATGAATATACAGTAGACTATTTCAATAAAATGCTATTTTCTAATGAAGTAGTTAAAGTTGAGGCATCACATGAATGGAGTAATGATCTTTGGTTTATTGATCAAGATAAACGTGATTTTATAAACAATGATGGATTTAATGTAATAAGTGAAGGAACTGGAGAAGGCACAATTCTTGGTGGTAATTTATGCACTTTGAATTTACTTCAAGGAACTCCTTATTTTCCTAAAATCGATGAAGATATAGTTTTATTTATTGAAGATGATGGTGGTGCCGGAAGTAATTTCTTAGTTGAATTTGATAGAGATTTTCAATCTTTAATTCATGCATTAGATAAAGATAAAATAAAAGGTATCGTTGTTGGAAGAGCGGAGTTAAACTGTAATATGACAGTAGATAAATGGAAGAAGATATTTGTTCCTAAAATAGATAACATACCAATAATAATAAATGCTGATTTTGGGCATACTAATCCAATGATTACGATTCCTTTAACTGGCTATGCTAAAATTGATACAAGTACTAACACAATAGAAATTAGAGATTAACGAGGCGATATAATGATTAATTTTAATGACTATAAATATGAGAGGCCAAATTTTGAAGATACTAAATTTAGAATAAATTCTTTAATTGAATTATTTAAATCAACAACTAATGAAAGTGAATGTCTTAAATACTTTAAAGAAATAATTGATATACAAAATACGATAGAAGAATTATCTGACTATGCTGATATTAGAAATATGCGAGATGGAAGTGATGAATTCTATTCTGCTGAAATGGATTATTGGAATGAAATAAAGCCCCAATATGATTTATTGTTTAAACCATTTTATTTAGCTATTCTTAGTCATCCTTGTTTAAGTTCTCTAAGAGAAGTTGCTCCCGAAAATTTCTTTAATACAATCGAATATCAATTAAAGATAACTAATGAAGATACTTCTGATTTATTAAAAAGGGAAAGTGAATTAAAGAGTGAATATCGAAGTATTATTCGTGAGCGTTTTAATTATAATGGTGAAGAAATTAATTTAGCAGGATTTGCCAAATACTTTAATAGTAATGATGCTAGTGTTCGAGAGAATGCTCATAATGCATATAATGATTTTTTCTATAGTCATCAATTAGAGTTAGATAATATTATAAGTGAATTAGTAAGTGTTAGGAATAAGATTGCTAATATATGTGGGTTTAATAATTACTCAGAATATAGTATCTATAAACTGAGAAGATTTGGCTATAACTATGAGGACATAAAAAAATTTAGAGATGGAGTAATAGAATATTTTTTACCAATTAATGAAAGATTAAGAGAAATTCAAAAGAAGAATTTAGGAGTAGATGAATTACATTACTATGATACTATTTTCTTTAAAGACTCTATTGAATTAAAATATCATGGAGAAGAATTAGTAAAAGAATTTATTAAAGTATTTTATTCAATAGATGAAGAATTAGGTAAGTTCTTTGAAAGTGCATTAAGTAATAACTATATTGATTTACTCGCAAGAAAAGATAAGGTAGGTTTTGCTATTACTAACTACTTATCGAAGATGGGGCTTCCTACTGTAACTGCAAATTATAAAGATACAATTTATGATGTTAATGTAACTCTTCATGAGACAGGACATGCTTATCAAAAATTAAATGCTGCTAATAAAGATAAGAATTATATAGTATCAGCACTATTAAAATATCCAACTTTTGATGTATGTGAAATGTTTTCTTATGCGATGCAATTAATTGGTCTTGATTATGTAGATTCATTATTTGATACAGATAATTATCAAAAATATGTCTTTTCATTTTATAAAGATATGTTAACTTCATTCCCTTATATGGCATTAGTAGATGAATTTCAAGAGAGTATTTATAAAGATAATTTAAGTGGCAAAGATATTCGTAAGAAATGGTTAGAACTTTCTCATAAATATGGTCAAGATATAAATAATTCAGGACATATAAATCTTGATAGTGGGTCTTACTTCTATCGTCAAAGTCATATATTTACTGATCCATTCTATTATATTGATTATGCTATATCTTATTTTGGTGCAATAGCTATTTATTCGAAATGCCAGGATAACTTAGAAGTATTTAATGAAGCTGCAAGTGTAGCATCATATTATCCATTGAAGACAATTATGGATAAGTATTCTATTCCTAATCCATTTGATTTAGGACAAGTAAAGAGTATGAGTGAAATGTTAGTTAAGAAACTCGATTTATAATCGAGTTTTTTTATAGCAAGATTAATATAGAAAAAGAGTAATCTATTTGATATACTTATATTAGGATGTGAGAATATGGGTAAAGTACTTGATAACCAATGTCCTTGTTGTGGAGCAGTATTACATTATAATGCATCTTTGTTAAAGTTTAAATGTGAGTATTGTAATAATGAATTTACGATTAAAGATTTAAAAAAGATACAGGATACGACTCTTCAAGAAAGTTATAAAGAAGACAAAAATGATGTTAATTATGTAGAATATCATTGTTCAAATTGTGGAGCAGAAATTATTGCTGATGAACAAACGGCAGCAACATTTTGTCTTTATTGTGGAAATACAGCAATTTTAAAAAATAAACTTTCGGGGGAATTTAAACCCAGTAAGATAATTCCTTTTGCTAAAGATAAAGAAGAAGCAGTAAAAGCATTTATGGGACTTTCTAAAGGTCGTCCTTTTATGCCTAAGTCATTTAATTCCAAAAAGAATATTGAAAAAATTACTGGTCTTTATGTACCTTTCTGGTTATTTAATGTTAATACGGGAGGGTCAGTAAATGCTGTTGGTACAAGAGTTACTCATTGGTCTACTGGTAATACGCATTATACAAAGACAAGTTACTATGATTTGATTAGAAAAGGAACTATGCAATTTAGACAAATACCTGTCGATGGTTCAACTAGATTTGATGATGATTTAATGAATTCATTAGAACCTTTCTATTTTAATAGATTAGAAGAATATAATCATGCTTATTTGTCTGGATTCTTAGCTGAAAAGTATGATGTAGTAGAAGATGATGCTTATAAGTTTGCTGAGAAAAGAGCAATTGAATCAGCTGAAAACATCATGGTCAATAGTATGGTAAATTTCGATTCGAAAAGAGTTACGGAAAAAACTATTTCATCTAATAAAGCTAGTACCGAATATGTATTACTTCCAGTTTGGATGGTTAATGTTAAATATGGAGATAAATATTATACGTTTGCAATGAATGGCCAAACAGGAGAAATAGTTGGCGATATACCTCTTAATAAAACTAAAGTTGTATTATGGTCAGTTGGACTATTCTTAATTATATTTAGCTTTATTATATTAGCATCACTTATTATTTATTATATGGAGGGTGCTGTATGAGAAAGTATTTATTAATTATTATTTCATTATTAGCATTTGTTGGTACTCCAGTATTTGCTGAAGTTAAAACTTATGATCGAAAAGATTATGATAATTGGGGAGTTAAAAAAGATATTCAAATTACTGATTATAATATCGATAATGTATATGAAACAGCATTAGTTGATGCCTCAGAAAAAATATATGACTTTGCTGATATCCTAACTGATGATGAAGAATTAAGATTAAGAGAATTTGCCAATGAATTTATTAATAAAAGTAAAATGGATGTTGTTATATTAACTATTAATAAGGCTTATAATAATGATTATGAACTAGAAAATATAGCTGCTGATTTCTATGATTATAATGATTTTGGATTAAATTTCAAAAACTATAGTGGTATACTACTACTTAGAAATGCTTATTCATTAGATCCATATTATAATATGTATACGTTTGGTGATGCTCAGGTTTATTATGATTATTCAAGAATGGATTACATATTAGATTATATTGGTGATGATATAGGTGAAAGAAATTATCATGATGCTTTCCATGATTTTATAAGTGAATTAGATTTCTATTATGAAAATGGTAAGTCTGATGTTTATAAGGATTACTATGTAGATTCTAAAGGGATATTACATAAGAGATTTATACCACCAATAATACCAGCATTTTTAGTTTCTCTTTTTGTTACTCTTATTGTTATAACTACATTAGTTAGAAGAAATAAATTAGTTAGTAAACCAACAAGAGCTGATGAATACTTAGATGTTAATTCAATTAACTACACAGAAAAAAATGATAACTTCAAGAATGCAGTTACGACTTCTTATGTAGTTTCATCCGGTAGTGGTAGTTCTGGTGGTGGTTCTTCTAGTCATCATAGTTCTGGAGGTGGATCACATTCTCGTGGTTCAAGCGGAATGGGACACTCAAGTGGTGGAGGAAGACATAGATAGGGTGATTATATGCACGAATATGTGAGTGTTTTAAATGAAATTTTAGATAACATTAATTCTATTGGGAGGTCACTTTGACTTTGATTCTAAGGGAGCACGAATAGAAGAATTAGAAACTATTTTAAATGATTCTTCTATTTGGGATAATGCTGATAAGGCAACTTCTATTACAAGTGAACTAGCAAACTTAAAAAAAGAGATAACTGAATACAAGGAAATTAAAAAGTTAGTTACTGATGAAATAGAACTAATTGAACTTATGAATGAAAGTGAGTTCAGTGATTATAGTCAAGAATTAGATAGAATAATAATGGATATTAAAGAAAAAGTTTCTAGTTTTGAAATTAAATCTTTGTTAAGCAACGAATATGATGCTGATAATTGTTTTTTAGAAATTCATCCGGGAGCGGGTGGAACGGAAGCTCAAGATTGGGCGGATATGTTACTTCGTATGTATTCAATGTTTGCATCGAAGAATAATTATTCATTTGATGTTTTGGATAAACAAAATGGGGATGAAGCAGGAATAAAAAGTGTCATTGTTCATATTAAGGGAGACCATGCGTATGGATACTTAAAAAGTGAAATAGGTGTTCATAGATTAGTAAGAATATCACCTTTTGATTCCAATGCACGAAGACATACTTCATTTGCTGCTGTTAATGTAACACCAGAAATTGAAGAAAATAACGATATTGAAATATTAGATGATGATGTTAGAATAGATGTCTATAGATCTAGTGGATGTGGAGGACAAGGAGTAAATACAACTGACTCGGCCGTTAGAATAACCCATATTCCAACCGGTATCGTAGTTGCTGTTCAAAATGAGAGAAGTCAACTTAAGAATAAAGAGATAGCATTCAATATTTTAAGAAGTAAATTAAAAAAATTAAGTGATGAAGCACGTAAGAATAAAATAGATAGTCTAAAGGGAAATCAAAATATAGATTTTGGAAGTCAAATTAGAAATTATGTATTAGAACCCTATAGCCTAGTTAAAGATTTAAGAAGTAATTATGAATCTAATAATCCAACGAAAGTACTAGATGGAGATATTCTTCCTTTTATTGAAGCTTATCTTAGAATAAAGAGGTAAATATGAAAAGTGTAATGAGATATTTAATTATTATTTTTGCTTGTTTGCTTATAGCTCTAGATATTAACTTTATAATTATTCCCAATAACTTAGTTATGTTTGGATTTAATGGTATATCTATTTTAATGTACTATTTAAATCAAACTAATCCGGCTATTAATATATTGTTACTCAATATATTTTCAATGTTAATCGGGTATTTAGTATTAAATAAAAAAGTGGTAAGATATTATTTGTTACCGGGGTTATTAATTCCTTTAATGGTATTTCTAACTCAACCGCTAACAAATCTTTATAGTTTTGAATTACCGGAGATGTTACTTGTAGTAATAGTTGGTGGTTTTGTTGCTGGATATGGATATAGTTTAATATATAAAGAAGGATATTCGGCTGGAAGTATATTCTTACTAGAAGAAGTATTAGGTAAGGTAACACATTTTCATAGTAAGATATACAGTTGGATAATTGATATTGGAATAGTACTTATATCAATAATTCTATTAAATCCAACAGTAGCTCTTTATTCTCTTATTATAATTATCATATCTAAATATATGCTAACTAAAGCAAGATTTGGAATAAATGATTCAAAAGTATTTTATATTATTACGACTAAGGAAAAAGAAGTTAAAAACTTTATTATGCATGATTTAAAATATGAACTAACAGTTTTAGATGCTAAGGGTGGATTTACTAAGAAAGATAATAAGATATTATTTACAGTTATTTCTTCGAATGATTACTATAAATTAAAAGAGGGAATTAAAGTAATTGATGAACATGCATTTATTGCTATTACTGATACTTATGATGTAGTATCAAGGAGTATTTAGAGGTGAATATATGAAAAAGTTAAAAGTATTATTATTAATCATATCTATTTTACTTGTAAGTGGATGTGGAACAACAAAAGAAGCTATTACGGAAAGCGAGTTTATAAAAATAGCTGAGAATCAAGGATTAACTACTTATGATGATTCAGCTAACTTTGATTATGTTGAATCAGCTTATGTAGCGGCTATTAAGGACTTAGAAGTTGTATATATTAAAGGTAAAAAGAAAGCCGATGTTGAAGGTACATTCATTGATCAATGTAATAATATATATAAACGTGCTTTAGAGGGATATAAAGATTCTAAAAAGAGCGGTAGTAATTGGTCAACTTTAAGGATTTCTGATAGTGAGCATATCTATTTTATCTCTTTAGTAGATAATACTTATATTTATATTGAAGGTACGGTTGATAAAGAAAGTAGAATAGATCGTATTATTGAAGAATTAAAATACTAGAAATAGTATTTTTCTTTTGTAAATAAGGATGTAAAACAATCCTTTTATATACACTTGCTATACCGATTATTGATATAATAATTTTAGTATAGGAGTGGTGTTTATGCCAAATAACAATGTTATTGATTTAGGTAAATTCAAGGCTTTTCATGAACAACTTGCTAATATTCAATTAGTAGTTGATAAATTAGTTACTAAACAAAATGCTAGTGTATTTAATAAGATTGGTACTAAAATGGAAGTTCTATTTAATAGTATTAATGCAATTGATGTAAAGAGTGCTCCTATTGAAGATATTAGAAATTTAATAGATTTATTAAAGAAACTTAGAGAGACTTGTGTTACTTTAAGTAGTTATAAACAATATCTATTATCTGTATTACCAGAAACAGTTAATAGACTTGAAAATAATGTACCTAATGTAGAAATACCGGAAGTTGATGTTACACCTCAAGTTCAAGAGGAAGTATCAAATGGTAAGACATTAGAATTATCAAATATGGAAGGAAATGCAGCATAACATTTCCTTTTTCATTTTTTTTTCACAAACAAGTTATATATTTTTATTGTGAGATGTGATAAAATCAATAATAGGTGAGAGTTATGGCAAATAAAATATTCAAAACTCTTGACGAACAAATTGAGATTTTAAAGAATAAAGGGTTAGTTATTGATGATATAGACTATGCCAAGAATGTAATTTTAAGAGAAAATTATTTCTTCTTAATGGGCTATCGTCATTTATTTATGCGTGATGACAATAAAAAGAAATTTATTGAAGGGACAACATTTAGAGAACTTTATTCGTTGTTTTATTTTGATCGTCAACTTCGAAATATTATGTTTAAGAATATTTTGATAATTGAAAATAATACTAAGAGTATATTCTCTTATATCTTGTCTCAAAAATATGGTTATCGTGAAGCCGAGTATTTACGTCCACAAAATTATAATCAATCTCCAGAAAAGGTGCGACAAGTAAATGATTTGTTAAAAAAAATGAAGAGACAGATTAGAGTTAATGGTGGTCAACATGAAGCTACTAAGCACTACATCAATAATTATGGATATATTCCATTATGGGTAGTAGTTAAAGTACTATCTTTTGGTATAACTTCCGAATTATATACAATAATGAAAGTTAATGATCAAAAAGAAATTGCTAAAGAATTCAATGTTGATTTTGAATACTTACTTACATTTTTACCAATTCTTTCTAATTATCGTAATTTATGTGCTCACGAAGATATTCTTTTTGAACATCGCACACAAAAGTTAATACCTGATAATGAATATCATAAATATTTAAATATTCCATATATTAATGATGAATATATATATGGTAAAGGAGATTTATTCTCAGTAATTATCATATTTAAATATTTACTTAGTAAAGATGATTTTAGATTACTTATGAATGAGTTATCTTTTGAAATCGATGCTTTAAGTGGAAGATTAAATGTTATTCAAATAAATAAGGTATTAGATAGAATGGGATTCCCATCAAATTACAAGGCATTATTAGAAATCGATTAGAGGTGCGTATATGGAAAGTAAAAAAAATAATAAAGGATTGATAATTGCATTAATTGCTGCTGTTTTAATACTAGTTGGATGTGTAGGATTTGATATTTATTTAAATGTCAAACCTGAATTATCTCCACATAAGACAGTAGAAACAGTTACTAAAGAACAAGTTACAATAACGGATGAAGGTATTGCTAAATCAGTTGATAAAGTATATGATTCGACAGTTATTGTCAAAGATTCTAATGGTTCATCTATTACGGGATGGGGAAGTGGATTTGTATATAAGACTGATGAAAAGTTTGGCTATATATTAACTAATCATCATGTTATTGATAATGCTAAAAAGATTATTATTGAATATAGTGATGAAACAACAACAGAAGCAGAGTTGGTCGGAAGTGATGAATATGCTGATGTCGCATTACTAAAAGTACCTGTTAATACAGTTAAAAAGACGGCTATTATTGGTTCAAGTGAGAATTTAAATGTTGGAGATACAATATTTGCTATTGGAACACCAATTAACTTAGCTTATTCATTTACGGTTACGAGAGGAATTGTATCAGGTAAAGATAGATTAGTTGCAATGAGTAATGAATCTTCTTATACAAGTTACTTTGACCGTTATAAAAATGCAGAGACTTGGTATATGAGTTTAATTCAAATAGATGCATCTATTAATTCTGGTAATAGTGGAGGGCCACTAGCAAATGCTAACGGAGAGATAGTTGGTATTACTAATAGTAAATTAACTAGTTCCTATAGTTCAAGTAGTATTGAAAATATGGGATTTGCTATTCCTATTGAATATGCTTTATCAATAGCTGAAAAGATTGAAAAAGGTGTATCTTTAGAAAGGCCTACAATGGGAGTTACAATGACCACTATTGATGCAGCAAGTAATTCTGGAATTCATCTAAGTGATAATATTACTTATGGAGCATTAATTACTGAAGTTGTTAAAGGTTCTAACGCTGATCGTGCTGGATTAGAAGCTGGTGATGTTATAATTGCTATGGATGATAAAAAGATAACTGATTATAAATATCTAAAATACTATCTATATAATTATAGTATTGGTGATTCAGCGGCTATTAAGTATATTAGAAATAATAAAGAACATACAACAAAGATTACTTTTAAAGGATAATATATCCTTTTTTTAATTGAATAATAAAATTATATGCATTATAATACAATAAGAAATGAGGGATTCTTATGGGATTAAAAGCTGGTATAGTAGGTTTGCCTAACGTTGGTAAAAGTACTTTATTTAATGCTATTACAAAACAAAAAATATTAGCTGCTAATTATCCTTTTGCAACAATAGATCCAAACGTAGGAGTTGTAACTGTTCCTGATACGAGATTAGATTATTTAGTATCTTTGTATAATCCAAAATCAATAGTTCCGACAGCTTATGAATTTATTGATATTGCCGGATTAGTTAAGGGAGCTTCGACTGGTGAAGGACTTGGTAATAAATTCTTAAGTCATATTAGAGAAGTAGATGCCATAGTTGAAGTAGTTAGATGTTTTGAATCAAAAGACATTACACATGTAGAAGGTACAGTTGATCCAATACGTGATATAGAAATTATTAATGTTGAACTAGTATTAGCTGATTTAGAAGTAATTCAAAATAGATTAAATAAACTTGGTAAGAAAGTATCTATGACTAAAGATAAGAACGAATTATTAGAGATTAATACTTTAAATAAATGTATTGAAAATCTTGAAAAAAATATACCTCTTCGTTTAGTT
>CAZKFB010000007.1:19464-33188 GCA_964551965.1 uncultured Muribaculaceae bacterium
GATTTAGGTATTCAAAATAGTGGATTAGACAAACTTATATTTGCAACATATAACTTACTTGGACTTGCAACATTCTTTACGGCTGGATCTGATGAATGTCGTGCATGGACATTTAAGAAGGGTATGAAAGCTCCTCAGTGTGCTGGTATAATTCATACTGATTTTGAAAAGGGATTCATTAAAGCTGAAGTAATGAGTTTTGATGATTTAAAACAATATGGCTCTGAACTTAAAGTTAAAGAAAATGGTAAAGTAAGACTTGAAGGCAAAGACTATCAAATGATGGATGGAGATATTGCATATTTTAGATTTAATGTATCAAAATAAAGACATTTCACTAATGTCTTTTTTCTTTATATGATATAATATGTTTAGAGGGTGATAATATGGTTGTAGCTTCGTATTATGGCGGTCATTTAGATGATCCAGAAATAGATTATACTAATTGGAATGAATGGTTATTAGCAATTAAGGAAGATATTAGAAAATTTATTGATTATCGATTATGTGATATTTCTAATAGTGAAAAATTAATAAAAGAATTACAAGAAGTATCTAAGAATTTATCTAATACTTGTCCTTTAGGAATAAATTATCTTAGAGACTTTAGAATTAATATTGGTGAGGACTATTCTATTATTGAATACCCAGTCTATGACCATGAACTTGATAGATATAATTGTAGTTATGCAATAATTAGTCGTGATTATCGCGAATTTATCTTTGTTAATAGTATTAATTCAGCTCCATTAGTATCAAGATATAAAATAGAACAAGAAAAAAGAAGTGATTATTTAGATGATGATATTGATTTAATATGGAGTGAAGGAACCATATTGGAGACTCTTTGCTATAAAGTAAATATTGTTAAAGAAGAACAGTTTGTTCCTGGAATAGATTTAAAATGGGATGAAGATTTAATTCAAGATAATTTGAATTATCTTCGTGGGTTAGATACAAGTCCAAGAGAACTTGGTGGATTTGCCGAAGATCCTGGATGTGTAGATGGAGATTATAATGCATTTAATTTTTGCATTGCAAGTGACTATGCTGCAGCAATGACTGAAGAAGATTTTGAAAGATTGGGTTATATAGATTCTGATCTATTTAAAACAATTGCTGCATGGTTAAACTATGATGGAGAAATTAACATTAGTATATTAGATTTTATAAAGAATATACCAAAAGGAGATTTTACAACGTCTTTTAATCGAACATTTGCAACTGCTATATGTGATAGACATATTGGTGATTTAGCAGAAAGTCTAATATATAATGGCAATAGAAATCCACGCTTGTATTTCACAGCAATTTTATATTCTGAACCTAGCGAAGAAATCCTAGATAACATTTTAGGATATCTTCATGAACCTCAAGAATATGTATCGTTCGTTAATGAATTAATGAGTATTATTAATCAAGAATATATTAAAAGAACAAAACAGGAACAAAGAGAATTAATTAATATATTAAAACCATATTTAAGAAATATGAGTGCTGCTAAGAATAAGAAATTTTTAACTAATACTCATAACTTTGAATGGTTTGATGAAGTGTTCGGTACTTCAGAAAAAGAAAGAAAATTAACTGGTTTTAAAATGATTTAATTATGGTGATACTTATGAATAAAGAAATTTATGAATTGATTATTAGCATTGAAGTATATTCTTATTTCAATATTACTCAAAATTATGTATTTATGCGTGATAGTTTATCTAAGATAGATGAAAAGACAATGAGCTTTTTCGATGCTTCTTCATTCTTTAGATTTCATGAGAAATATATGCATGGAAGAATACGGGGTGCTTTTGAAGAAGATCATGGATTCTCACCAACTGGTATAGCTTTAGGTGAAGGTGGAATTTATATAAAGAAACCCGATGGAAATCCGATAAGAGCTTTATTTAAAAATATTGATTCAAAAGACAAAAGAATAGCTCTTGATGATATCATTATGAATAGAATGTTACAAGGAAACTTAGGCACTTTGTATCAATGTGATAAGTTAAGAAACACGAATGGGGATTATAATTCTTTCTTTTATGGATTAGATGATAGTTTGCTAGAAAGAATAGAAATCGGGGCTTATAATGCAGAAGATGTTAAATTTATTTGGGAGTGGATAAAATCATCTAATCGTAAGTATCCTTTAATAAGATTTCTGTTAAATAATCCTGATAATTACAGTTTCTCAGAAATGAATGATATATTTAATGAAACTATTCCTTCGAAGGAAAGAACTCGTGAAGAAAGAACTTTTTCATCTAAGCCAATCGAATATACTTATAGACCACCATATAATGATGATTAATGTCTTTTTTTTCTTCGTAAACATATTATTTGTTATAGTACTTTATTATTTACAAATAGGGTATTGTTTGTTATAATACTTTCGAGCGAAAGCTCCTTGCCTAAATTGTTAGGCCGAAATAGACCATAAGGAGGTGTAGGAATGAACAAATATGAGATCATGTTCATAGTAAAAACTACTATTGAAGAGTCAGCAGTAAAAAAAGAAGCTGAAAATCTTGAAACAGTTATTACTTCTATGGGAGGTAAAATCACTGAAAGTAAAGATTTAGGAAACAAGAAACTTGCTTATCCAATTAATAAGGAATTAACAGGTTATTATTTTGTTATCGATTTCGAAGCAAATAATGAGATTGTTTCTGAATTAGATCGTAAAGCAAAAATTAATGAAAATGTAATTCGTTACATGATCATTAGAACAGATGAGGAATAATTATGAATAACGTTTGTTTAGTTGGAAGATTAACAAGAGATCCAGAATTGAGAACAACACAATCAGGAATTTCGACTTGTAGATTTAGTATAGCAGTTGATGGTAGACCTAGTGCTAATGGTGAACCTCATACTGACTTTATCAATATTGTAGTATGGAGAAATCAAGCTGAAAACGTTGCTAAATATTGCAAGAAAGGTTCAATGGTTGGAGTTGTTGGAAGAATAACTACAGGAAGTTATCAAACTCAAGACGGACAAACAAGATACACTACTGATGTAACTGCAGATAATGTAAGATTCTTAAGTAGTAAAAATGGTGGCGGGTCTGATATGGATGCTGAACCTGATTATAGTATGGGAGATCAAACTTCACAACCTGCTGATTTAGATAGCGATCCTTTTAAAGATTTTGGCTCTGAAGTAGTATTAAGTGATGATGATTTACCATTTTAGAAAGGAATAATAAAATGGCTGAATTTTTTAGAAAAAAGAAAAAAGTATGTCAAATGTGCGCTGGTAAAAGTGTAGATTATAAAGATGTAGCTATTGTTTCTAAATATATAAATGAAAAAGGTAAGATTATGCCTAGACGTATGACTGGAGCATGTGCTAAACATCAAAGACATATAGCACAACAAATTAAGAGAGCTAGATTTATGGCTTTATTACCATTTGTTAAATAAGACACTTAAGTGTCTTTTTTTGTTATATCAAATTTGATATATCACATATTAAATAATAGCATTATTATTAATTAATAATATTTGATATATTATAATTGGTAATGATATGAAAAACTAAGTGCTAGTATGTCTGTGGTATTACTCGCGTATGGAATTAATAGTTTAATAGCAACAACAATTGATTTAGTAAGAGAAAGTGATTATAAACAATTTGAGTATGAAGAAAAGACAACTTTATATTTTAATAATATTATTAGTAATTGGTTTTGCATCAGTAACAACTAGTCTTATTATAAATGGTAATTTAAAAATAGGTTTTAACTCAGATGACTATGATGTAATATTTATAGAAGCTTTACTTGATGGAAAAGAATCTACAAATGCTATTATAAATGATGATAGAAAAACTATTACATTTACTACAGATAAATTAATTAATATTGGAGATTCAGCAAGATTAGATTATAAAGTAAGGAATATATCTCATCAATATGATGCAGATGTATCAATTAATTGTACTATAGAAGAAAATGAGTATATTAGTTTAATATGATGCTGGAACTTGTGCAAATAGTGTTGTAAATGGTGCTGGATCTGGTTATTATGGCGGAGCAACTTATGCAGCTACTGGTTATAATACAGGTATGACTTCTTCCGGAGGCGGTTCCTCATTTATTTCTGGCCATAACGGATGTGATGCTATTGCTGAAAATTCAACATCATCAAGTATAATACATACAGGTCAACCAAATCATTATTCAGGTTTAGTATTCGTTGATACAGTAATGGTAGATGGAGCAGGCTATAATTGGACAAATGTTAAAGGAGAACAAACTGGTATGCCAACTCATGATGGGAATGGAACTATGACTGGTAATACTGGCAATGTATATGCCAAGATAACTTATTTAGGAAATTAATAAAATCATTTCTAAAATTTAGAAATGTTTTTTTATATGTAAAAAAATGTATAAATTGAATAAAAATAGTATTGACAAAACCATTAGGTCTTGCTTAAAAGGAAAAAAATGGTATGCTTAATATAGGTAACTACGCCTAAAAATAGGAGAGTTAGTATGAAAAAGCATATATTACTATTTTTAACTTTATTTTTCATAACTATAGGCTTTGCTACAGTTAATACAACATTGGAAACTAAAGGTAAAATTAACTTATCAGAAAACTTAGAAGATTTTAAAATAGAAATTACTAATTTAAAAATTAATGATGTAGATCAAAAAATATTAATTGCAAATGATAAACATTCGTTTACTTTTTTAGGTACTGGAAATGATACTTTAAATTATGAAATAACTAACTATAGTTATCAGTATGATTCAACTATAAATCTAGTATGTAACCCTAGTGAAGATACAATTATAGAACAAATAGGCGAATTAGAGGCTCAAAGCAGCTCAACTAAATTAATTACTACAACAAATACAAATAATATAGCTTGTAGAATAGATGTTGAAAAAATTAGTAGAACGGAGTATGCCGATGAGATTTGTCCATATTATACTGGTGAAGTATGGTCTTTTGATAAAACCGATTCTTGGCATGATTTTATTATACCTTGTAATGGAAAATACAAAATCGAATTATGGGGAGCAAGTGGTTACGAGTATGAAAATATATTACCAAACTCTGTAGGAAGAGGGGGATATGTTAAGGGAAATATTGAAATGAAAAAAAATCAAAAATTGTATGTTATTATTGGTGGTTCAAATACTAGTTATAATGGCGGAGGATATGGAGAAGCACCTGGAGGTGGATCAACAGATATTCGTTTAGAGGATATGACAATTTCTGAGTTTGATTCTTTAAAATCAAGAATAATGGTAGCTGCTGGTGGCGGAGGAGGAGGATATATTTATTGGATATCATCTGTTTTCTCACGTGGAGATGGCGGAGGCTTAATAGGATATGATAGTAAAATGTATTTTACTATGGAAAACACTACAGATTATAGTGGTTATGGAGCAACGCAAACCAACGGAGGAAAGTCTGGGAAAATTTTGTCATCATACCCATATGAAACTTCATTTGTAAATGGTCGTTTCGGTATTGCTGGCTATGGCGGCTATAGCTATGGTACTGCTCCTTCTTCTGGCGGTGGAGGCGGTTATTACGGAGGTGGACATGGAGGCCACACTGGAAATTCTTGGCCTGGTGGAGGTGGAGGATCATCATTCATTTCTGGTCATAGTGGCTGTAATGCAATTGCAGCAAATTCAACACTCACAAATATAATACATACAGGTCAACCAAATCATTATTCTGGACTAGTGTTTACTGATACAGTAATGATAGATGGAGCAGGATATAACTGGACTAATGTAAGGGGAACACAAACTGGTATGCCAACACATGATGGAACTGGAACAATGACTGGCAATGCTGGTAATGGGTATGCTAAGATTACATATTTAGGAAAATAAAAAGACTTACCTGATTGGTAAGTTTTTTTTGCTTTCTTGTTTTATAAATTCTTTGTCTGATATTACTGTCATTAAATCACTAGGAGTACATTCAAGGAGAGTACATAATTCTTCTATATATTTGAATGATATAGAAGTTGTATCTCCTCTAATTATTCTATTTAAATTTCTTGAAGTTATATTCATTTTTTGACATAACCAATATTTTGATTTCCCTTTATTCTTTAATAGTTTTTCAATATTTATTTTTATCATTTAATCATCTCTTATATTAATTTTATAAAAGATAGGTAATATAAATAAGATACTTGCATTACCCTTATTTACTTAGTATAATTAACTTGATAATAGATGACTATATATTTATGAGAGATGGTAGTATGAAGAAGAAACAATTTTTAATTTTAATATTATTATTAGTAATTGGTTTTGCATCAGTAACAACTAGTATTGTTATAAATGGGAATTTAAATATTGGATTTAATGATACAAAATTTGAAGAAGATATAATATTTACAAGAGCAAAAACTAATACAGGAACTGCTGAAATAGGTAGTACTAAAAAAACAATAAGCTTTAATACAGATAAATTGGAAAATGTTAATCAAACTTCAGTATTAGAATTCGATGTAACAAATAAAAATAGAAACTATGATGCAGATGTAACAATAAAGTGCGGATTAGAAAATGAATTTGAAAGTTATTCAGAATATGTATCATTCTCGATGAACTTAGAAAGTCCATTTGAGCTCATTGCAGGAAATAAAAAAACAGGACATTTAACTGTAGAAATGACTAAAGGATATGGAGAATCATTAGAAACTGAAATTAGTTATGTATGTGAATTAGTTGCAGCACCAAAAGAAAGAGAAGAATTAGGCGAACCTGTTTGCAAATATGAAGAAGGACAAGAATGGCTTTTTGATTATACTGGAAGTGAACAAGAATTTGTAGTTCCTTGTGATGGGGATTATGAACTTGAAGTATGGGGAGCCGCTGGAGGTAGTGAAACTAGTACTTATCATGGAGGATATGGTGGCTATTCGAATGGTTTAATCAATATGAGTAAGAATTCAATATTTTATATAAATGTTGGTGGAGCAGGAGGAAGTTATGTTTATAGTGGAACTGCTTTAGGAGGTTATAATGGTGGTGGATCTGCTTATGGACAAATATATAATGGTGAAAAGTCATATGTTACAGGTGGAGGTGGAGCAACACACATCGCATTAACAAGTGGAACTTTATCATCACTTAGTAGTAATATAGAACATGTGCTAATGGTAGCTGGAGGCGGTGGTGGCTCATCTTGGTGGGCAGATAGCTCTGATACTTGGACTGGCGTAGGAGGATCCGGTGGAGGATTTATTGGAGGAACTGCCTCTTCAGCTACAAGTTATGCTGGCGGACGTGGTGGAACTCAATCATCAGGCTTCTCTTTTGGAAAAGGCGGGGGCAATGTCTATAATGCATCTGGTGGAGGCGGAGGACTCTATGGAGGACTAATTGGTGTTTGGTCTGCAAGTGGTGGAGGTTCTGGATATATAGGTAATCCAGTATTAACGAATAAATCAATGTATTGTTATAACTGTACTGAGTCAGATGAAGAATCAACTAAAACAATATCAACAACTTGTGTTAGTACAACTCCAACACCTAATTGTGCAAAAAAAGGAAATGGCTACGCAAAAATAACTTATATAAGAAATTAATAAAATCATTTCTAGAATTTAGAAATGATTTTTTATATGTAAAAAAATGTATAAATTTAATAAAAATAGTATTGACAAAACAAATAGGTCTTGCTAAAAAAAAAAAAAGGTATGCTTAATATAGGTAACTACACCTAAAAATAGGAGAGTTAATATGAAGAAGCATGTATTATTATTTTTAACTTTATTTTTCATAACTATAGGATTTGCTACAGTTAATACTGTCTTAGATGTAAAAGGAAATATTAATGTATCAGAAAACTTAGAAGACTTTAAAATAGAGATTACTAATTTAAAAATAAACGGTGCAGATCAAAAAGTATTAATATCGAATGATAAACAATCATTCGCTTTTTTAGGTACTGGTAATGATAATCTTGAATATGAAATAACTAATTATAGTTATCAGTATGATTCAACTATAAATCTAGTATGTGATCCAAATGAAAATATAAATATTGAACAAGTAGGAGAATTAGTAGCTCAGAGTAAATCTAGCAAAAATATTACTACAACAAATGTAACAGAAATAACATGTAGAATAGATGTAGAAAAAATAAGTCGAACTGAATATGCTGAAGATATGTGTCCTTATAAAAATGGTGATGTATTTACTTTTGACTATACTGGAGCCGAGCAGGAATTTGAAATAAAATGTGATGGAGAGTATTTGTTAGAGGTATGGGGAGCAGCAGGTGGAGATAATACGGGAATGGACGGTTTTATTTCTGGTGGCAAAGGCGGATATTCTAAGGGCACTACTATTTTAAGTGATGGAACAATTTTAAATATCGTAGTTGGCGGAGGAGGAAATTCTTTAACGGGCTTTGACAAAATTGTAGTAGTTGGCAATGGTTACAATGGCGGCGGCGGCTTGTCTCGACAAACTTATGTAGCTAATAGTTCTGGATCTGGTGGAGGAGGAGCAACACATATAGCTAAGGTTAAAGGTATATTATCATCTATTGGTTATGAGTCTTTTGTTAATCAAGGCAATGGATTGATAATAGCTGGCGGAGGTGGCGGCTCTGCTGTAGGTAATTCGCTCGTTAATCATTCCGGATCCGGAGGTGCAGGAGGCGGACTTAATGGTTTAACTGGAACTCCAAGTATTGTTCATCCTAATAGTAAAGCGGTTGGTGGTTCACAGACTGCAGGCGGAGTTAATGCATATAGACCTAGAGAAAGTGCACCAGCATCGTTTGGGCAAGGCTGTATTGCAATGCCAGTAACAGACACTGATCCATATAAAGGACATATGAATATTTCCGGAGGTGCAGGTTTATATGGAGGTGCTTGTGGTGTTCATGGAGGCGGCGGTGGAGGTTCATCATATATTGGTGGAGTAAGTAACGGCTTAACTATAGCAGGTAATGCATCAATGCCAACACATGATGGTGCATCAACTATGACAGGTAATTCAGGTAATGGATATGCTAAAATAACATATTTAGGAGATAATAATTAAATCTCCTTTTTTTAATGCACTAATAATTAAATTTTGATATAATAGATAATGAGAAAGCGGGGAGAATTTATGAAAGTAATATTACTTACTGATGTAAAAAAACAAGGTAAGAAAGATGATATAATTAATGTATCTGATGGATATGCAGAGAATTTCTTATTTAAGAATAAATTAGCTGTTCCATATAATACCCAAAATAAGAACAAACTTGATAGAGAAATAAAGAGCCGTGAAGATCAAGAACAAGAAAACATAAATAAAGCTAATGAACTTAAAAATAAACTTGCGAGTGTTACAATTAAGTTTAAAGCTAAGTGTGGCAAAGATGGAAGAATGTTTGGGAGTATATCAAACAAACAAATAGAAGAAGAATTAAAGAAGTTAGGATATAATATTGATAAGAAGTTAATTGAATGCGATCACAATATTGATTCTTTAGGAGTTCATATTGTCGATATTAACTTACATAAGAAAGTAAAAGCGCATATTAATGTAAGTGTTGAATAGGAAGTGAGAAATATGGCTGAAGTAAATAATACTGAACCTAAAAATTTAGAAGCTGAAATGTCTGTTTTAGGATGTGCATTTTTATCTAGTGTAGCTCTAGAAAAAATTTCAGAAGAATTAACTGCAGACATGTTTTTTGATGAAAAGAATCGTATAATATTCAATGCTATGGTGGAGATTCATAAAAGAAAAGATGCTATTGATGCAACTATTTTAAAAAATGAAATTGAAAAAATTAATCCTATCAATAAAATTGGTGGAGTTGAATATTTAAGTGAAGTAATTGATTCAGTAGTTACAGCATCTAATGTTGATTCATATATTAATATCATAAGGCAAAAGTTCTTAAGAAGAAAATTAATTAATGTATGTATGAATATTGAAAAGAATGCTAGAGATGAAGCAATGGAGACAGGTTATGTTATTGAATCAGCAGAAAGAGAAATATTTACAGTTACCAAGACAAGAAGAGCTGGTGAATTTAAGACTAGTGCTGAAGTTATTAAAAATGCTAAACAACAGCTTGAAGATTTAAGTAAGAGAAAAAATGAAATAACTGGTATTGCAACAGGATTTGCTGATTTTGATAAATTAACTAGTGGTCTTCATCCAAACGAACTTATTATTGTTGCAGCTCGTCCTGCAATGGGTAAGACAGCATTTGCTTTAAATATGGCTGTTCATGCAGCTTTAACTAGCGGTAAAGCTGTTGCTATATTCAACTTAGAGATGAGTGCTGAACAATTGATGTTCCGTATGATTTCGGCGGCTGGAGCTGTTGATGGAAATAAGTTAAAAACTGGTAATTTATTAAATGATGATTGGAAAAAAGTAAATGAAGCAATGAGTGAATTATCGGAAGCTCCATTATATATTGAAGATACTCCGGGTATTACAATATCAGAAATAAGAGCTAAATGTCGTCGACTTGATAGTCAAACTGGTGGACTTGGATTAATTGTTATTGACTACTTACAATTAATCTCAGGAGGCCCTGGATATGGCAATAATCGTCAACAAGAAGTATCCGATATTTCTCGTAGTTTAAAGACAATGGCGATGGAACTTGGAGTTCCGGTAGTAGCATTAGCACAACTTTCGCGTAATGTTGAAGGAAGAGAAAATAAAAGACCAATTATGTCAGACTTAAGAGAATCTGGTTCTATTGAACAAGATGCTGACATCGTTGCTTTCCTTTATCGTGATGATTATTATAATAAACAACCAGGACAAATTGAAGAGAATAATATCTCCGTTTCTGAACTTATTGTTGGTAAACATCGTAGTGGTGCTAATGGAACTATTGAATTATTATTTGAGAAAAATATTAGTAATTTTAGAAATTATATAAAAAATGTTCAAGAGAATTAGGTGGTTAAATGAAAGATAAAATAGTAGGGGGGTTAATAACTATTATTTTTACTGCTCTTTTAGTTTTCTGTGGAATGGAAAGTAAAAGTGCATCTCTTCCTGACGAAGCTTATCAAGTATATCTTAATGGTGTTAAACTAGGTATGATTGAATCAAAAGATGAATTATATAATATGATTGATGAAGAACAAGCAGAAATAAAAGAAAAATATAAAGTTGATAAAGTATATCCACCTCATGGATTAGAGATAAAGAAAGTATATACATATAATGAAAAGATCGTAGACACGAATATTATTTATAATCAAATAAAGGATAAAGATCCATTTACTATTGAGGCCTATAACGTATCAATTAAATATAACAGTGATAAGTTAGCTGATGAAGACGTTGAAGAAGAAGAAATCACAAGAAAAGATATTAATATTTATTTGATGGATAAAGAATTAATATATAAGGGATTGTATAATACGGCGGCAGCATTTATTGGTACGGATAATCTAGAAGATTTTGAAAATAAAACACAAACAGAAATAGATGAAACAGGCGAGGTTATTACATCAGTTTATTTTGATGAAACAATTTCTGTTAAAAAAGATTTAGTATCTGTTGAGGAATATATCTTTGATGATATAAATGAATTATCTAGATATTTACTATTTGGTACTTTAGAAGAACAACAAAGTTATGTTATTAAAGAGGGTGAAGATTTATCCACTATTGCTAATAATCATCAACTTAATGTTGAAGAGTTACTTATAGCAAATCCTAATTATCCATCAGCAAATGTTTTATTAGCTGCCGGAGATACTTTAAACGTTGGTCTAATTGATCCATTAGTTACGGTTGAGTATAATAAGACCGTAGTTGAAGATATTGATATTGCATTTACTGAAGAAGAAGTAAAAGATAATACAAAGAGTACTTCTTATCGTGTTACGCAAACGGAAGGAAAAAATGGTTTATCGAGAGTTACGCAAAATATTTCATATGTTAATGGAGTTATTAAATCACTTAACATTGTTAAACAAGAAGAACTAGTTCCTGTTCAAAATAAAGTTGTTGTAGTTGGAACTAGAAATAGTACGGGTGGTATAACTTATGATCCATCTACTTCAAGTAAATGGGCATGGCCAACAACTATTCCATTTAGAATTGTTTCTCGTTATCAATGGCGTTGGGGTAGAATGCATCAAGGTATAGATATTTGCACGTCAGGTACTGGTTCACCTATATTTGCTGTAGGTGATGGAGATGTTTATAAAATAAATCGTGTATCAAGTAAAGCTGAAGGTGTTTCAATTAGAATTGATCATGGTGATGGACATACAACTATCTATATGCATTTATCTAAAGTATTAGTTAAAGAAGGACAAAGAGTTAAAAAAGGCGATAAGATAGCACTTATGGGATGTACGGGAAGATGTTATGGACCACACTTACATTTAGGTGTGTATTTAGGAAAGCCTTATGAGGGTGGAGTTCCAGTCGATCCTTGTAAGTCATTGTTCTCATGTTAGTATCCGTACTTGCTAGTGGTTCTGAAGGAAATTGTACATTTATTCAAACTAAAAATAAAAAGATCCTAATTGATTTAGGAATGAACAACAAATACATAACATCTAAGTTAGCTGAAATAAATGTATTACCAACAGATATCGACTATGTATTTATAACCCATACGCATGCTGATCATACGGGTGCTATGAAAGTATTCTTTAAGAATAATAAACCATTTGTATTCTTAGATGAAAGAATGCTACCAGAAATCGATTTTATGAATGATTATCCTAATCTATGTTTTGATAGTGGAGTTTTAAACTTTGATGGATTAAGTGTAGAAATATTAAAAACTAGTCATGATGCTCCCGGATCAAGAGCATATATATTTAGAGAAGATAATTCTTCCGTAGTATATATTACGGATACGGGATATATTAATCAAAGATATTTTGATAAGTTAACTAATTTATCTCTTTATATCTTTGAATCAAATCATGATGTTGAAATGCTTATGCATGGTAGGTATCCTTCTTGGTTAAAGGCAAGAATCCGTAATGATGAAGGGCATTTGTCCAATAATCAATGTGCTTTCTATTTGAGTAAATTTATTGGACCTAACACTAAGGAAGTAGTACTTGCCCATATTTCAAAAGAGAATAATACTCCGGAGATTGCTCTAGATACATTAAAGAGTTCTTTAGTTGAAAACAATATAGATTTTAACAATATTATAGTTGCTAAGCAAAGAGAGAGAACGGATTGTGTAGAAGTATGATTAATATTATATGTGTAGGTAAAATAAAAGAAAATTATTTAAATGAATTAATAGAAGATTATCGAAAAAGAGTAAATAAATATCATAAAGTAATAATTACTGAATTAAAAGACAGTGATATTAAAACGGAAGGTGATTTAATACTAAAGAGTATTAAACCATCAGACTTTATCGTTACAATGGAAATAGAAGGCAATTTAATTGATTCTGTAACACTATCTAATAATATTGATAATTGGTTAATGAAAAATTCCAATATAGATTTTATCATTGGCGGCTCTAATGGTATTGATGAAAGAGTAAAGAATATTGCTAATTATAAACTATCTTTTGGTAATATTACTTACCCGCATGGTTTATTTAGAGGTATCCTTCTAGAACAATTATATCGATCATTTAAAATATTAAATAACGAAACATATCATAAATGATATGTTTTTATGTTATAATACTCTTTGTAAGGGGAGTTTTTATGACAAATTTAGAGAAAATGTGGGGTTATTTACATGATTATCCTGA
>CAZKFB010000007.1:33288-40244 GCA_964551965.1 uncultured Muribaculaceae bacterium
AATCGTGAATTTAGTGAGTTCAATGAAGAAACTAAAGTAGTAAGGAGATAATATGATAGGCAATGATTGGGATCAAGAATTAAGTGTTATTTGGAATAGTGAGGGATTTCATAAGTTTATGGGAGTTATTGATCATGAATATGAAGTTAATACTATTTATCCCATTAAAGATAATATCTTTGCGGCTTTAAAATTAACCCCATATAAAGATGTAAAAGTAGTTATTATGGGCCAAGATCCCTATCATGGTGAAGGTGAAGCTCACGGACTATCATTTTCTGTTATGGATGGAATTAAATTACCTCCTAGTTTAAAGAATATATATAAAGAACTATATGATGATTTAGGTATAATTCCATCAGCTAGTGGTAATTTAACTAAGTGGGCTAAAGAAGGGGTATTACTTTTAAATAGTACTTTAACAGTAGTAAAAGATACTCCTAATAGTCATTCTAAATTAGGTTGGAGTTTATTTACTGATTATATAATTAAGAAATTAAATGAGAGAGAAGAACCAATAGTTTTTATTCTTTGGGGCAACTTTGCAAGAAGTAAAAAAGAATTTATTACAAATAAAAGACACTTAGTAATAGAAAGTGCTCATCCATCTCCATTTAGTGCAAGAAATGGTTTCTTTGGAAGTAGACCTTTCTCTAGAACTAATGAATTCTTGATTAAAAATAATATTGAACCAATCGATTGGGATATAAAAAAATAGTTTCTCGCGTGAAACTATATTTTTATGCCATCATCTACTTCATTGAATATCTCTTTGGCTTCATAATAAGGTTGAATATTAATCTTATGAATCAAAGCAACAATATTAGAAGGGAACTTTCTTATCATAAGAATAAGTACGGAATTATTTTTATTATAGAAATCTTTTGCAGCATTTATTTTTGTATCTGATTCTTCAAGCTTTCTAATAATTTCCATAAATTCTTTTTTCTCATCTAACTTAGGATAATCATTTAAAATAGTAGAAATAGTTACTACTGATTCAGTTATCTTTTTATCAAAATCATAACTAGTGACATTACTTCTCTTTGATTTCTCAAGATCACTGAATAGGTTTAAATCCATTTTAGTATTTTTTTCAATTGTTGGTTTGACTTTCATTATTAAATCAAAACGATTTTGTAATTCTTCTAATATTACTTTTTCAGCTTCTTCAATTCTTATCTTGGCAAATTGTAATTTATTATATAATATAATATATATGGCTGAAAAAATAGCAAGAATAATAATTATTGTTAATAAAACTATTACTGTTGTTTTCATATTTTCACCTAGTTTAATTATAGCATAAAATACTCATAAGGAGGAAAAATTATGAATGTTAAGTGTGTTGTTGTCGGTAATCTAGAAACTAATTGTTACATTCTTGAGAAAGACAATTCAATTTTAATTATTGATCCGGGAGAAGATTTCTCTTTAATTAAAGAATCTATTGATGGAACTAAGAAAGTTATGGGAGTAGTTATTACGCATTCTCACTTTGATCATATTGGAGCTTTAAATGATGTAATAAATTATTATCATATAAATAAATATGATCGAAGTAATTTAATAGAAGGAATGAATATTATTGGACCTTTTGAGTTTGAAGTTATATATACAGAAGGCCATTACTTTGATTCTATAACTTTATATTTTAAGAATATTAATACAATGTTTGTTGGCGACTTTATATTCAAAGATTCTATTGGTCGTGTTGATTTAGAAGGAGCTTCAATCACCAATATGATTAATAGTATTAATAAAATATTAAAATATCCTAATGCTAAAATTATGCCCGGTCATGGAGTTTCAACTACTCTAGATGATGAAAGAGAAACTTTGAAATATTTTCTTAAAGGTTTGGAGTATAATTTATAGGTTCTTCGAATTCTACCCAATTGACATAGATAAGTGGTATTAAATACCAATCTCCTAAAGAAGGACTGGACATGATAACATGATCTTTTCCTGCTTGTTCAATTATTCCGTCATATATACGATCTCGCCATTCATTAGAATCGGGATATGATGCAAATAGTTTTACTTTCTTATTCTTATTTAATCTTAGAATATTTTCAATATAACTTTGCTCTTGTGATTGAAGTACAGGAAAGTTATCACTTTCTTGATTATAATTATTCATATTATTTGGAAATGTTGGATTCGGATAGTATGCTCCGTTCATTTTATCACCTCAATTAATCTATATGTATAAATTCTTGATTTATTAATATTTTGTGGTATTATATACGAAAAAAGAGGAATTTTATGAAAATACAAGAGTTGAATGAATCTGATTATGATAGCATTAGAAAGTATTTAGATATACTTACAACTGATGATTACAGGAATCTTTGTATGATTGATTTTGATAATAAAAGATATGTTATTACTTCAGAAGATGGAGTAGTCTATATTGTTGAAAATGATAATGGGGAATTAAATCCGATGGAGATATACTTAGATGAAAAAGGAGAATTCTTATCCTATACAAACGAAGAATTCGACTATGTATTTGCAAGTGAAAATGGCAATTCATTTATTCAAAAAACGAATCGCCTAAGTCATGATGTAAGACATCTTCATTTTGTAAAAGAAAAAGATAAAAAACCATTAATGGAATATCGTCAGTTTATCGCGGAAAATTTTGCTTCAATGGATGCCATATATGATCTTACTAATCATGGGTTTAATACAAGTAGTGCAATTACTTATACTAATTATCATTTGCCTACTACTTTGGAAATACATGAGTCTATTCCTACTAAACATTCATATAAAGAAAAAGTTTATTTCTATGTTTTAGTAGATGAAGAAAATTATAGAAGACCACACGTTATATTAGGAGATAAATATTATTTATTATCTCTACATAGATATCCGGGATTAAAATTAATCAATGTCTATTGTGAGGGATTAGGATTTATAAACTCAATTGATACTGATCTAAGAGATTATATGTTGGGAACTAATAGAGAAATTAATAATCGAAAATCGTTAGTACTTGGTTATGAAGAATACAAAAAAGGACAAATTCATTTATAATTTGTCTTTTTATTTATTAAAAAAATGCTTTACCTATTAATAAATATGATATAATTGTATTAGGAGGTTAGAAAGAAATATGAAAAAATTATTTGAAAAGCATGATTTATTTAAATTAGCTGGATTATTTGTTCTTATTACTATTTTATTATCATGGATTATTCCTTATGCATTCTATAATAATGGAGTAGCTTATGATATTAATAATCAAGCTTTCAAGTGGACTGCTAGTTTAGATTATAGACATGCGGTTGGTCTATTTGATTGGTCAAGTTATAGTTTATTAGGTTTCTGGTATTTTACTGCACTATTTATGTTTGTCATTGTAGTTGCTGGATTATATAAGTTCCTAAATTCGACTGCAGCTTACCAAGCATTAACTGACAAAGTTGCTAACATATTTAAAAGAAAGGAAAAAGTATTAGTTGTAGTTTCAACACTTCTATTTGCAGTATTTACTAGTATTGCAACTGATCCATTTATTACACTATTATTTATTCCATTTGTAATTGCTGTTTTTAGTAAGCTTAAAGTTGATAAATTATCAGCATTATCAAGTACATTTGGTGGAGTATTAGTAGGTATGTTTGGTGCTACTTATTCAACTAACATAGTTGGAAGTATAGTAGATACTAATTATGGATTAGGAGCTTCAAATGTTCAATTCGGTTTCGAAAGAGCTGCCGTAATTGTATTATTTGTAGTTGCATATCTTTTAATGACTTATTTTGCAATTGCAAGATTAAGTAAGAAAGATACACCAGTAACAGATTTATTTGCTGAAGAAGAAGTAAAAACTACTAAGAAAACTAAACCAGTAAGAGTAAATGTTGCTCCTATGGCAATATTCTTTGGATTATTATTAGTAATTGCTATTTTAGCTTATATTCCTTGGAGTTCAGCTTTTGGAGTATCATTCTTCAATGATTTATATAATGATATTATTGAATATGATGGATTCTTTAAGACGACAATATTTGCTACGATTTTAGGTGAATCATTCCATGCATTTGGTGATTTAGATTTACTTGGTATATGTGGATATATCTTTGTATTCATGTTATTAATAAAGATTATTTATCATATCCCACTAGATAAGATTATTGATTCATTTGGCGATGGTATTAATAAAATTGGTAAATCATTAGTAGTATTAGTTCTTGTATATGCTGTATTAGAATTTAGTATGTTATTCCCAACTATTCCTGCCGTTGTTAGTTCAATTTTAGGATTAGGAAATAACTTATTTACTTTATTTGTATCAGGTTTATATACAAACTTATTCACAGTAGATTTCCAATATACTGTAAGTATGGTTGGTAGTGCATTTGCTACATTTAAAGATGCTAATGTTGCAGCTTTAATCTTACAAGCAACTAATGGTATTATTAAATTCTTTGCACCAACAAGTGCAATACTTATGGTTGGACTTTCAATGTTAGATATTAAGTATAAAGATTATTTCAAATATATTTGGAAATTCTTACTTGCTATTACAGTAATTACTGTTATTGTATTAGCTATACTTGTATACGCATAATAAAGAAACTTTTAAAGTTTCTTTTTTTGTGTTATAATAACCACCAACTAAAAAGGGATGGTTTTGTGAGTAAGGATGAATTAAATAATTGTATAACCGATACCAGAAAAAGAGAAAGCGAATGGTTTTACCATGGTCTTAATACTAGTTATAAGATAGAAGAAGATTTCATAAATATATTTGAAAATGGTCTTCTCTGTCCTTTTTTAAGACATACTGATAGTGGAGGCTATAACGGAAAATTTTATATCAGTTTATCTAAATGTGTAGAAGGAATAAGTATATATGATTCTAGTTATTTATCTATCTCCACAAATAATATAGGTTTTATAATAGATGGAATTAAACCAATTAAAACTAAGCATTATAAAGATGCAAGTATATTACAAAAACTTTTGTCTTTGCGAGTAAGTGGATATTATGATGAATATCAACAATTTCTTAAAGTTGAACCAGCTAATTTTGTAGGTGTTCAAATGTCTTTAGGTACAATTCAAAGGAGCTTAGAAAATAATCCTACTTATTTAAGATTTCTATCAGATATATTAAAGTATTTAATTAGTATTGAATCAACTATGCCTTTTTATGGATTTGATGATCCGTTTGGAGATTTATATTTACTAGATAAACCAAAAACTTATGAATTAATTGATTCATCAATTTCAAGGATAGAGGATAGGATATGAAAACAATAGATAAGAATATATATATTCCTTATGGATTAGAAATCGAAATGGAAAGTGTAGATTTCCTTGAGGGTAGAAGAGCATTGAAATCCGAAATAGATGATACATGGATTGTTGGCGATGATATAACCTTAAATGACCATGGACTTGAATTAACTTCTCCCGTTTTAAAAAATAATCCAGAAACTATAGAAAGACTTAAAAGAATATCTAAAACAATTGAATTTCTTAGACCAACATTTGATAATTGTAGTTTTCAAATAAATCTTGATGCATATTTTTTAGATAACTATGATATTCAATATTTATTAAAAATATTTTCTATTTATGAAAATATCATATATCGTTTTTCTATGGGAATTGATGAAAAAATAAGAGATTGTTATCGTGATTATGCAATCCCGATTGGAAGATTATTTACAGAAAGATATTATTTATGGGGAATGTCTACAAATAGTTATTATCGACTTATTAACAATGAGAAATATGCAATATCTTTTAAGACCTTAACACGAGCTAAAGATGATCCAATAAAAGTTATTGAATTTAGAACTCCTAATGGAACAGTTGATTTTAATCTTTGGATGAATTATGTGGTTTTCTTTTCTTCATTTATGACAATGATTAGAAAAAGAAAGTATGATAAGAAAATTATAGATAAATCATTCTCTAAATTAAAACTTATTAATTCATTAGATAAACTTTTAGAGATTGATGAGAGTAAGGCAAGAGAATTTGCTGATTTAATATATCTAAGTGAAGATGAAAAGAACAGATTCTATTCACAGTACTTTGAGAAAAAGATATTAAAGAGATAAATAAAACAATTGACATAATTTTGAATAAGTAATAAAATAATCTCAGTAATGCAATGATTATGTATTAAGTAATTATATAAAGTATTTAAAGCGAGTGGATATCATCGGGTGGAAGTATCCTAAATTAATTTATATAGTGAATTTCAAACATAGGAGTATTAAGCGTGAAAGTCGCGTTAAGACTAAGAGAAGCATGTACTCATGAACTAAGGTGGTACCGCGGAAATTTCCGTCCTTAGATTTCATGAGTTTTTTTATTAGAAAGAGGGAATATATATGAAAGAACAAGCTGAAGCTATTAAAAATGAAGTAGTTAATAGTATTGAAAGTGTTAGTACTTTAAGTGATTTAGCAAATTTAAAGGCTAAGTACTTAGGTAAGACTGGTTTAATTACTGAACTTACTAAGAACATGAAAGAATTATCTATTGAAGAGAGAAAATCAGTAGGTCAAATTACTAATGTACTAAAGAATGAAGTAACTGAATTAATCGAAAATCGTGAAAGAGAAATTAATGAAGCTATTTTAAATGAAAAGTTAAGTAAAGAAGTAATCGACATTACTTTACCTAGCAAGAAGGTTAAGAGAGGTTCCCTTCATCCAATGACAAGAATAACGGAAGAGTTTGAAGATTTATTCGTATCTATGGGTTATACAGTTTATGATGGACCAGAAATTGAAAGTGATGAGAATTGCTTCCAAAAATTAAATATACCTGTAGGTCATCCAGCAAGAGATGCTCAAGATACATTCTATCTTAAAGATGAAGTAGAAAATTTCTTACTTAGAAGTCAAACTTCAACAGCTCAAGTTCATGCAATGGAAGAAAATATCGATAAGGGACCAATTAGAATTGTATGTCCAGGA
>CAZKFB010000007.1:40254-44305 GCA_964551965.1 uncultured Muribaculaceae bacterium
GTATATAGAAGAGATGAAGATGCAACTCATTCACATCAATTCATGCAAATTGAAGGTCTTGTTATTGATAAAAATATTTCAATGGCAGACTTAAAGGGAACTCTAGAAATGATGATGAAAAGAGTCTTAGGAGAAAAGACAAAGGTTAGATTTAGACCAAGTTATTTCCCATTTACTGAACCTTCAGTAGAAGTAGATGTAACATGTTTTAAATGTGGTGGTAAGGGATGTAATCTTTGTAAACAAACAGGATGGATTGAAGTATTAGGTGCTGGTATGGTACATCCTGACGTACTTACTATGAGTGGATATGATCCAAAAGTTTATCAAGGATTTGCTTTCGGTACTGGAATGGATAGAATGGCAATGTTTAAATATGGTATCCCTGATATTCGTACTATTTATGGAAATGATATAAGATTTATTGAACAATTTGATAGAAAGGATGAGGACTAATGAAACTAAGTAGAAAATTCGTATCGGACTATATCGATCTAGATGAAAATTTAAGTATAACTGATATAGCTGATGCTATGACTTCAGTAGGTAATGAATATGATTCAGCTGGTGGTATAGTAGAATGTACAAAGTTAGTTACTGGTGAGATACTTGAATGTACAGATCATCCAGATTCAGATCACTTACATTGCTGTAAGGTAAATGTAGGAGACGAAGTTTTAGATATCGTATGTGGAGCACCTAATGTTAGAGTTGGTCTAAAAGTAGTAGTTGCTTTAGATGGTGCTAAACTTCCGGGCGGAGAAATAAAGAAGGGGTCTATTAGAGGATGTGTATCTAATGGTATGTTATGTGCTAAATCAGAACTAGGATTAGATAATAAATTCTTAGTTGAAAAAGATAAGACTGGTATTCATGAATTACCTTTAGACACAGAAGTTGGTCTAGATGCTTTAAGTGTAATGGGACTTGATGATGAAGTTATCGATTTTGAATTAACTAGTAATCGTGGTGACTTATTAAGTATCTTAGGTATGGCTTATGAATTAGGAGCTATCTATGATAAAAAAGTTAAAGATATTGATTTGAAATATACTTGTAACAATGAAGATGTTAATGATGTCTTTAAAGTTAAAATTGATACTCCTGATTGTAAATTATTCTTAGCTAAAAAAGTTAAGAATGTTGTTATTAAAGAAAGTCCAGAATTTATCAAGAATAGACTTATGGCTTCAGGTATAAGACCTATCAATAATGTTGTTGATATATCTAACTATGTTATGTTAGAAACCGGTCAACCATTACATTATTACGATGCTGATAGATTAGGGGATACCCTAATTGTAAGAAATGCTAGTAATGGAGAAACATTAACTACTTTAGATGGACAAACAAGAACTTTAAGTGAAACTGACATTGTTATAGCTGATAAGAAAGAAGCAGTTGGTTTAGCTGGTGTTATGGGTGGTCTATCTACTGAAGTCGAGGAAGATACAAAAAATATTATTATCGAATCAGCAATATTCGATGCTATTAAGATTAGAAAAACTAGTAAGAAGATTTTAAGAAGTGAAGCTTCTAATAGATTTGAAAAGGGACTTGATCCAAGAAGAACATATATGGCAATGGAAAGAAGTTGTGCATTACTTGAACGTTTCGCTGATGCAGAAATAGTTGGCGGATTAGTTGAACAAAAAGATTTAACAGTTGAAGATAAAATAATTGATATTACTTTAGAGAAAATTGAAAGTGTTTTAGGAATAAGAATAGAACATGATGAAGTTGTATCAATCTTCAATCGTTTAGGTTTCCAAGTTGAAGATAAGGATTCTCTTTTAAAAGTAACTGTTCCAACAAGAAGATTAGATATAAGTATAGAAGAAGATCTAATTGAAGAAGTAGGACGTATTCATGGTATGGATAATATCGAAGGTAAACTTCCTGTACTAGATGTAATTCGTGGTACTTATGATTCAACTAGAAGAGCAATTAAACATAAATTAGCTGATATGGGATTAAATGAAACAATGAGTTATACTTTAATTCCAAACGGAGAAGTTCACAAGTTTACTAATGATGAATTTGAACCGGTTACTTTAAATGATCCAATGAGTGAAGACAAGAATACTTTGAGATATAGTTTACTTTATTCATTAAAAGAAATTTATAATTATAATAAGGCTAGAAATAATTCTAATATATCTATATTTGAAATGGGTAAAGGTTTTTATAAAAAAGATGGAGTATATCAAGAAGACTTAAAATTAGCTGTATTAATGGCTGGCGATTATGAATTTGGTATTGGCAATACAAAAGTAGATTTCTATTATATTAAAGGTATCTTAGAAGAACTATTATACTTCTTAGGATATGAAGGTAGATATAGTTTAGTAGTAGATAATATCCCTTCAGAACTACATCCTGGCGTTTCTGCTTCTATTGTAGTTAATGGTACTAATGTTGGTATAATTGGTAAAATACATCCTAGTGTATTAAAAGATGATGTATATGCAATGGAAATCAATTTAACTAAACTACTTGCTATTAGAACAGGTTCTATGAAGTATAAAGATATTTCTAAATATCCGGGTGTAGTTAAAGATGTAGCATTCATTGTTGATAATAAATTAACTAATGAAGAAATCGTTACAGCAATTAAAAAGTCAGGCGGAAAACTATTAACTAATATTCAAATATTTGATATCTATCCAAATATTGAAGATGGTAAAAAATCAATGGCTTATAAATTAACTTTCGAAGATGCAACTAAGACTTTATCTGATGAAGAAGTTATGGAAGTATTCAACAAAGTTATTAAAGACATTGAATCTAAATTTAATGCTAAATTAAGAGGATAATTATTTACCCTCTTTTTGAATAGAGTAAAAGTATGATACTTGTAAAATAATATATTTTATGGTAATATGAATTTGTCAAGGAAACTTGAATAAAATAAAAAAGGATACATTTGATTGCTGGAATCAGATGTTATCCCTTTCTGGATATAGCATCTGAAATCACTTAGTTGTGAAATCAGATGCTTTTGCTATTTTAGAAGTAAAACAATTACAACTAAGAATAGGAGTAATATTATAATAAATAGAGAAACTTCTCTTTTTGTCATAAATATCACCACCTTTTTTTTATCTTATTGATAAAGAAAGGGAAAGCACCTGATATATTTCAAATGTATCCAAATTCATTATATCGTACAATTGTTCTTGATACAATAAAAACATTAAAAAAATGTATAACTTTTTCTTTTTATATTGTAGCAAACATTTGTTTATAGTAGAATATATATAGTGAAGGATGATTAGTATGAATTACAAAACAAGTTTAAATGAACAACAATTGGAGGCAGTTAATCATATTGATGGACCTTGTTTAGTCATGGCTGGCGCTGGTTCAGGTAAAACTAAAGTATTAACGACAAGAATAGTTAATCTAATTGAAAGTGGTATAAAGGATTATAATATTTTAGCTATAACTTTCACCAATAAGGCTGCTAAAGAAATGAGAGATCGTGTTAATAATATGTATGGGGATGTTGCTTCTTTTATTGGAACATTTCACTCGTTTGGATTAAAAGTTATTCGTGAAAATTATGAGGCTTGTGGATTAGATAAAAATTTCACGATTATAGATGGTGATGATTCGTTATCTATTATTAAGAAAATATTAAAGAATGAAAACATTGATCCTAAGAAGATGAGTCCTTATGCTATTCGCAATAAAGTATCATTTATTAAAAATGAAATGTTAAGTGATGTAGAACTAGATCGAACTTTTAATACGGAGTTTGATTCTTTATGTGTTAAAGTATATAAAAAATATCAAGGTATATTACATGATAGTAATGTAATTGATTTTGATGATTTACTAATGATGCCAGTAAAACTTTTTATGGATCACGATGATATATTAGATAAGTATCAAGACCACTATCCATATATTTTAATAGATGAGTATCAAGATACTAATCCTGTTCAATATAAACTATGTAAGTTACTTGCTAGTAAAATGCGAAATATATTTGTTGTAGGAGATATGAATCAAAGTATTTATGCATTTAGACAAGCAGATTACAAGA
>CAZKFB010000008.1:0-37068 GCA_964551965.1 uncultured Muribaculaceae bacterium
CTAATCATCCTTATATGGATTATGTCTATTATGTTGTATTAAATCATATATATCGTTTCTATGAGGAAATCTATGGAAGTGTTACTGAAGAATTCTTGGGAGTTTTTAATTCTGCTAAGAATGAAAAAGATATCTCTTTAAGAGTAGAATTATTAAGTCAATTATTTTCTTTATTAGAAGGAAAATATGCTTTTGACTATAAAAACTATACTTTATATTTTGTATAATACCGAATTGATTAAGTGAATATATTGTAGTATAATTATATTACTATTTAAGGGTGATTTTATGTTAAAGAAATTTCAAAAGTTTTATAAGTATAATAGAATATATTGTATTCTTATGTTGATTTCTTTGTTCTGTTTTTTATTAATGGGAACGGGAGTTATCGTTTATTTTGTAAGTCAAATTAATACTAGTAAATATGGTAATAGACTTGATGGATTAGATGATTATAATCAAAGTGAGATAGTTAAGAACTTAGAAAATAGTTATACGGATACTAAAATATTAGAAAAAAGTGTTAGAATTCAAGGTAAGATTGTCTATGTAGAATTAACTGTTGATCCAGCAACTACTAATGAAGATATTCAAACTATTTGTACATCTAGTTTGAATGCTATAAAAGAAGAAGAGAAAGCTTATTTCGATCTTCAATTTATTGTAAAAAGAGAAGGATTAACTCCTTATTTAGGAAGTAAAAATCATAGCAAGAGCAATGTAACTTGGGGTAATTATAGTTTTGATGTAACAACTACAACGACAACAACTAAGAAAAAGAAAAAGTAAGAATAATTAGAGGTTATTTATGAAAAAAAAGAAAAGAATATTATTAATAGTAGTAATTGCTACTATTCTTGTTTCTGGTATTGGTTTTGCATTATATAATGCCTTAATAGATGAGAATAGTTTGTCAATTAATGAAAAGAAATGGCTTGATCAGAATTCTAATAATGTTATTCAAATAAGTATACCTAATGATATACCAGTATTCGGTAGTACGGGTGAAGGAGTATTCTTTGATTATATTGAATATTTAAATAAGAAGACAAATTTAGATATCAGTAAGAATATGGTATCTTATCATTCTGCTCCGACAGGATATCATTTTGAAATTAATGATGTATATGATAGAGACGGTCTATTGTTATATAAAGATCACTTTGTTCTTGTTAGTAAGAATAATGGATCTTTTACTGATGATAGTATTTTGTCTTTGAAGCCTGGTATTGTTAATAGTACAAGTGAAATGGTTACTAAGTATTATAATACTAATACAGATTCATTTAATCTTTATGAATCATACGCTAAAATAACTGAAGATTTAGGAAATGGTAATCTTCAATATGCATTAGTTCCATTAAATGAATATAAAGATGAAATAATTGCTGATAATATTAATATATTATTTCATGTATCTGATTTAAATAAATATTACTATTATAAATTAGGTGAAGATCCAATGCTTAATAGTATTATGAAGAAAACTTTTAGTAGTTTTAAAGATTCTTTATTTGAAAAATCATTCAATGAAAATAATTATAAATTATTTATCAATAATTTAAAGATTACGGAAGCTGAAGAAGATTCTTTAACTAATGAAGTATATCATTATGGATTTGTAGAAAATCGTCCTTATGAAATATTAACTGGTGGTAACTATGGTGGTATCACTGCTGATTATTTAAGAATTTTTGAAGAATTTTCAGGCGTAGAGTTTACTTATAAAAAATATAAAACTACTGCAGAATTAGCGGAAGCAGCTATTGATAATAAAATAGATTTATATTATAACTATTATGATTTAATAACTAACTTTGTTGATTGTGGAAGTTTAAAAAATATTACTTACTATGTAATTGCTCATAATAAAATAGATTTAAGTTTATCAAATATTAATGGTTTAGCTTATCGTGATGTCTATGTACAAAAAGACTCATATCTATTTGATTTACTAGAAGATTTAGATAATGTTAATATTATAACTTATTCAAATACTAATGAACTTGAGAAAATATTAAATAAAGAAAGTATTATTTTAGTTGATAATTATACTTATAATTACTATATAAATAAATTATCTAATAATTATACAGTTAGATTAAGAAATTCTTTAGATGGTGAAACATATTCATTTAGATATAAAACGGATACTGATACTTTCTATAAATTGTTTAATGCATATACTAAGACACTTGATCCTAATGATGTTATAAGAACAGGAATGGTATCTTATAATAAAGTAGATCAAGATGGTAAGTTTGTTGGTACTGTTGCAAAATATATTTTAATTATTGTATTTGGTTCTTTCTTAGCTATTCTATTCGTTAGAAAGAAGAGTAAGAATGTTAAGTTAAATACTAAAGTTAAAAAAGAAGATAGATTAAAATATATTGATTTATTAACTTCATTAAAGAATAGAAATTATTACAATGAGAAAATTCATATTTGGAATAAAAATACGATTTATCCACAAACTGTTATTGTAATGGATATTAATCGCGTTAAAGAATTAAATGATTCTTATGGACATGAAGAGGGAGATAAACAAATTCAAGCTGTTGCTAATATTTTAATTAAGACACAGATAGATAATTCCGAAATTATTAGAACTGATGGTAATGAATTCTTTGTTTATCTAATTGGATACTCAGAAAAACAAATATTAACATATATGAAAAAATTAGTTAAAGAGTTTAAGAAACTTCCATACGATTCAGGTGTTGCTATGGGATTCAGCATGATTCTTGATGATACTAAGTTAATTGAAGATGCATTTAATGAAGCTAGTATTCAAATGCGTGATAATAAAGAATCAGATGAGGAAAAAAATGACAAAAAAATTTAATTATTTTACTAAACAAACTAAAGATAATTTAATTCAATATGTTAATAAGCTATTCAGTATTATTAAGAAACCTGAGATGGGTGTTTTGCCTGGACAAATTGCCTTCTCAGTAATTCTTTCTATAGTTCCAATTATAACTCTTTTAGGATTTGTTGCATCGATGATAGGAATTAATATGGATACTATTATTTCAAGTTTAAATAATATAGTTCCGGGTGGAGCTGAAGGATTGAGACCAATTCTTGATGGTTCTAATATTGACTTTAGATTAACTTTAATATTTATATGGATGTTCTATTTAGCAAGTAATGGATGTAATTCTTTAATACTAGCAAGCAATACGATTTATGGTATTAATAAGTCTAGTTGGTTAAGTCGTAGAATTAAAGCAATATTTATGACGATAGCTATAATAATTATTTTCTTATTTATGTTAATCGTTCCTGCTTTTGGATCACGATTTGTAGAGTTATTTAGTGATACATCTTTCTATAGTCAGATAAGTACTATATACAATGTATTAAAAGGTCCTCTCACATGGATAATAATGTTTGTATTTATTAGAGCATTTTATGAATTTGCACCAGACCGTGTTAGAAAGAATTCGCATATAAATGCAGGAGCAATATTTACAACGATTGGTTGGATAATAATAACATTTATCTATAGTCAGTTATCACTTAATATGACTAATTATAACTTATTCTATGGAGCATTATCGAACATTGCTTTCTTAATGATTTGGTTATATTTTATGTCATTTGTCTTTGTAATAGGTTTAGTATTAAATTATGGTGCTGAACAAGATCAAGTTACAATGGAAGAGACTGGTGCTGTTAAGATAATAAAAGATAGATAATTCTATCTTTTTTTTAATTTCTAGTGTTATAATTATTATGATGGTGATGATATGCAAAAAATAATTTATAAAACGGAAATACAAGATTATTCTAATGATATTGATCAATCAATTATTGATTATATTAATAGTGAATCAATAGAAACTTTTGAAAACTTTGATAATTATGATTTGATTGCTTTTAATTGGTATGATGCTGATAATAATTATCGTAAAACATTCAAAGTAATTATCTATATTGATTCCGATGATTTATTCTTTATTGTTGACAATGATAATGCTAAGAATATGATAGAAGAATATATAACACCAACTGAAAATAATGAAAATACTTTGTTCTATTTCTTTAGAAATATTCTTAGAAGTAATACTAGGTATTTAGAAGAATTAGAAATAAAGATTAGTGAATTAGATGAAGAAGCTATCAAGAATACTAGTGATCAAATGAGTTTGAAAATAGTAAAATATAAGAATCGTATTTTATCTTTAAAGAGATACTATGAACAATTAGAATTTTTATTTGATGAGATAGGTGATAATGATAATGGATTATTTAGTAAAAAGTGTCTAAATAATTTTGATATATTACATAATCGAGTATTGAGATTTATTTCACAAATTGTTACATTAAGAGACTATTTATCTCAAGTAAGAGAAGCTAATCAATCAGCAATTAGTAATGAGCAGAGTAAGTTAATGAAGTTATTTACTTTAATTACTTCGATATTCATGCCTCTTACTTTAATTGTTGGTTGGTATGGGATGAATTTAAAGATGCCAGAATTTACTTGGGATTATGGATATTTATTCGTAATTATATTGAGTATTGTAATAAGTGTAATTTGGTTTATTATTTTTAAAAATAAAAAATGGTTTAAATAATTATATTATATGGTATAATAAAAACTATTATGGGAGTTGTTGGTATGAAGTTATTGGAAGTAAAATCTCTTGATATTAGTATTGATTTAAATGGGAATACAACTAGTATTATTGGCCCCGAATCTTCAGGTAAAACTAAGTTACTTAAAAAACTTATTAATCATATACCTAATGAAGATATATTTATCGACAATGTATGTATAAGAGATTATGATATTTCATTTTTAAAGAATAATATATTTGTTGTATTTGATGATGATACTTTTAAATGTGAATATGTAGCTGAAGAATTATTCTACTATTTGAATGCTCTAGGTTATATGATTGATGAAATAACAAAGAAGATTAATTCATTTATTAAGACTTTTAAATTATCGGGATATGAGAATAAGCGAATAGATTCTCTAAGTGTTGAAATGCGTGTATATATAAAAATACTTTCAATGTTAATTGTTGAGCCAAAGATATTTGGTATAGATAATTTATTCCCATATCTAACTAAAGAACATATAGATTTAATATTAAAATACATTAAGAAAAAGAAGATATCTCTAATTAATGTAATTAATGATGGAGAATACTTAAAGTATACGGAAGATGTAATTGTTCTAAATGAAGAAAAATGTGTAATAAAAACTAATGTTAAAGATTTATTAACAGGTAATTCAATCCTTCCTTATATTGGTATTAAACTTCCTTTTGCTGTTGAATTATCAAATAACTTAATGCTTTATGGATTAATTGAAAAAATTGAATATGATAATGAATCTTTAGAGGTGAAATTATGGAAGTAGTATATACAGAAAAGTTACCTAAGAAGTTTAAAACTACTAAAGATAAGATTATTGGTATTTATGGAGATATCTTAGACTTAGTTAGTATTGGATTTGATATTAATGGCATAAGTTACGATGATGAATGGACAGTTAAAAGATTCTTAAATGGATTTGGATTTAAAAAGAAAAAGAACTATATTAGTACGATTGAATATTTAGAGATCGATAAAAATATATTAAATACGAAGATATGTAATTTACCTAAGAGTAAGTTTAAGTTTGTATTATTAGCATATTTATTGATTAACAATAAGAATATGATTATTTTCGATTATTTTGATGTAGGTTTAGCTTATCAAGATAAGAGACAATTATCGAAGATTATAAGACTCATGAAGAACGATGGATATACTAGTTTTATTGTTAGTAATGATTTAGTGTATTTGAGTACGATTGTTGATAAACTAATGGTTATTAAAAGTGGTTCCGTTGTTTATGATGGTTCTGTGAGTGATTATTTAAGTATATGTGAAGATAATCCCGTAATCTTAGATTTTATTAAGAAATCTAATGATATGGGAGCCGGATTAGAACTAACACTAGATTCAAGAGAATTACTAAAGGATATATATAGGAGAAAGAGCTAATGAGATATTTGATTAAAATTAGTTATGATGGTTCAAAATTCTTTGGTTTTCAACGCTTGAAAGGGAAAAAGTCTATACAAGGAGAACTTGAAAGAGTATTAACCAAGATTAATAAGACAATAGTTGTTGTTAAGGGAGCTGGAAGAACAGATCGAGGTGTTCATGCTTATGATCAAGGAGTATCTTTTGATTTAAATGTTAATATTACTGAGTCTGGTTTAAAATCAGCTATGAATAGTCTATTAGATCCTGCTATTCATGTTAATGATTGTATGGTAGTTGATGATAAGTTTCATGCTCGATTTGATGTTAAAATGAAAACTTATGAATATATTATTAATGTGGGTGATTATGACCCTATTATAAACGACTATGTATATAACTATAATCATGATTTAAATATTAAAGCAATGAAGAAAGCTATTAAATCATTTATTGGTATACATAGTTTTGAAGCATTTGCTTCCGGTGAAAGAGAATCTTATAATTCTATTATATATAAAGTTAAGATTACTAAAAAGAATGATCTAATATATATAAGATTTGTAGGTAAGAGTTTCTACCGTTATATGGTAAGAAATATGGTTGGCGCTCTGATGTCAGTAGGGATGGATAAGAATGATCCAACTTGTATTAAAGAATTATTATCAGAAAGATATAATACGATTAATTATATGACGGTTCCGGCAAATGGCCTATATTTAACAAAAGTAGAATATTAAATTGTAAATTCACTAAAAACATTTGACTTTTAGGTGCTAATAACATATAATTTTAACTGGTACATTTTTTAATTTCTTGAATTGTTATCGATGTGGGAAGTTGATAATGGTAAGAGATATTATGAAAGGGATTAAATATATGAAGAATACATTCATGGAAAAGAAAGAAGACGTAAAACGTAATTGGTATGTAATTGATGCTACTGATTTAACTCTAGGTAGACTTGCTACTAAAGTTGCAACTATCTTAAGAGGAAAACATAAAGTAACATATACACCTCATATCGATTGTGGAGACTATGTTATCATAACTAATGCTAGTAAGGTTAAATTAACTGGTAATAAGTTAGATGACAAAATGTATTATAATCATTCTGGATTCCCAGGAGGATTAAGAGAACGTAATGCAAGAGAAATGGTTGAAAATTATCCTGTTGAAATGGTAGAAAGAGCTGTTAAAGGAATGTTACCTAATGGTCCTTTAGGAAGACAAATGTATAAGAAATTATTTGTTTTTGCTGGAGAGAACCATGACAAACAAGCTCAAAAGCCTGAGACTATTACTTTATAGGAGGTTATTATGAATAAGAAAGTTATATCTGCAAGCGGAAGAAGAAAAACAAGTTCTGCAAATGTAAAATTAGTTCCTGGTAGTGGAAAAATTACTGTTAATGGAATTGATGTTAATGAATATTTCCCATTTGAAGTATTAGTTATGGATTTAAAACAACCATTAGTAGCTACTAACAACGAATCTACTTTTGATATCGATGTTGTAGTTAGAGGTGGTGGATATTCAGGTCAAACTGGAGCTATCCGTTTAGCTATTACTAAAGCATTACTAATTTATGATGAAGGTACTGATGCTTCTTCAGAAACTTCTTATAGAAGAATCTTAAAAGCTGAAGGATTCATTACTCGTGACCCTCGTGTTAAAGAACGTAAAAAATATGGTCTTAAGAAAGCACGTAGAGCACCACAATTCTCAAAACGTTAATATGTCTTTATTGCCTTGCTTATGCAAGGCTTTTTTCTTGACCTTTTATACTCTTTTATGCTATTATATGTAGTCAAAAGAAGGGGGATAATATGAGAAATTTATTAGAGTATTTAAATCTATGTTTAGAATTTATTAATGAAAATCCAACAAAAGGTTTAATTAATAATCTTTTAGTTAATATTCAAGGTAGTATAGACAAGATGACTATTGAAGAAATTGAGGGATTTGAGTTTGCTTTTGAAGCGTTAGATTTATTCTATCAAAGGCAAATTAATTCAATTGATATGCTTCATGCTTCATTAAAGGATATCAGTGTTTGTGAAAGTATTGAAGATGTTTTTGTCGACAAATTATCTAATTTAGATGGTTATGCTCAAAGACTTGCAAGTATTGTATATTTTATGGGTCGAGTAAGTGATATTATCAATATTAGAAGAAATGAAATACTTGGTACTCAAGATGAAACTAATACTTTAAAATAAGAAGACATATTAATGTCTTTTTCTTGTTATTTTCATATATTTATAATATACTATTGAGTGATTTGAGGGATAGCATGGACTCTGTTGACAAATTTATTGATTCTATTTCTATTGATCGTAGTGAGTACATTGTAGTTGCCTGTTCTGGAGGACCTGATAGTATGTATTTATTACATTTATTATGGTCTAAGGGCTTTAAAATTGTATGTGCTCATGTCAATCATAAAGTTAGAAGTATTTCTGATGATGAATATGAATTCGTTAAAAACTATTGTGAAGAACAGGGAATAATATTTGAGGGAACAGAAATTAATGAATACAGTGAGGATAATTTTCATGATTATGCAAGAAATTTCCGTTATAACTACTTTGAAAGTATATTAAAAAAATATAATTCTAAGTATTTATTTACTGCACATCATGGTGATGATCTAATGGAAACTATTCTTATGCGTCTAGTTAGAGGTTCTTCTTTAAAGGGATATGCAGGATTTAAAAGTATAGTTGATAAAGTTAATTATAAGATAATAAGACCATTAATATTCTTAACTAAAGATGAGATAGAAAGTAAAGATAAAGAATTGGAGATACCTTTTGTAATAGATGAATCTAATTTAGAAGATCATTATACGAGAAATAGATATCGACATGTTGTACTTCCATTTTTAAAGAATGAAGAGAGAAAAGTTCATACTAAATTTTTAAATTTTAGCAATACTATTAATGAAGTAAGTGATTATCTAAATAAAGAAGTTAATAAATATAAAGATAATCTATATAAAGATAATGTTCTTGATTTAAATGGGTTTAAAGAATTAGATAAGTTAATACAAAAGTTATTATTAGAAAGTATTATAAGTGATTGGTATCCCGACGATTTATTCTTAATTAATAATAATCATATTGATGCAATATTTAAAATGATAGATAATAATAAGAAAAATATTACTTTAGTATTACCTAGTAATATATATGTAATTCGTGAATACGATAAATTGATATTAACAAAAGAGAATAGAAAAGTAGAAAATATCGATGTAATATTCAATGATTCTTATTTCTCAGAAATAGGACTTATAAAAATAGTAAATGAAAGTAATGATACGAGTAATTATACAATTAGATTAAATAGTAAAGATATTAAATTACCACTTCATATTATTAATCGTATAGATGGATTAAAAATGAATGTTAAAAATATGAATGGAAGTAAAAAAATAAATGATATTTTTATTGATATGAAGATTGGCAAAAAGGAAAGAGATACATGGCCAATATTAGTTGATGATGATGGCACTGTTGTATGGATTCCCGGCTTGAAAAAAAGCAATTTAGATGTTGTCAATTGTTGTGATTATGATATAATAATAACATGTGTAAAAAAAGGAGGAAATATTGATGAATAAAAAGATAGATGCAAAACAAACTGTTCCATATATCATTTTGATGTTAGTTATATTCTCAGTTTTTGGAATGATGTTCTTTGGGGATAAGAAAAATAATGATTTAACTTATAGTCAATTACTAAATGAACTAAGTGAAGGTAGAGTAACAGAAATTGTTACTAGTGAAAGAAAAGCTGATGGTTATTATGCTATAACTGGTAAATTGGACGGTTATAAGAAGAATGAATACTTTAGAGTTCAAGCTCCATTATCAGAAAATGTTCTAGATGTATTGTCTTCTTATCAAGTAACGAATGAATTTAAATGGGAAGTAGAAAAGAACCCAGAAAATAATAGTTTATTGGTTATTCTAATTAATGTAGTTCCATTAGTATTAATTATTGGTTCTGGTATTTTCTTATTTACTAAGTTAAGTGGTTCTAATAAATCTAGTATGGATTTTGGTAGAAGTAGAGCTAAATTATCTGAAGATGGTGGAAAAGTTAGATTTAAAGATGTTGCTGGACTTGAAGAGGAAAAAGAAGAAGTTGCTGAATTAATCGATTTCTTAAAAAATCCTAAGAAGTTCCAAAAGTTAGGTGCTAGAATACCTAAAGGTGTTTTACTAGTAGGTCCTCCTGGAACAGGTAAAACATTGTTAGCAAAAGCCGTAGCTGGAGAAGCTAATGTACCATTCTACTATATAAGTGGTTCTGACTTTGTTGAATTATTTGTTGGTGTTGGTGCTAGTCGTGTAAGAGATATGTTTAAACAAGCTAAACATTCAGCACCATGTTTAATATTTATTGATGAAATTGATGCTGTAGGTCGTCAAAGAGGTACTGGTTTAGGTGGAGGACACGATGAAAGAGAACAAACTTTAAACCAATTATTAACGGAAATGGATGGATTTGGAGCTAATGAAGGTATTATCATTATTGCTGCTACTAACCGTCCTGACGTATTAGATCCAGCATTACTTAGACCTGGAAGATTCGATAGACAAGTTACAGTTAGTTTACCTGATCAAAAGGAAAGACTTGCAATATTAAATGTTCATGCTAAGAATAAAACATTTGCACCTTCTGTAAATCTTGAGAATCTATCACGTCGTACTCCAGGATTTAGTGGAGCTGATTTGGAAAATCTACTAAATGAATCGGCATTACTTGCTGTTAGAAAGAATAAGTCAGCAATTGGTATGGCAGAAATCGATGAAGCAACAGATCGTGTACTTATGGGACCTGCTAAAACTTCAAGAAAGATTACTGATAAAGAAAAACGCTTAGTTTCTATTCATGAAGCTGGACATGCTGTTGTTGGACTAAAACTAGAAGATGCAAACGACGTTCATAAGATAACTATCATACCTCGAGGTATGGCTGGTGGTTATACAATGATGTTACCTAAAGAAGAGAAAATGGCAGTAACTCCGAAAAATGAATTACTTGCTCAAATTACTGGACTATTAGGTGGACGTGTTGCGGAAGAACTATATATTGGTGAGATAACTACCGGAGCTAGCGATGACTTCAAAAAAGCCACTAAGATAGCTCGTGCAATGGTTACTGAATATGGTATGTCAGATTTAGGACCTGTACAACTTGAAGAGAGAAGTGAGGGAGTATTCTTAGGAAGAGATTATAATAAATCTAAGAATTTCTCTGATGCCGTTGCCTTAGAAATTGATAAAGAAGTTCGTAAGATTATGAATGAATGTTATAAAGAAACAACAAGAATCTTAAAAGAAAATAAAAAGTTAGTTATGTCAATAAGCGATGCTTTAATGGAAAGAGAAACTATTACTAAAGAAGAAATTGAAGAATTAGTTGCTACGGGACATATAACTGATAAAGATTCTGAAGAAACTGTTAAAAAGTTAAAAGAAAAGGCAAAAGAAATTGGCATTAAGGGTTATACTAAAATGACAAAAGAAGAACTTGAAGATGCTATTAAAAATTCTACTGAAAAGTAGAATTTTTTATGTTATAATTTATAATAGGTGAAGAGTAATGAATAATAAGGGTATTAAACAATGGAAAGTGTATATTGTGCTAGTTATAATCTTTATTGCAGCACTAATAGGTGTATTCTATTTATTAGAGAGTATGAAACAAAGTAGGAGAGCTTTACCGTTATCAACTAGTTCGACTTCAACAACATCTATGACTTTAGTAACGGGGAATACTGATGTTGTAAATAAAGAAGAAACTCCTAAGACGGATGAAAAATTAGTTGCAACTCCTTTTGAAGCCCCTTTAAGTGATATTATTCATGGTCGTGTATTCGATGGTAAGTTTAGTGAGAAAATCATCTATAATAATGCTATATTTACATTCAACTGTAATAATTATGATGAAGCTGCTTCTGTATGTTTAGAAGGTAGTGGATTAATGGATTACAATGGATCTTTAATTCCAATATTTACTTTTACTGATCAGAATAGTAATTATTTAAACTTTGCTCGTGATCTTTATATTATCATTAAGGATAGTTATGTATTCATTACAATGAATCATGTAGGTGTATCAGCCGGAAAGACTCTTGTATTTAAAACTGATGGTACAATGATTGGAGAAGTTTCTAATACAGTTACGGGTTATGTATTAAATGGTACGCAAATAAAAGAATTATATCCTAACTATACAGATAATAAATTTAATTTCTATTATTATGAAAATGGAACTATTAAAATAGGTTATTCAGATATAACGGATATAAAGAGAAAAGTTGAATTAGAAAGTGTATTAGGGGCAACAATTAGTTAATATAAATTAACAAATGGTAAATTATATGTGTTATAATTAAGTATGTAGAAAAGATTAAATGAAAGCAGTGATTTTTTATGGCAAGAGTAATATCTTTAGTTAACCAAAAAGGTGGAGTTGGTAAAACTACTACTAGTATTAACCTATCAGCATCTTTAGGTAAACTAGGTAAAAAAACTTTATTAATTGATTTAGATCCTCAAGGAAATACTTCTACGGGTTTAGGTGTTAATAAGGGAGATATAACGGGAAGTGTCTATGAATGTTTAAATGGAACTTCGACTGCCAAAAAATCTATTATTAAAACGAGATTTTCTAATCTTTATCTATTGCCAGCAACAATCAATTTAGCTGGTATTGATATCGAGTTAATCGAGATGGGACATGATGATCCTAAATTTAGAATTAATGATCAATTGAAAAATGCAATTGAACCAGTTAAAGATAAATTTGATTATATTATAATTGACTGTCCTCCTAGTCTAGGAATACTTACTACTAATGCTCTTGTTGCATCTGATTCGGTAATTATTCCAGTTCAATGTGAATTCTTTGCTCTAGAAGGTATTACTCAATTACTTAATACGATTATCATGACACAAACAAGATTAAATCCAACACTTAGAATCGAAGGAGTTTTATTAACTCTACTTGATTCAAGAACTAATTTAGGATTTGAAGTTGTTGAAGAAGTCAGAAAGTTCTTTGGAGAAAAAGTATTTAATACAATTATTCCAAGATTAATTAGATTAGTTGAAGCTCCATCGCATGGAGAACCTATCAATGAATATGAACCTGAAGGTAGAGCTGCTGAAGCATTCAATAACTTAGCTAAGGAGGTCATTCTAAGAGATGAGTCAAACTAATACAAGAAAAGCGTTAGGAAAAGGATTGGAACAACTATTTGAAAGTGAACAAATGGATTTTAAGACATTTGAGCAAGAAATAGTTTCAACTACTCCAGAATCGGATATTCAACTTATTCCAATTGAAGAGATAAGAAGTAATCCTTATCAACCTAGAATACATTTTGATAAAGATGCTTTAGAAGAATTAGCTGAATCTATTCGTTTACATGGAGTATTTGAACCAATTATTGTTAAAAAGAGTATAAAGGGTTATGAGTTAGTAGCTGGTGAAAGAAGAACAAAGGCAGCAAAAATCGCTGGTTTAGATAGAATACCTGCTATTGTAAAAGAATTTAATGATCAAGAAATGATGGAAATAGCATTACTTGAAAATATTCAAAGAGAGAACTTAAGTCCAATTGAAGAAGCTAAAGCTTATAAGAACTTCATGACTAAAATGAATATGACACAAGAAGAATTGGGTGCTCGTTTTGGTAAAAGTAGAAGTTACATAACTAATATTTTAGGACTTCTAAATTTACCTAAAAGTGTTCAAGAAGATGTTATGGAAAATAAGATTTCTATGTCTCATGCTAGAGTTTTATCAAAAATCGAAGATGAAGATAAAATAGTTGAATTAAATAACTTAGTAAAAAATAAAGGTATAAGTGTAAGAGAATTAGAGAGTATTGCTCAAGGTAGTGGTATTCAAAAGAGAAATACGGTTGTTAGAAATACTCAAAGTGATTCTATTAAAGGTAAAATATATGAAAATCAATTGAGAGATTTAATCGGTTCTAAAGTAACAATTAGTAAGAATAAGATTACTATTCCTTACGCAACTTTAGCTGATTTAGATCGTATTATGGAAATATTAAATATTGAAATAGGTGAGTAATATGGATATTACAATATGGGATAAATTATATGATTTAATTTCTTCTCCTAAATTTTATGTTCCCGTAATTACTATTTGTATTACATTTTTAATCATTAGAGGAATAAAAAGGGTAATTGCAAAATTAGTTACAAAGAATGCTAAGACAATCGAAATGAAGAGAAAGAATACAATCATTTCTTTAGGCCAAAATATTATAAAATATGTATTAATCTTATTTGCTGTTTTAATTATTCTATCCACTTGGGGTGTTAATGTAACTGGTATTATTACTGGTTTAGGAGTAGCTGGAGTAGTTGCTGGTCTTGCTTTACAAGATGCCTTAAAAGATATTATTATGGGTTGTAATATTATTATGGAAAACTACTTTGTCGTAGGAGACTTAGTTACTTTCAATAACTTTACTGGAGAAGTAATAGAATTTGGTCTTAAGAATACTAAGATTAAAAATGTTGATGGATCTGTATTAGTTGTTGCTAATCGTGAAATTAATCAAATATTAAATTTAAGTCAAAAAGCAAGCACAGTATTATTATCAGTATCTGTTGCTTATGAAGAAACGGAAGATAATGTTAAGAAAGTTTTAGATAAAGTATTAAAAGATATCGATAAGTTAGATATTAGCACGAAAAAATCCGAATATTTAGGTATTGATGCTCTTAAGGATAGTTCAGTTGAGTATTTAATTAAAGCTTATTGCCGTGCTGGAGATCAATATGAACTTAAGAGAAAGTGTTTAAGTATTGTTAAAAAACATTTTGATGATAATAATATAAAGATTCCTTATCCACAAATTGAGGTGCACAATGGAAAAAGAGTTTAAGTTAAATGATAAAGTAGTTATGAAAAAACCTCACGCTTGCGGTTCTAATATATGGTTAATTGTTAGAAACGGAGTAGATATTAAACTTAAATGTCTTAATTGTAATCGTGAAATAATGATGGATAGGTTAGAATTTAAAAAGAAATTAAAAGGAGTTATCGATGAAAAAATTTAAAAGAATAAGAGATAAAATAACTTTACATCCAATGATGGCTTTTATCTTTTTAACAGCTTTCGTTATTTTATTGAGTGGTATCTTAGATGTCTTTGATGCATCAGTTACTTACAATAGAATAAATTTAAGAACTGGTAATTATCAACCTACATTGGTTACTGTTGAATCTCTTTTAAATTTAAGTGGTATTAAGTATATATTTTCTAATACGGTTTCAAACTTTGTTAGTTTTGCTCCATTAAGTATGTTACTTATTACTTTAATAGGTATAGGTATAATGGATAAAAGTGGATTTCTTGATACTTTGTTTTTCGTACTTACTAAAAGAATGCCAAAGACAGTCGTTACTTTTGTCTTCTCTCTTATTTGTGTATTAGCAACTATTACGGGAGATTTAAGTTTTATTGTACTTATTCCTCTAGCAGCTCTTTTATTCAAATATGGTAAGAGAAATCCGGAAGTAGGTATAATACTTGCTTTTGCTAGTATTAGTTTAGGTATGGGTATTAACTTATTTATAAGTAGTACTGATTCTACTTTAATTACGATAACAGAAAGTGCCGCCGGTTTAATAACTGCTGGATATAAAATAAATTCATTTTGTTATCTATTTATAATGTTAGTTGCAACATTTATAGGATGTTCTATTATAACTTATATTACAGAAAAAATTGTTGCTTCTAAAATGGGTAAGTATGAAGAGACTGAAGAAATAGTTACCGATAAAGAAAAACTTACTAAAAAGGAATGGAGAGGCTTAATATTTGCTATTACGGGAGCTGTTATCTATTTATTAGTATTCATATATAATATTATTCCTTTTGCTCCGTTAGGTGGTAATCTAATAGACTATAGTCAAGCAAGATATATAGATAAATTATTTGGATATGATTCATTCTTCAATCATGGATTTGTATTCGTAGTAACATTCTTGTTTTTCTTAGTCGGATTACTATATGCGTATGGCACTAAATCAATTAATAATCATCGTGATATATGTAATTATTTATCACATTCATTAGATGAAATAGGTAAAGTAATTATTCTAATATTCTTTGCTAGTATGTTTATTTCATTGTTAAAATATACTAATATTGGATCTTTAATTACGGCAGCTATTAGTAATATTATTCCATCAATTAAATTTGGTGGAATACCACTTATTTTATTAATTATGGTATTATCAATTATTACTACTTTCTTCCAACCTTCATTGACAGCTAGATGGTCAATAATGTCTTCAACTATTGTTCCACAAATGATGACGGCTGGATTTACTCCTGAATTTGCTCAATTAGTATTCTCAACAGCAAGTAGTATAGTTTATGGATTAACACCAGTTATGGCATACTTTGTTATTTATATTTCTTATATGGAAAAATATGATAAAGATGGAGTAAGTGTTACAAAGTGTATTAAACAAATAATTCCTTATGCAATATCTATTTTAGGTATGTGGATTTTATTATTAATAGTTTGGTACCTAGTAGGTATTCCTTTAGGATTAGGAACGTTACCAATATTATAAACAAAGTAATTATACTTTGTTTTTTTTATTATATAATGTATAATATTTATTGGAGGATGGATATGAAAAAGTTATTAAATATATTAATTATTATTGCTGTATCTTTTTGTATTGTTGGTGGAGTATCAGCTAAAGAAAACGATAAAGTAAAAATACATGTATTCTATGCCGAATGGTGTGGAAATTGTCAGAATCTTCATAAGTATTTAAATGAGTTATCGGAAGATAAAGATTATAATAAAATGTTTGAAATAGTTTATTATCGTGTAGATAATGATACTAAATATGGGGTAAATAAAAACTTTGATGAAAACAAAGAAATCTATTTAAAAGTTAGAAATTATTTTGGAAATAAAATAGATGATGGTATTCCATTATATTTTATTGGTGATACTTATAAGATAGGATTTCCTGATAGTGCAAAAGAAGATATTAAGAAGTTAGTTAAAGAAAACTATTTTAGCAAAGATAAAAAAGATATTGTTCAAGATATAATTGATAGTAATATTGATGCTAAGAGTGTAGAACTTAATAAGACAAAAGTAATTGGAATCGTCGTTATAGCGGTTACTGTAATAGTAGCCGGTGTAATACTTGTTATTTATCTAAAAAATAGGTAATAAATTAATATTTATGGTTGATAAGTATTAATTTATGATATAATTATGTTAGTATTAGAAGGAGGAAGATGGTTATGAAGAAATTTCTTAGTATTGTTTTAATGGTTCTTTTAGTTATGTCTCCAGTTATGGTAGTTGAAGCTAAAACAACAACAACTAAATCAACAACTACAGCTGCTAAAAAGACTAAAACGAAAGCAACAAAGAAGACGACACCAAAGAAGACAACTACTGAAGAAGCAAAAGAAGATAAAAATCCAATTAACATCTATGTTTTCTATAGTAGTTCTTGCCCACATTGTCAAGATCTTCACAGTTTCTTAAATGAATTAAAAGAAGATAAAACTTACGGGGATATGTTCAATGTTGTTGATTATGAGGTTTCAGAAAAGGGAAACTCTGATATAGTTTTTTCTGTTGCTAATCATTTCAATTACAAAGAAGAAGATGGTAAATCTTATAGTGGTGGTGTTCCTGCATATGTAATTGGAAATAAATTCATGGTTGGTTATGGTTCAACTATGGCTGATGAAGTAAAAGCGGCTATTAAAAAAGCTTATGATGAACAACAAACAGACGAAGTTGCTAAGTTAATTAGTGAAATGTCTGATAAGAAAGATAATAATGCAATTGGCTATATAGTGTTAGCAGTTGCTACTGTTATCATCATTGCTGTTATTTATTCAAGTTCTAAAAACAAATACTATGACGATGAAGAAGTTGTAGAAGAACAACCTGAAAAAGTAACAGAAACTAAAAAAGAATCAAAGAAGGCTGATTCAAAGAAAACAAGCTCAACAACAAAGAAAAAAACAACAAAGAAAAATACAACAAAGAAGAAAGCTTAGTTAAAGGTTTAGGAAACTAAACCTTTTTTTTTGAATATAAATATTGTATAATTATAAGGACTTAACTGAAAGGAGTGGTTTAATTTATGGATTCGTATCTCTCGATTATTAAAATAAATCATTATCTTGGAGGTTATTATGGAAGAAAGAATATTATCTTTAATTGAAGAAAAAGATTATAAACAATTAAAAAATATATTAAAAGAGAGTGATGAAGCAGATATTGCTGAAGCTCTAAGCGATTTAAGTAAAAGTGAATTAGCTAAAGTATTTAGATTAATAAGCAAAGATAAAGCAGTAGAAGTGTTTACTCTTTTAGATGTAAGTGTTGCCACAGAATTAATTGAATATTTAAGTGATCGTGAAACAGTTTCTCTAATTGATGATATGCCTGCTGATGATGCAACAGATATCTTAGAAGAAATGCCTGCTAATATAGTAGATAAAATACTTAAACTATGTAGTAAAGAGACAAGAAAAGATATTAATAAATTACTTAAGTATGAGGAAGATTCGGCAGGCTCTATCATGACAGTTGAATATCCGGAAATAAAGAGTAATCTATCAATATATGAAGCTTTAAAAATAATTAAGAGTAATAAAGATGAGTATGAGACAATAACAACTTGTTTCGTTATTGATGAAAAGAGAAGATTAATTGGAAGTATTCAGCTAACAGATCTCTTATTTAATGATAAGAATAAATATATAAAAGATATAGTTGATACTAATATAAAGTATGTATTTACTAATGCTGATCAAGAGGAAGTTGCTGGTGATTTCCAAAAGTATGATATTACAGTTATGCCTGTAGTTGATTCTGAAGAAAGATTAGTTGGTATTATTACAATCGATGATGTTATGGATGTTGTTGAAGAAGAAGCAACGGAAGATATGAAGAAGATGGCAGCTATTATTCCTGTCGATAAACCTTATGATAAGACGGGTGTGTTTGAGACTTTTAAAGCTCGTATTCCATGGCTTTTATTATTAATGGTATCAGCAACATTTACGGGTAAAATAATACAAGGATTTGAAGAAAAGTTAGCAACATATACAATATTAACTGCCTTTATTCCAATGTTAATGGATACGGGAGGAAATGCTGGAGGACAAACTAGTGTTAGTATCATTCGTGCACTATCGTTAAATGATATTGAATTTAAAGATATCTTTAAAGTAGTATTTAAGGAGTTTAGAGTGGCTATTCTGTGTTCTGTAGTATTAGGTGTAGCAAACTTTATTAAAATGATTACAATAGATAATGTAAGCTATTTAGTAGCATTATCTGTATGTGTTACTTTATGTTTAACAATTATTATTGCTAAAGTAATTGGCTGTATTCTTCCAATGATTGCAAAGAAGTTAAAATTCGATCCAGCAGTAATGGCTAGCCCATTTATTACAACTATCGTTGATGCTTGTAGTTTACTTGTTTATTTTCAAATAGCAACTTTAATTTTAGGATTATAAAAAGTGGATAATTATTTATCCACTTTTAGATTGTTAGTATTTATAAATGTAATAATGTCATTTATAACAATTATTCTTTCTGGTTCATCTAATAAATTATGTCGCATTCCGTTATATACTCTTAATTTAACATTTTTGAATTTAGCATTCTTATACATTTTTTCTACTTTCAATACGCCTGTTTTAAATCCCCCAATCGGATCATCGTTACCAGACATGATAAATATTGGTAAGTCTTTATTTGTATTTTTATATGTTTTCTTTTTATTAGATTGTTTAATTAATCTAAACATATTTAAATATGCATTACAAGTAAATTCAAAGTCACATAGAGGATCCTTCTCAAAAGAAGTAATAACCTCTTCATTTTTAGTTAACCAACTATATTTTCTTTTGTCTTCAAAGTATTTATTTAAGTTACCAATAGTTAATTTATGGAGTAACTTTGAACGATAGAACCAACCATGATGATAGAACTGTTCAATGCATGTAAAAGCAATTGCTAGATTCATCTTTAATTGGTTTTGATAAGAAGTTCCCATAAATATAACTCCATTGATATCATCAAACTTAGATATATAGTTTCTTACGATAAATGAACCAAAAGAATGACCTAATATATAATAAGGTACATTAGGATATTTTTTCTTCATTATTTCTGTTAGAGTTATGGCATCATCAACAAGAACTTTATCTCCTCTTTTAGCTGCTATATATCCGTAGTGCTCCGAATCAATTACTGATTCTCCATGACCTAAGTGATCTTCCCCACATACTAATATACCTTTTTCATTTAAGATTTCTGCTAATTCGGCATATCTCTTAATATATTCAGACATACCATGTTCAATTTGAATAATGGCATTTACTTTAGTAGTAGGTATCCACATCACAGCATGAATATCAGTTATATTATCTTTTGATTGATATTTTATTTCATTTAACATAAAAAACACCTATTATTATTATATAGTTATATTTTATTAATTTAAATATTAAATGGATTTTGTTAGTCAATCTTATGTCAAAGCAAGTATAAATATGTTATACTAATATTACAATGGAAGTGATGTTATGTTAGATGCGCGCAAAAGTTTTAATGATGAGGACTATAAATATGTAAGCATTATTAATTTTCAGGTATTAAGAGAGATATTTGAAAGTGTAACTAACGAATATGATCCAAATTATTCTATAGTTGTTTTGTATAAGGGCAAGACTTATGTATTAAGTGTATTTACTTTGGAAGATAAATCTTTAAGTTATTCAATAATTAATTATCATAATTTAAAAAGTAAAGATCGTGTTTTTAATTCTAAATATGACTTTTATAAATACTCAGAAGAATTATTTTTAGATAATAGTATTGTTGTATTAAATGATATTTTATATCGAGATAATGATATTTTATATTATCCGGTTACTACTAATAAATATTTAAGTAATAATGTGTGTACAAGAAGTAGTGAGGATTATAAAAATAATTTACCTGATTGTTATGCCTTTAAAACATTAAATAAAGTATTTACTCTTTTACTAATATTTATGCTAGCTAATATGTTTGTTGCTTCGTTAGCAATTGTATATCATGTAACAAGTAAAGATATACTACTAGGTGTTGTAGGTTCAATAAGTGCATTAGTTTCATTAGCTGTATTAATTAAATGCTATGCTTTTAAAACTAGTTTAGTTAATGGTCTTATTAATTCATCTAAGATAATGGCTTTTAATAAGACATATAAGTTTGAAGATATTGATTATGTAGAAAATGTTATATACTTTAATTTATTTAGTACAAGAAAGACTTATAAGATTCATATGAAAGATAAACGAGTAGTTAAGATAAAATACTTTAATTCTTCTTCTAGTATATCTGATGATGAACTAAAGGAAATGATTGTATACTTAAGAGAAATGTTTATAACTAATAAGATAAAAATAAAAGATGTTGAATATAATAATAAGTTAATTATTATAATTGCTATATTATTGTATGCACTTTGTATTATTATATAAAAAAGCGATTAATTAGATTTAATCGCTTTATTCTTTTTCTTAATGTACATATCTACTCTTTGAGGTAACTCTTTTGCTTTAGTAGCAGTGTTAATCTCAAATAATAATTCAGGTTTAATATTAAATGTCTTGGCTATATTATCAATATTCTTACATGTAAGGTTAGCATTACCTGTTTCTATTGTTGAAATATATGCCATTTTAAAATTTGTCTTTTCTGCAAATACTTCTTGTGTCCAATTATTTTGATATCTATACCATTTGGTATTTAATCCAACTAACTGCATTGAATTCATATATCAATACTCCTTCTTTAAAAATATATTATTAAGATATATCTTATATAATTAAATTATAATAATAATTGAGAAATTATTTAATACCACTAAAACTTATTAAGATATAAGTTAATAAAATATTGAATATGATAATCTTGTATGATATATTATTATTGTCAGTATTGTTAGTATTATACTGATTTATAACCATTTTGTTTGCTTAATATAAACATAAGGGCTTGGGATCACATTAGATGTGATCTTTTTAAATGTTTAATTTTGAAATTTGTGTTATAATAGCATCTACGGGTGATAATATGATTACAATTAGTGAAGCTGGTAATAGGAAATTAAATGGCATAAATAAAGATGATATATTTGTTGTAGCTGACTTTGATAGAACTATTACGACGGGGGATAGTAAAGCAACTTTCGCATTATTTAGTTTAAGCGGCTTATATGGAAGTGATTATGAAAGAGAAAGAACAGTAGTTCATGATCATTATCGACCAATTGAATTAGATGAGAGTTTAGGTTATATTGAAAAATATAAACTAATGAAGGAATGGGCTCTTGAAAGCTATAAATTAATGTTAAAGTATAAAGTAAGAGAAAGTGATATAGAAACAATTGTTAAGCAAAAAAGATTCTTAAATTTAAGAAGTGGTGCTGTAGAATTTATTAATATGCTTAATGATCTAGGAATACCTCTTATTATTAATTCAGCAGGTATTGGTAATTTTATTGAGTGTATATTGAAATTAAATGGATGTTATTACGATAATGTGTTTATATCAGCTAATTTTCTTGATTTTAAAGATGATGTTATAGTTGATTCGATAAGTGATATTATACATAGTATGAATAAAAATATCATTAGATTAAAAGATGATGACAAATATAAATTATATGGTAGACCTTTAGGAATACTAATTGGAGATCAGTTAAGCGATTTAAATATGGATCATTGTTTACCTAACCAATATAATTTAACCTTCGGATTTTTAGAATCTAATGTTCAAGAAAATGAAGAGTTATTTAAGAAAAATTTTGATGTCGTATTACAAGATAGTGAATCCTTTGATACTATAGGTAAGTTATTAAGATTAAAATAATTAACTAAATTAAATAAAATTCATATTATATATTAGGTGATAATATGAGAAAAGGAATAGATGTTTCTTCATATCAAGGTAAGATAGATTGGATGAAAGTAAAACCTTATATTGATTTTGCTATTATTAGATGTGGTTGGGGCAATAATGTAATTAGTCAGGATGATGTTTACTTTGAGAGAAATGCTCTTATGTGTAAGGAACTAAATATCCCGTTTGGTGTTTATTTATTTAGTTATGCCACTAATTTAGATGAAGCAAGAAGTGAGGTTGAACATACTTTAAGACTTGTTAAAGATAAAAAGTTAGAGTATCCAATATTCTTAGATGTTGAAGCAAGAAGACAAATGGCTTTACCAAAAGAAGAGTTAATTGAGATAGTTAAATACTTTTGTGAAGAGATAGAGAAAAATGGATACTATGTTGCTATCTATGCTAGTTTAAATAGATTTAGAAGTAATTTAGATTCAAGAGAATTAGATCCATTTGATAAATGGGTTGCTGAATGGAATGACAGGTTTACTTATACGGGAGAAGCTGGAATGTGGCAAAACACTTCATATGATGAAATTCCGGGAATTAAAGGAAGAGTAGATGGAGATGTAGCATTCTATGATTATCCTAAGATAATAAGAGATGCTAAATTAAACCATTTAGATGATTATGATTATAAATATAAGGTTGGAGAAAAAGTATTTGTATCAGGTACTTTATATGAAGATAGTAAAGCAACTAAAGTAGTAAGGGAAGTATGTGATGAAGAAGCAGTAATTGAAGCAATTGTAAGTGGAGAAGTTGCTCCTTATAAGATAAATGGAAGTTTTGTTAAAGAGAGTTCAATATATATTAAAAAAGAAGTTTAAATAATCTTAAAAATAGTTTATAATAATTGCATGGGGACGTAGTTCAATGGTAGAATAGTAATCTCCAAAATTAAAGATGAGGATTCGATTCCCTTCGCCTACATATTTATATAGAGATAAAAAGATACTTTAATATAAAAGTATCTTTTTTTATATCATATTAAGTAAAAGATTTAGTTTACTTAAAAAGTAAATTAAATACTTTACTTTTTGCTGTCTTTTGATATAATATAATTAACCAATTACGTTAATTAAATGAGGGGAGTGAAGGATGAAGTTAACGTACAAAAATGAAAAGTTAAAAAATATTTGTGAGAATCCCAAATATAATAATATATTGGTTAAAAACTACGGAGTTGAATTTGCAAAAAAATTACCACAAAGAATAAAAGAATTAAAGGCCTTTAATTCATTAAATGATGTTCCAAGTAATCTTCCTTTTAGAAGGCATAAATTAACTGGTAACAGAAATGACCAATTTGCCATACGGATTACTAATCAGTATAGATTAATTTTTAGACAGAAAGATAATAATATTATAAAAGAAAATTTAAAAGAAGTAAAAGAAATAGAGATAATGGAGGTGTCTAAACATTATGAGTAAATTAGATAAATTAGAAGAATATGTAATAGCACCAGGGGAAACGATTTTGGAATTATTAGATGCAAATTGTATGACGCAATTAGATCTAGCCAATAAAACGGGAATAAATAAAAAAACAATAAATGAAATTATTAAAGGGAAAGCTCCTATAACTACTTCAACTGCTTTAAAACTTGAATATGTATTTAATATTCCTGCAAGCTTTTGGAATAATTTGGAAAGTAGTTATAGGGAAGCAATAGAGAGACAAAGAGATATAGAGTCAATTAAAGAGGATGAAAAATATTTAGAAAGTATTCCTTATTCTGAAATGGCTAAACGTAATTGGGATTGGATTGAAAAAACAAGAGATTCATACGAGAAAATTATTAATTTGAGAAAATTTTTTTCTGTTGCTTCTCTTGGTTTTGATACGGAATTAAAAAGAAAACTAGCATTTAGAAAGAGTAATAGCGAAAATTTCTCATTTGAATCTCTATATTGCTGGTTGAGATTTGGAGAAATTCAATCTAATAAAGACGATTATCCAAAATTTAATATTGAAATATTAAAGGAAAATTCAAAAAAAATCAGAAACTTGGCAAATAAATCTTTTTTAGAACAACTTGATTTAATAAGGGAACTTTTAAAAAAATCTGGAGTTGCATTAATTTATGAACCTCATTTACCAAACACATATGTCAATGGTATATCATATAAAATATCATGTGAAAAGGCCATAATAATGATAAGTGATAGAGGGAAAAAAGATGATATTCTATGGTTTACTTTATTTCATGAAATTGCGCATTTAATTAAGCACAGTAAAAAAGAAGTATTTGTAGACTTAGAAGATACTGAAGTAAATGATATTGAATTAGAAGCAGATGAATTTGCAAGAAATATTTTGATATCTGATAGCGTTTATAATGATTTTGTTAAGAACCATGTGGTATTCAATGAGAACATAATAAGAGATTTTTCTATAAGAAATAATATTTCAACAGGAATTGTAGTTGGAAGATTACAAAAAGATGGAATAATTGGTTGGAATCAGTTTAATAATTTGATAACAAGAATATAAAAATGAAGGAGTGATAGATATGACAGATTATCCATATATGATTTCTAATAATAAAATTGCTATGATATTTGATAAGATATTAACAGCTGCAGTACCAGATAAATTTACTAACGAGTTTCTAAAAAAAATGGGCTTTTCAAGTTCAAACGATAGAGCATTTACTTTATTATTAAAGAAATTAAATTTTGTTGGTTCTGATGGTACGCCTAACACAATATACACCAATTTAAAAGATAAGAGTTTATCAAAAAAAACAATTGCAAAACAAATTAAAGAGTTATATTCAGAACTATTTATTATAAATACTAATATTAATAATTGTAACGAAGATGAAATAAAAGGCGCAATATCTAGAGTAACCGGGAAAGAGGAAAAAGATGTAAAAAGAATTTTTTCAACTTTTAAGGCTTTATGTGATTATGCTGACTTTTCTGAATCTTTAAATAATCTTAATGAACAAAAAGAAGATAATAACGTTATAGAACCAGTTTCCATTGGTAATAATGCAGTAAGTAATTCGGACGAATTAAAAGCTGATTTTCATTATAATATACAAATTCATTTACCTGCAACAAATGACATTAGTGTTTATAATGCAATCTTTAAAAGTATAAAGGAAAACTTATTTAAGTGAAAAAAATTAACGATCTGAAAAACTTTGTTTTTGATGCATTATTGACTCGAGATAATTTAAAATTATTAGAAAAGGAAGGTATATTTCTAGATTCTTCTATTTCTGATAATAAGGTGGATAGAATTGTTGATAATTCATTCAGTCCAAAACTTTGGAACGATGCTAATAATATGTCTGAAGTATACAAATCTATTTATTGTGTTGAAAATATGTTAAGAGAATTTATTGTTGAAAGATTATCAGAAAATCATGGCATTGATTGGTGGGAAAAATGTGTTCCAAGCAAGGTAAAAAAGGAAGTTGATAACTTAAAAGAAGAAGAAAAGATTAATAAATATTATTCTAATAGATCTACTTCTAATATTGGTTACACAATGTTGGGCAATTTAACTCAAATAATTATAAATAACTGGGATGACTTTTCTGACATCGTTCCAAATCAGTAATGGATAAATTCGCGAATGGATGACTTAGAAATGGCTAGAAATATTATTATGCATACGGGCGTTTTGCCAAATATGGAATTGGAGCGAGTTGATAGTATAGTCAGGGATTTGCTTAGACAATTTAATTAGTGTCTTATATAAGATTTATAACAATAAAGAACCTTTAGGCTCTTTTTCATATGCTATTTTAGGTGATTATATGAATTTTGGTTTTGTGATAGATCCTGATATTCGTATTCTATTAAATCCAACAAAAAGTAATAGTTGTGGTAAATCATTATCTATATAATATTAATTACAATAATATACTTTGGAAGTGTCTTTTGGATAATATAATAATTAAACTAATGAAAAGGAGAGTTCATGGAAAAAGATTTATTTGACTATATATTAGTTCCAACAAAAAGCGAACTGAGGTCAACTAATTGTATAGATAAAATGTATAGCTTACCTATTTTAAAAATACCCAAAAATGGTTGGCAATATTGGAATAGGGATAATTATAAAGATTATTTAGTGCAAGAGGCTATTACAAACTATAATAACGAGATTGTAATGGCAAAATATTATTATTGTTTAGGCCTTAAATATCATAGGTATTTTGGTAAGTTTAACAATAATGAATATGATTTTTGGTGTAGAAAGTACTTGGAGCAAACTATTAAAGAGCTTTATTCAATTTATGATAAATCCATGTATGTGATTAACTATTTATATGATTTTCGAATAACTTCAGATATTTCATTTAAACAAAAAGTTCGTGAAAAACTAAAAGAAAAAGATAAAAAATTATATGAAGAAGTTAATAGAATTTATAGCAAATTATATGGTGATAAAATAAAAAATAGTATTAGAGATAATATTACTCATAATTCTAGTGAGTTGTTTGATAGATATATCCCAATTTATAACGATGATTGTACTTCGTGGGAAAGAAAAGATGCAATGGATTATGAAGCAATTATAAAAATGATAGAGGATATAAGTGATATATTAAGTGAAAATAAGGATATTTTGAAGAGTATGTTAATTATGATGTATCCTAGATAATAATATAATTAAATGTAAAATAGTAATTTAGAGTTTGGATTGCATATTAATATGTTCTATGATATATTTGCGTACAGCATTTATAATAAAGGAGGACAATACAATGGAAATAAATAAGATTATGAGTTCTATTAATGGAATGAGTAAAGAACAGAGAGAGTATTATAAGTATTTATATGAGGAATCTTTAGGCGATGAATTGTTAAAAACTTTTAAAAAGGGAACAGATTTTATTGATGAAGCTATGAAAGTAACTGATAATAAGAAAAAAGAAGAACTAGTTGTACTTTTTCTACTTTATCTTTTTGATAAGCAACACGATCAAAAGAACCACTAGGTTCTTTTTTTCATATACTATTTTAGGTGATAATAATGAATTTTGGTGTTGTAATTGATCCTGGACATGGAGGTATTGATTCTGGCGCTGTGGGTAATGATATTGTTGAAAAGGATATGACACTAGCTATAAGTAAGATAATGTATGAAGAGTTTAAGAGATTAGGTATACCTGTATATATGACTAGAGAAGAAGATATGACTTTATCTCCTAAAGATAGAGTAGCTAAAGCTATGAGCTTTTTTGGTAAAGATAAGAATGTAATACTTATATCTAATCACATCAATGCAGGAGGTGGCGATAGCCAAAGTGTAACAAAGTATGTATAACAATTAAAGCCTATAGAGTTTGATTAAGTCAAACTTTATTTTTTTAATAATTTATTTTATCATAGTAGCATGAAAGGAGGATTTATGAATAAACCTTATAAATACAAAGATTTTTTTTACTTTTTTGATCATGATATTTTTAATGATATGTTTAATAGAAAATGTAATAAGGATAGATTAATGATTAAAGATATGGAAGAACAGTTAGCAAATGCCATTAATGTATCAAAAGATGCAGTTCATAGTTGGCGTTATAAAACTTATAGTCCTAATGATTTAAATCTTGTTAACGATATAGCAAGTTATTTTGGGTGTGAAAAGGATGTACTATTGTGTAAGAAGGGTGGAGATACAAAAATGAAAAAACTATCAGATGTTGAATTGATGTCGGTAAAAAGAGTATATGAATCACTAATAGAATTTTTAGAATATTTTTACAAAACAAATGGTTTTAATGATTTATGGTTTGATTTTGAAAAACTTGATCTTTCGTTAAGAGAAGAAAAATTATGGGAAATAGCAGAAAAAGAGCATGATAAGGTGATCTTGTCTTTAAAAAAAGAATATCCTATTATTGGAAAAATACAAATTTATACTGATTTAAGTAATTTTATTTATAATGATTTATATGACATATATGATGGAAAATTGACCTACGCATATAGATTTGAAGCAATACCTGATGGAAACCCAACAACTGATGAGGATTATACAAAAGCATATAAAAAATTAAATGAAATAATTGATTCATATTGTTAAATTTTTTTTAACTCTATTTAATTTTAGGTAGTTAAGTAGAGTTTTTTTATGAAATTTATTTTTAAAAATGAAGTTTTAATTTTCTTAGCATCCAATAAATATTAAAATATTGTCCTAGCCAGCACTGAAAACCTACTCCCGCCAAGTTTTCTATTGTGGGAAAATTCCCAAACCCTTTAAATTTTTAGAAAAAAATATTTTTCGACAAGTTGATCAATCTATATTTATTTTTGTTCGGCAAAATGTTATAATGTATGTACAAAAGTAAATAGGTGATTTTATGAATAATGAGAAAAGATTAATAGAATATTTAGAAAAAAATAATGGTTATATTACTACTGCTGAATTACTAGGACTTAATATTTATAAATCTCAAATTCAATTGTATATTGATAAAAATATTATAGAAAAAGTTAGTCATGGCTTATATATGGATACAAAGATTCTTAAAGATGAATATTTTATTTTACAAAAAAAGTATCCTTTAGCAGTATTTTCATATAATACAGCATTACACATTTTAAATCTTACTAATAAGACACCAACTGAAATTGATATAACGGTGCCAAGAAATAAAAGGGTTAGAGGAAATTATAATATTCATTATGTTTCAGACAAGTATTATGATATCGGGATAATCGAAGTTCTAAGCCCAAATGGTAATCCAGTAAAAGTATATAATGCGGAAAGATGTATTTGTGATATGTTAAGAACTGAAGGAGAATTTGATTTGGAACTTCAAAATAGAGTTTTAGATTATTACTTCCATAGTAAAGATAAAAATCTTGATAAATTATTAGAATATGCTGAAATATTTAATATTTATGAAAAAGTTAATACAATTGTGGAGGTAATGATGAAATGGTAGAAGAAGTAATCAAATTAAAGGCAAAAGAACTTGAAGATAAGTATAATTTAAATTATTATGAATCATTACAAAGATTTATGTTTGAAAAAATATTGGAAAGAATATCCGTTTCAAAATATCAAGATAATTTTATACTAAAAGGCGGATTATTACTTGCTGCAATGTTTGGCGTAGAAAACAGAACAACAAAAGATATGGACACTACAATTACTGGTATAGATATTTCAAAAGATAAAATGGTAAATGTTTTAAATGAGATATTATCTATTGATTTAAATGATGGAGTTAAATTTGATATTGTAAGTATTACTGATATAAGAGAAGAAGATGAGTATGGGGGAAATAAATATCATATTACTGGTAGAGTAAATAGTACTAAAGTGAATTTAGAAATTGATATATCAACTGGAGACAAAGTAACACCAAAAGAATTGAAGTTTAAATATCCTTTATTATTTGAAGATAGAAGTATTTTAATCAATAGTTATAATATTGAAACTATACTAGCTGAAAAAATAGAAACTGTTTTAAGACGTGGAAAGTATAATAGTAGAATGAAAGATTATTATGACATATATTTCTTTTTAACAAAGCTAAGAAATGAAATTGATATAAATATATTCAAAGATGCAATTGATAATACTTTTACTAAAAGAGATTCTTTTGAATACTTAAATGATTATAGCGAAATTATTAAATCAATCATTGATAGTGATAGAATAAAAACAAACTGGAAATCTTATTCCAAGAAGAATAGCTATGCAAATAAGCTAGAAGTAAATCAAATAATGTTTTTATTAAATGATTTTATAAAAGAATTGAATTTAGAATTAGTAGCAGTATAGGGATTGGGAATGCTCCCATAATACGCGAAAAGTGCTGGTGGGAGTAACTTTTCAATACTTGCTAAGCAAAGAAGGTGAAATAATGAATGAGCAGTATTTAGACTCTGAAGTAAACGAATATATAGAAATAAAGAATGATAAATCTGATTTAGAATCAAAATGGGAAATGGCAATTGGACTACAGCAAGTTGATAATTTAACACCTTCTGAATATATGAAAGATTTAGTGAAATTAAATATTAAGAACGAAATATCATTTGATGAATTAGAAAATAAGTTAAAGAAGTACTATGATGATCTAAATGATAGCTATAATAGAGATGAGTATGAATGTGATTTTGTATCATTAAGAATTATGCAAATATTACAAAATGATATGTTTTATTTAACGATAGATTTTTATAAATATGTTCATGACTTTTTATTTAAAGACGTCTATAAGTTTGCTGGGAAATTTAGAGAAGTTAATATTTCAAAAGCTGAAGAAATATTAAACGGTGATACAGTAGTATATTCTGATTATAATAGAATTAAAGATTATCTTATTTATGATTTTTCTGATGAAAGACAAGAAGATTATAGTAAATTAAATGCATCAGATAAAATAATAAGTATATCTAATTTTACTTCTTGTATTTGGCAAGTGCATCCATTTGTGGAAGGCAATACTAGAACAACGGCAATATTTATGATTAATTATTTAAAAGAATTGGGTTATAATTTAAACTATTCTTTGTTTAAAGCTAATTCAAAATATTTTAGAAATACATTAGTTAGAAATAATTATAGTAATGACAAATTAAATATAAAAGAAAATGATAGTTATTTAATTAAGTTTTATGAGAATTTGTTATTAGGTAAAAATAATAATTTACATTTGGAAGATTTAATAATTAAAGAGTTGTTTTAGGAGGTAGTAGAAATGACTATAACAGAATTATTGAATGAGCTTAGAGGCTTATTTGGAAATGAGAGGGATAAGGGGACAGCATTTGAAAAATTAATAAAAATGTTTTTAGAATCTGAGCCTAAATATTGGAATACTTTATCAAATGTTTGGACTTGGAAAGATTTTCCTTATAGGGAAAATATAGGTGATATTGGAATTGATTTAGTGGCCAAAACTTACACAAATGAGTATTGGGCAATTCAATGCAAGTTCTATGACGAAGAACATACTATTTCTAAAGAAGATGTTGATACATTTTTGGCCTCTTCATCTAAAATGTTTTATGTTGATGGTAAACCAACAAAATATAGTTACCGTTTAATTGCTTCTACTACTGATAAATATAACAAAAATGCAGAAATAGAACTTAGAAACCAAGATCCTCAGGTTGGAAGATTGGGAATAGCAGACTTATTAGAATCCCAAATTGATTGGAAAAAATATTCTTTGATGTCTAAAAAAATGGAAGTTAAAGATAAAAAGAGTCCTAGAAAACATCAAATAGATGCTATTTCAGATGTTCTTAATGGTTTTAAGAATTATGACCGTGGAAAATTGATTATGGCTTGTGGTACTGGCAAAACTTTTACAAGTTTAAGAATTGCGGAAGAACAATTAAATGGTAAAGGAAATGTTTTATTTCTAGTCCCAAGTATAGCACTTGCAAGTCAATCTTTAACTGAGTGGTCAGCACAATGCAGATATAGCTTTGATGCCGCAGTGGTATGTAGTGATAATAAAGCATCAAAAGGCGAAAATTCAATAGAACTTGGTTTTCCTTCTACTACTGATGTTACAAGGTTAAAAGAATGGTATGAAATAGTAAATAATGATGATAGACCGTTAAATTTTATTTTTTCAACATATCAATCTATAGATGTTGTTTCAAAATTTCAAAAAGAGACAGGATTAGAATTTGATTTAATAATATGTGATGAAGCACATAGAACTACTGGTGTTACTTTAAGTGATGAGGATGAAAGCTCTTTTGTTAAAGTTCATGATGATAATTTTATAAAAGCAAAAAAAAGATTATATATGACAGCAACTCCAAGAATATATGCTGACACTGCTAAAATGAAAGTAGATGAAGCAAATGCTTATTTATGTTCTATGGATGATGAAAATATTTATGGCCCAGAATTTCACAAATTAGGCTTTGGAGATGCTGTTAAATATGGATTACTTACTGATTATAAAGTTCTTGTGTTGGCTGTAGATGAGGAATATGTAAAAAAAGAATTACAAGATTTATTGATAGATGAAAATCATGAATTGAAATTGGAAGATTCTGTTAAAATAATGGGGTGTTGGAATGGACTATCAAAAATTAGTTTATTTGATGATCAAACTAGTTTTTTAACTGATCCACAACCTATGAAAAGAGCAGTATCATTTTGTAATACAATAAATGACTCTAAAAAGATAGTAGAAATGTTTAAAATAATACAAGAACATGTCAAGGGTAATAAATATAGCGCTGATACAGAGAAACTTGTAAATATTTCAATAGAACACGTAGATGGAACATTTAATGCACTAGAGAAAAAAGATAAAATTAATTGGTTAAAAGATAATATTAAAGATGGTAATTGTAGAATACTTACTAATGCTAGATGTTTATCAGAAGGTGTTGATGTTCCTGCATTAGATGCTGTAATGTTTTTAAATCCCAGAAGTAGTATGGTAGATATTATTCAATCTGTTGGACGTGTTATGAGAAAAGCTGAAGGAAAAAAATATGGTTATGTGATACTACCAATTGGAGTCTCCGCTAATGAAAATCCTGAAGATGCTTTAGATAATAATGTAAAATATAAAATTGTTTGGCAAGTATTACAAGCGTTAAGAGCTCACGATGATAGATTTAATAATACAATTAATAAAATTGAATTAAATAAAAAGAAACCAGATCAGATTGAAGTTGTCGGTGTAGGTTCATTTAAAAAGCAAGATAGTGACAATGGGGTTAAAACTAAAAAAGTTATAGATACAGGTGAAATAAGAAAAAAAGTTCAATTAGAATTAGATCTTAAGAATTTTGATGAGTGGAAAGAAAATATTTATTCTAAAATGGTTAAAAAAGTTGGCTCAAGAGTTTATTGGGAAACTTGGGCTAAAGATATAGCAGAAATTGCAGCTACTCACATAGAAAGAATAAAAATATTATTAAATTCTGGAAATAAGGAAATTGATGAATCTTTTGGTGAATTTTTGGTAGGATTAAGATTAAATCTTAATGACTCTATTACTAGAGAAGATGCTATAGAAATGTTAGCACAACACTTAATTACAAAGCCAGTATTTGATGCTTTGTTTGAAGGCTATGAGTTTGTTAAAAATAATCCAGTTTCACAAACTATGCAAAAAATGATGGATGTATTAGATAGGCAACAATTAGATAGTGAAAAAGAAAAATTGAAAAAATTCTATGATAGTGTAAAAGAAAGAGCTTCAGGAATAGATAATGCTGAGGGAAAACAAAAGATAATTTTAGAATTATATGAGAAATTCTTTAAAACAGCACTTCCTAAAGAAGTTGAAAAGTTAGGAATTGTCTATACACCTACTGAATGTGTTGATTTTATTATTAATAGTGTTGAATATTTAATGAATAAAGAATTTGGAAAATCATTATCAGATCATGGAGTTCATATTATAGATGGTTTTACTGGTACAGGGACTTTTATTGTTAGACTATTACAAAGTGGGATAATCAAAAAAGAAGATTTATTATATAAATACACTAATGATATTCATGCAAATGAAATAGTATTATTAGCATATTATATAGCTGCAATTAATATAGAAGAAGCCTTTCATGAATTAACAAATAATGAAATGTATATTCCATTTGAAGGTATTGTATTAACTGATACTTTTCAGTTATATGAAGACTACAATGAAAATGAATGGACTAAAAAGGTTAATGATTTAGCTTTACCTGAAAATAGTGAAAGAGCAAAAAAACAAAAAGATTTGCCTATTACAGTATGTATTGGGAATCCTCCATATTCTATTGGTCAAAAGTCTGCTAATGATGATGCTGGAAATTTACATTACGAAAAATTAGATAAAAGAATTGCTGACTCCTATGCAAAAAACTCAAAAGCAAACTTAAAAAAAGGATTATATGACAATTATATTCGTGCATTTAAATGGGCTTCTGATAGAATACAAGAAAAAGGCATTGTTTCATTTATAACTAATGGTTCATTTATAGATAATCAAGGAATGGATGGTTTTAGGAAAAGTTTGTTGGAAGATTTTACATCTATCTATATATTTAATCTAAGAGGAGATCAAAGAACAAAGGGAGAATTATCACGAAAAGAAGGTGGAAAAATCTTTGGTTCTGGAAGTAGAACTCCTATAGCAATAACATGTTTAGTTAAAAATATGAACAAAGAAAAAGATTCATTTATTCATTACTATGATATTGGTGATTATCTAAATAGAGAACAGAAATTTAATATTATAAAAGAAAAGTCTGGTGTTTTTAACATTGAATGGAAGAAAATAATCCCAGATGAAAATAATGATTGGATTAATCGAAGAAAGTCAGACTATAAAAATTTTATTCCATTAGGAGATAAAAAGACAAACAAATCATATTTTTATGATTATGCGATAGGAGTATCCACAAATAGAGATGTATGGACATATAATTTTAGTGAAAAAATATTGAAAGATAATATTAAAAGAACTATTTCTTTCTATAATTCTCAAAGAGAATTATGGAAAAATAACAAATCATTATCAAACGATACATTGAATATTAGTTGGTCAGATGGCTTAAAGAAAAAATGCATGAAAAATCAGCAAATTACTTATGAAGATAGTTCCATTTTTGATTCAGCATATAGACCATTTTGCAAAGAAAAATTATATTTTTCCAATGATTTAATCGAACGTCCAGGAAGAACTTCAGAATATTTTAAAAATAATAATATTGCTATTGTATTATGTGGGAATAGTAATGGTTTTTCAGCATTAGTTACAGACATTATTCCTAATTTACATTTTGTAGGAGATTCTCAGGTTTTTCCTAGGTATTTGTATATAAAAGAGGAGAATACATTATTTTCTAATAGTATTGTGTTTAAAACAGATAATATAAGTAATTATTTACAAAAAATCATTTATGAAGAATATAAAGAAAATTATTCATGCGATGATATTTTCAATTATATTTATGGAATATTGCATTCTAATGACTATAGAGAATACTATTATTCTGATTTAATGAAAGAGCTTCCTAGAATACCATTAGTTGATGTTAAAGAAGACTTCGATAAATTTGTAAATGCTGGTAAAAAATTAATTGAACTTCATCTAAATTATGAAAAAATAAAACCATATAATAAATGTAATATATCAGCATATACAGATGCCTCATATAAAGTTACTAAAATGAAGTTTAGTAAAAAAGGAGATAAAACTTCAATTGATTATAATGATAGAATAACAATTTCTAATATTCCTTTAAAAGCTTATGAATATGTTGTTAATGGGAAATCCGCTATAGAATGGATTATGGAGAGGTATGCAGTTACGACAGATAAAAAAAGTGGAATTATAAATGATCCTAATGATTGGTGCAAAGAAGTTAATGATGAAAAATATATATTTAATCTATTGTTAAGAATTATAAATGTATCTATTCAAACAGTAGATATTGTTAACTCTTTACCTAAACTAGATTTTGAATAAGAGAGGTAAAACATGTATATAAGTAAATTAGAAATTAAAAATTTTAGAACTTTTAACGCAGATGGAATTAGTATTTCCTTAAATGATGGAATTAATATATTAGTTGGTGAGAATAATGTTGGAAAATCCACCATAATTGATGCATTACGTTTAGTAGCAACTTCACTTCAATATAAAAGGGATATTTATATAAAAAAAGATGATTTTCATATTGATGAATTTGGAAATCAAGCAAATAAAATTACTATAAAAATTAGATTTGCCGGATTATCCGAAGAACAGCAGACATCTTTTTTTGAATTAATAGATGAAAATGATACAACTTCAGCCTCTTTATGTATCTGTTATTTTTTACAAAAAAATAAGAAAGGTTATGATAAAGTTGTTGAAAAGATTGGAAAAAATGAAGATTTAGCCTCAATTGATAGAGAAACTCTTGATAACATTAATTTATTATATTTACCAGCATTGAGAGATGTAGAAACTTCATTAAAGCCATCTCAGAAAAGCTCTTTGGCTGAAATTTTAAAAAAAGTAATTACAGCAGAACAAGACAAAAAGGATTTAATTGAGGAACTATCCACTGCTAATAAAAAAATTATACAAAATCAAAAAGT
>CAZKFB010000009.1:0-34475 GCA_964551965.1 uncultured Muribaculaceae bacterium
TTTTATAATCAATTTCCCTTTGATTATCTGCATCCATACCAACTAAGGCATCCTTTATAATCGTATTAACATTGTTAACAGCTTTTAAAACTCCTTTTCCATTATATCTTGATTCACCATCTCGAAGTTCCAAAGCTTCACGACTTCCTGTCGAAGCTCCACTCGGAACACTAGCACGTCCTACTACTCCGTTCTCAAGAACACAATCAACTTCAACTGTCGGATTACCTCTCGAATCTAATATTTCTCTAGCAATTAAATCTTTAATTTTCATATTACTCTCCATTCTTAATCTAATTATAACAAAAATAGAAATACTTAAGTACTTCTATTTATGTGATTTTACAAATTCTTCATATTCTTTTTTCAAATTTGTCTCTTTAAATTCAACATTATAACCAGTTCTTAATTCAATAAATGCTTGATAGAATAAATTATTATCTTCATTTTGCATCTTAGTTACAATAACATCTACTAAATCATCTTTAATATCTTTTAAGTCTGGTTTATTACTAGTTGAAGAAACATAAACGACAACTTTACCTAGAATACTATCTTCGACAACATTACTATATTCTTTCTTCCCTAGAGTCTTTATTTTAGTCCATAATGCTTCAGAATAATCTGCATAATCTTTATAAGTTAAAGTAAGTTCATTGACAGTAGCATTAGAATACTTTTTCTTAATTGCTGATATTGATGAACCTTTCTTCAATGCACTTCTAATATTTTCTAACATCTTTTCATCGTCAGAACTAGAGAATAAAACTACTTTCTTATCTCCAAATACATCATCTTTATAGAAATCATTAATATCATCATCAGTTATTAATCCTTCCGTATAATCATTGTAATATCTTTGATAGTAATAATCATAATAAAGATAATCTAAGAAAGCATCTTCATCTTCAAAATTATTATTCTCTAAGAATTCAACTTTTGAATACCCATAATATTGTTCAAATTGTTTATAGATTTCAACAGATTTTTCTTTAGAATATTTCTTTGCTTCTTCTTCTAAATCATATTTATCCGTTAAGATATATTGATCAACTAAATTAAGAGTTGCATCTAAAGAACCACCCTTCTTTAATTCATCATATAGATTATTAGCTGTAATACTATGGTTTCCAATACTTACAATTTCTTCTTCTCCATTAGATAATTTAGCAATGCGATCAGGCCATACAATAGCCATTATTACACCAACTAATAATGCACCTACACAAAAACCAACAATAAACTTAATATTATTAGTAATAATATTCCCTTTTTTATTCTCGATTGTCTTTTCGAATCTCTTCATACATATCCTCCTAATTAGTATTATAGATTATAATTGTGAATTTTTAAAGGAAAAAAATTAAATTATTATGTTCCTTTGTGCTATAATATGCGAAAAATTAGTTTTTGGGGGAAATATGGAAGTTAAATATAATATTGAATTTTATAAAAAGTTTAAAAAGTTTGTCGAAGTATTCATGAATAATGTATATACGATTAACGCAAATGGACTAAATAATATTCCTGATAATAATTTTCTTTTAGCAGGAAATCATTTAAATATTTTAGATTCATGGGTCTTAATTAGTTTAATTGATGAACCAATTAGATTCATGGTAGACCAAAAACTTTATCGTTATTATTTATGGGAATTATTCTTTAGAACTTTAGGTACTTTTCCGATTAATCCTAATGAAGCTGATTTGAAAGCTGTTAAAACATCAATTAATCTACTTAAAGATAATGAAAATGTATGCATATTTCCCGAAGGTAAAACCCATAAACAAGAAGTTTATCAACCATTTAAAAATGGAGTTGCATCTATTGCCGTAATGGCCAAAAAAGAAATTGTTCCATTCGGTATAAGAGGTACTTATAGACCATTATCGGAAATAACAATTAATTTTGGGGAACCAATTGACTATAGTAAAATACCTAAAGATGAAAGAGATAGTCATCTAGAACATATTGTTCGTTCATTAGAAAAAAAGAATTAATGCTTATATAATTGCTTTAATTCTCTATTTCTAGTCTTAACACTTTCAAGCATTTTGTGTGGATTCATTTCATCACTTGCAAGTAATCCTTCGTATTGAAGTGTCATCAAAAAATCATTTATTACTTTTATTGGTGCTTTTCCATTAAGTACTTGCTCACATAATTCGTGAGCTTTTATATTACTTACAGCATAGTTAAATGAGGTTAAATCACCCTTTTTATGTTCTTCTCCAAACTGATAGTATTCACCTTCAAAGCCTTCAAGATGAACATCACCTTCAATTGAAAAATTAATATTATCACATTCAAAACTAATATTATCCATCTCTAATACATGATAGAGATAATATATCGTTTTATAGTGATACAACATCATTGCATCTAATTCATTTCTATGTCTTCTAATAATTCTCTCAAACATATGATGATCAAGTAAATAATAGTAATATAATAATTCTACTAATAGAGAAATAGTTTCCCCATAAAAATTATATATGATATTATATTTTGGATTTCGATATTTAGATAAGAACTTTAATGAATAAATATGGGATAATTCATGAGCTATTGTTTCTATATCTACTAAATCTTTATAAAAATAATTACTTATACAAAGATAATAAGAGTCTAAAGTTGGAAGACATATAGCTTCTCCAGCAATAGAATCATCATCAACAAATAATATACGATTATCTCTTATTAAATCTTTATATAGTTCGATAAAAGGAGTACCTAAATAATCTAAGAAACCTTTCAATATATACTTCTTATCTTTCAAAGAAAGATTAGTATCCATACCCTCAAATAACTTAAAATTCATTTCCTGATAGCCCTTAATAGATTTGAATGAAATACTATATAGCTTATCAAAGTTATTTAATATATCTTCACTTAAAAGATGACTTTTATTAATCGGAAAAGGATTATCTAATGAATAACCATTAATCATTTGATTTAATATAGAAATAGAAGAAAAATCACGAGAATAAAGTTCTTTTTTAGTCTTACTAGAAATATATACATTTTTATATAGTCTATCAATATCTCTTTGAATTAAATCTCTTATTTCCATATAATCACCTTTATTGATTTAATATCATAACATAAAAAAAAGATTATTACTAATCTTTCTTACTCTTAAGTATAATCTTAATATCTTCAGTAGATATATTTTTATTAAGTAGAGTTAAATATCTAATTAGTATAGAAAGTGTTTCTTTTAATTCTAGATACTCTTTACTATCCAAATCAGGAATACTAATAAATATATTATATAAATTATATTTTTGTTCTATTAGATATTTAATGGAATCTATATGATTAAAGTAAATATTATCTAAAAGAGATAGATGATGAAAATATTCCATATCAAGCACTTTCTCAGTATCCTCATTAGCTAGACTTACAAGAACATTATAGTTATTATTTAATACCTTTAATACATCATGAATAGTTGACTTATCATCAATATCTTCATGCATATTTTTTAATATTTTTAAATTATCATATTTATCAAATGCTTCAATTAGATTATCTACTAAATCATCAATATAACCATTAACCGATTTAATATTATTTTGAATACCATAGAATCGATCCGATTCCATAACAAGAACTTTATTCATTTGTTTATTCAAACTCTTTAACTTCTTATTAGCTCTAATTATTCTCTTATAATAAACATTAATAGTTTTAATAATATTATTATATTCTCTTATATTAAACTTTTGCATTCTAATATTCTCTGCATAATTAAATAGATACTTATAATCATTAACGAATTTATATTCATCTAGATCCCAATAGAATTCAATTAAATTATTATTATAGAATATACGATCTTGCAAAGTATAATTCTTATATATATTGTAATTAGATATACTGGATATCATAGATTTAATTTTCTTGTTATTAACTTCATATAGAGGTAATGCCTTTTTATTATTCATGAAATAATCTATTAAAGTCTTATTGTCATTACCTAAAATATTAATATATTCTTTTCTAACTTTAATACATTTATTAAAAATATCAATCGTATTACTTTGAACATTATCTAATTTATTTTTTATATTAGTATCTAAATATTTTAATATTTCATTTTTCTTTCTATTTAAAATATATAATAAAGTTACATATAGACATAAATGGAAACTAGGAGTACTTTCAAAGTATTCTTGTAAAATATTATCCATTTCCTTTTTATCATCTTCATAAGAATGTTTAAAGAACTCTTGTATATAGTTATAGACACATAATATAAAATCAAAATCTTTAAGTTCTATTTTAATTTTTCTCTTTTTTAGATTATTAATAATAAAGTTTAAGTTTTCATTAACATCTTTATTTATTTTAATATTATAAAGATACTCAGATAAACAAATACGATCTACATAATCTTCTTTACTACCCATTAAGCGAATAATACTATAGTATGTATCATATTTACTATTAAGTTCATTTAATAAATCCGTATCTTCACTTATAATAAATTCTTCTATTTTTTTTGTTTTTAATGCTTCCACATAGTTAAGAATCAACATAAATTCATTAATATAATCTTTTAATTTATCTTTATTTTTATGTTGTAAATTACTAATCCATCTTTTTAAACTAGTTATCGATTCAATATTACTTTCAATGAATAAAGTTTTATCATATCTCATAGTTGAAAATATTTTCTTTTTCTTATCCTTTAAAAAGTCATATAAATCATTTAATTCACTTATTGAAAGTGATTTTAATTCAGTTTCTAATGACTCATTCATATAAATCCCTACTTTACTCTTAACTACACGTTTATTATATCAAACAAATATTAATTAATAAAGATAATTTAATATAGAAAAAATAGAGTATTTATGATATTCTTATTATATATAGAATAAGGGTGAGGCAAATGTTTGGTAGAATTCTAGGCTTCGAAGGAAGCAAGATGATAATTGAAAACTTAAAACATATAGCAGATACTAATTATATTGGTTATCATGTTGTATTCTCGGAAACTGATCATAAAATTGTTGGAGAAATAATAGGTATTGATACACAAAAGATTATAATATTACTTATTGGTGAAATTAATGGAGATATATTCTCAAATGGAGTTATTAAAAAACCTAGTGTAAATACAGTACCTAGAATAATATTTAAATCAGAATTAGAGACTATTTTAGGTAATCAAAATTTTATGAATAATAATACTTTATTATTTGGATCTTCTCCAATATATAAAGAATATTTTGTTACTAGTGATATAAATAACTTCTTTGCTAATCACTTTGCTATTCTAGGTAATTCAGGATCAGGTAAAAGTTGTGGAGTTGCTAGAATATTGCAAAATGTATTCTTAAGTGCTAAAGAAAGTATTCCTAAAAATGCTCATATGTGTTTATTCGATGTTTATGGTGAATATTGTAATACATTTAATGAAATGAATAATGTTGATGGATTGCACTTTAAGAAATATACTACGGAAGGAAAATTTGGAGACGGAGAATTATTAACTATTCCAGCATATCTATTATCGGTTGATGACTTAGCTATCCTATTAGGAGCAACTGAACCTTCACAATTGCCAGTATTATCAAAAGCCATTAAGTTAGCAAAAATATTTACATCCGAAGATCCTCATGCGGAAGACTTTAAAAATAATATAATTGCCAATAGTGCGTTAGATATTTTATCGAGTGGTAAAACTGCTAATCAAATGCGTGATCAAGTTGTATCTCTATTAACAACTTATAATACACCAACATTTAATCTTGATTCAATCATTCGTGAACCTGGTTATGAGAGAACACTTAGACAATGTCTTAATATCGATGCTCAAGGTAAAATTAATGCTATTAATCAAGTAATTAGTTTCATGCAACAATTTAGTAAAGTAAGTATTGAACAAATGGAATTGCAAGGAGTTATCTGTTATACTCTTCAAGATTTATATTATGCACTTGAATTTGCTCTTATCGATGAAGGTTCATTAACTAGTGAAATAGCTCATGATCGAAATAATATCTTAAAGAGTAGACTTCAAAATATTATCAATTCGGAACAAGGAAAATACTTTGAATTCAGTGAATATGTTTCCCTACCTAACTTCGTTGAAGATTTCTTTAAAGCTCCTGAGAATGGGGAATTAGTAACTGCTCAGTTAGTTGATGTTAACCTATCATTCCTTGATGATAAATTTGCTAAAGCAATTACTAAGATATTCTCAAGAATATTCTTTGAATATACTACTTCATTACAAAATCGTGGATCTTATTCAATTCATATATTACTAGAAGAAGCACATAGATATGTTCAAAATGACTCAGATACTCATGTAATTGGATATAATATATTTGATCGAATTACTAAAGAGGGTCGTAAATATGGAACTATTTTAGGATTCATTACACAAAGACCTAATGAGTTATCAAAGACAGCATTATCTCAATGTTCTAACTTCATTATATTTAGATTATTCTATCCGGAAGATTTAGAGATTGTTAAAGGCATTTCATCTAATGTTACTGATGAAACAATCGAAAAGATTAAAACATTACATCCAGGAATGGGATTAGTATTTGGTACGGCATTTAAAGTTCCATTACTAGTTAATCTACCATTACCTAGTCCATTACCTGTATCTACAAGTTTAAAGATCGATACATTATGGTTCAATTAAAAAAAGAGTTTAAAACTCTTTTTTTATTTTACTAATTCATAACCTTTATACTTTTTATCTAAATTACTCTTTAGATTATCATTAACAATTCCACTATCTACTTTAATTTGGGTTAAATAAGATTCATCATTAAAACTTATATTGGCGTTTATGTCTCCCTTATATTTTTCTTTGTAGTCTTTGTACTCATTCTCAGATTTATGTAAGATATATAAATAACCAGTATAATTAGTATCACTGACAAAATAAATATAATATCTATTATCCTTATTATATACATAATAGTTATCATTAGATACACCAATATTCTTAATAACAATCTCTTGCTTTTGAACAATTTCTTTATCTAACTTCTTACTACATCCTGTAGTCATAATTAATAAAACTAAAATAATTAATAATATTTTCTTCCTCATAATAATCACATTTATATTATAACATATATATGCTATAATTATTCTAAGGAAGTGATTTTATAAAAAAGTTTTTTAATTCTCATAGCAAATACATGCTATTTATTTGTGTTGCTCAAATAATAATAAGTATTGTTGCTACTCTAGCTCTTGTTTACCAAGATTCAACTATATTTGGTAATACTGCTCTTTTTGAAGATGCTCAAAAATTAATAACTTCAGTATATTCGCAAAGTTGGTGGGCACTCATATTATTTAGTTTATCTTTTGCAAGTTTATTAACTCTTGCTTCTCTAATCTATAAAAAGTTAGAATATGAATTCTTAAGTATTGGTTGTATCGTATTAATGATTATTCCATCTATTAATGTAAATGGAAGCTTAATGGATACATTAATAACTTTTGCATTATTTATACCAATTATAATTATTAAAATAATAGGTTATAATACAGAAGAAAAAAAGATAAATGAGATAACAGAAATAAAAAAAGAAATAAAGAAAAAGACTTCTAAAAAATAGAAGTCTTTTAATATGTATTAAATATCTTTACGAGCTAATATTGTAGCTGGAGTTGATCTAACAGTTAACCAAACTGGTAGGAGTCCAATTATTGTATTAAATACATATAGAATAGTTGCTGAAACTAATACTAAAAGTGGATTAGATGACATTACACGAGCAACCATTTGAATATCACTTAAAGAATATATGAATGCATAGCATAAGATAATTCCCGTTAATCCAGCTAGTGTTGTAGCAACTATGATTTCACCAGCAAACATACGATAGACATCACTTCTCTTAACACCAATTGCTCTTAATATACCTACTTCTCTTATACGAGATTGGAAAGAAGAACGGATTACAAAGAATATTTCAAATAAAGTAATTACAATAATAACTGATGTCGAAATAATTGATGAATTCATAGAATCTTTTCTACCATTATCATATTCTTTAAAATTCTTATCATATAAATCATTTGCAAGAATACCTGAATCTCTTAAGCTCTTAACAGTTTCAGTTTTCTTACTACTTGAAATAATAAATGTATTACTAGTATCAAATGCATATTCCTTAATTGAACTTTCATCAACTAAATTAAAATTAATATCATTTGATTTATAATATCCAACTACTGTTAATTCAGTATTGCCAAGCTTTATACCACTCTTCTTATTTAGTGGATAAGCTAAAGACAAACTCTCATGAACGATAACTTCGTTAGTATTAGGTAATCTACCTGACTTTAATTCAATCTTATCTTGATAATAATATATATCTCCGAACTCACTTGATTCTAATGGTTCATAGTCAGAAGAATCCATTACTACCCTAAACAAGTCTGAAGGGTTAACAAATACTTCCGTAATTACTTTATCAGTAACACCAACAATCGTAAGTTCAGTATGTAGCCCCAATTTTACTTTACGGCCAATTAATTTATCAACGGAATCAATTCCAACAAGTAACAAACTATTTCCCATCATACCTTCTTCAGAAACTTTATCAAATATACGTTTATCAATTACGATTTCTCCCGTATTTGGTAAATTTCCAAGAATTAAATCTTCTTCAGTTAAAGTTGCACTACTTCCTAATGAAGCTTCAAAATATTGGCTTGAGCCTGTTGTTTGGAATATATCATCAACAGGAATTTGGAATTCATAGTTCATCTTACCAGGCATCATAAAATTAATATTATCTAAAGTACTAATCTTTTTCTCTAAAGAATCACCATCATTACTAGTTATCGATAGATATGTATTGTCATCCTTATTAAAGTCTTCTAAATGAACTTTTGAAACTCCAACAATTGAAGATAAACTATACATAATCATAATACCAGCAATAAAGAATGATAATAAACTTAATTTACGAATGAACGAATAATGTTTAATCCTATTAAATCCTACTTTAATCATTGTAAATATATTATATAGAGAAGCATAATTCTTATTTGGAATATCTTCACTATTGAAATTATACTTTTCATATACAGACTTATTAATCTTTTTATAATGCGCATTTATTATTTCAAATGCACTGTCTTCATTTACGGTCTCTATCTTTTTATTTGATTCAATATATAAAGTACCATTCTTATATACGACATTAATTTTTACTTTTGAATAGTCATCAGAATAATATTTAACTTCTACACTATCATTTTTAATTTCATCGTTAATTGGTAAGTCTTTTAAATATATCTTACCTTCTAACTCATAATCTATTTCATGAGCATCATGATTCTCTTCGTCACTGATGACTTTTCCGTCAGTCAAAGTTACAATACGATCAGCATATAACTTAGCAAGTTCTACTTCATGTGTTACTAAGATAACTAATCTTTCACGAGATATTGCTTTTAAGATATTCATAATCTCAATAGAATTGCGACTATCCAAGTTACCTGTAGGTTCATCACATATAATAATACTTGGATTTTTTACTAAGGCACGAGCTATACCAACTCTTTGTCTTTCACCACCAGAAAGCATAGAAGCAGGTCTTTTACGATATCTATATAACTCGATAGCAGTTAATACAGCATCTACTCTTTTCTTAATTTCTGCCTTATTCTTAACTCCACACATTTTTAATGCTACGGCAACATTATCGAACACAGTCCATTCATCAATTAATTTATAATCTTGAAATATATAACCAATATGTAAATTTCTTATCTTATCCATCTTATGGAAATTCTTTTTCGTAATCTTTTCTCCATTGATAACTAGAGAACCACTATGGACCTTATCAAGTCCACCAATACAATTAAGCAAAGTTGTCTTACCACATCCTGAAGGTCCAAGTAAAGCAACTAATCCTGAATCTCCAAACTCTAAAGAAGTGTCATTAATTACATGTATTTCATTTTTTTTATGACGATAAAAGTATTTTTGTAAATTATTTAATGTAATCATATTCTACACCTCCATATTATAGGTAGTAATCATACTATCTTTAAATATCTTCTTACTAAATCTACGAGCAATTAATTGACTCATAAGTATACTAACAAAGTAACCAATTACAAAATGATACCATTTCAAGTATTCCATGAATCCTGATAGTATATCGTATTGAATTATATTAAATTTAAATAGATATCCTAAAACTAATACAATTAAGAAACTAATTGTCGATTGAATAAATAATTCTAAATTAATAAGTTCACGACAAACTTTAACAGTTCCACCTAGTATTCTTACAACAGCAAAATATGTATTACGAGATTTTAATACTAAGAAGATAACAAAGTAAGATATGAAATATAGAACAATTAAAGTAATAACAGAACCAATAATATTAAATAAATCTACTAACTTAGAAAGGTCACTTCCATCGAAATCGACACTGTTCTTAATAGCTAATACTTGGAATCCCATATCTTCTAAAGTCTTAACTGTATTATCTACTTGATCGATATCTTTAACTATTACTCCACTTTGATAATTATCTGTATTGTTCAAACGATTATAATCATCGATACTCATGTAAATACCAAAAGTATCATCATAATCACTAATACCTAGTAGAGTCTTACAATTCTTTTTTGTTATTGTATCAGTAACCTTAAAGTTTTCTGTACGATCAGTATAAATATTTTTAACATTAATTTTTACATCCGTATTTAAACAATTGTTATTCTTGCATTCGTGATTTAATGCTTCATTAATATAAATTGCTCCTGCAGGCACTTTATCATTTAAAACTAATATTCCCTCTTCACTATTATCATGAGAAGTATTATTAATAGTTATTGTAGCATTACCATATTTAATAGTTGCAATATTAGCTAAATCATCAACTAATTTATTATTTGCATATATTTTATAATTTACTGTTAACTCTTCCGTTAAAGCTATACCTACTATTTTAATTGGTATATTAAATTTATTATACATATCATCTATTGGATATATATCTTTTTCTAAGAAATCATCAGCAAATAACTTAATATAGAAATCATCTTTATATGACATTAATACTACTTCATTATCTTTTTCAGGCATTCTACCTTTATATATTTTAGCATCTAAATCTTTTATATTACTTACCGCAGTATCTAGATATATATCATCTTCTTCTCTAAAAAGAGAGATATAAGAATCTAACTTGATATCATTATTAATAACTTCATCAATAGAAGATAATTTACGAATATTTTCATATTCATTTTCAGTAATCTGTGATCCGTCTTTATGTCTAATAATTATTCTCTTTGGATTTTGATTACTGAAGACATAAGATATACCTTGATTAATAGTATCATATTTACCTTTTATCTGACCACCAATATTAGTTAATATTCCTGATACACACATAATAAATACACCAAGAATTAGTAATAGTTTTCCAACTATATTAAAAGCATTTCTAAAAGCTAATTTAGCTTTAGATGTTAAACTCATCTTAAAATGTTCATTGCTTTCCAATGTCCCTTTTTTATAATCTTTGATATTCTTGTCTTCAACTACTTTTCCATCATGCATACGAATTACTCTCGTTACATATTTTTCAACAGTATCATAGTTATGAGTAACAATAATAACTAGTTTATTCTTTGATATTTTATGTAGTAATTCAATTATTTGTTTTGAAGATTCTTGATCTAAGTTTCCTGTTGGTTCATCAGCAACAATAATTGGTGTTTCTTTAGCTAAAGCACGAGCTATAGCAACTCTTTGTTTTTGTCCACCAGAAAGTTTAGATACCCTTTTATTGCGGTATTCCCAAAGACCTACATCTTTAATTATTTGATCTACTTTCTCTTGAGCTTCTTTACTCTTAATACCATGAATCAAAAGAACTAATTCAACATTTTGTCTAACTGTATAAGAGTTTACTAAATTGAAGCCTTGAAAGATATTAGCTACATATTTTCTTCGATACTCTTCAAAGTCTTCTTCATTGTAATGGCTTGTCTCTTCGCCATTAATATACATTTCGCCTTCTTCATAAGTATCTAGGCCGCTTATAACATTTAATAAAGTAGATTTACCACTTCCCGATTCTCCAACAATCGCGATGAATTCGCCAATGTTAAATTCTAAAGATACTTTTGAAAAACCTGTTCCAATAACACCTTTGTTATAGTATATCTTTGAAACATTCTTTAGTTTAATCACATAAACCACCTCTAATAACCATTATACAATAGTTTACTGTGAATTATAAATAGATTTATAGAGATTGTTTAAATTTTTCTAGGCTCATACCTTTATACATTCTAACTCTAGGAAGTTGATATTTATCCATTCCCTTTTTAGCTTTTCCTGGTCTCGTAGTTAATCCAACTTTAAATTCAGCAGCTTTCGTAACGGCAATGACATTATTAGTTACATCTCCATAAGGATAAGCAATAACTTCGTGGGAACCTAAGATTTCAATTGACTTATGTAAATCTTCTAATCCTAAATCATAGTTAATACATCTAAATATTCCCTTTAATCCTCCCGGACATCCTGTTCTATGCATATCATGAGTATGTGATTCAAAGCTAAATTTACTACCCTTTAAATACTCAAAGTTTCGATCCCTTAAACGACTAGTTACTAAAAAGGAAGTTACTTTAATATCATATTTTTGAATAACGGGAACAGCAAGTCTAAAGAAAGATCGATGTCCATCATCAACAGTTACTACAACACTTTTTGCTGGTAAAGTAATCTTACCATCAATAAAATCAGCAACTTCTTGCCAACTTGGGAAATAATAACCATTATCAACTAGATATTTCATTTGTTCTTCAAAAGCATGAATTTCCATATAGTTATTATCAATTCCTTTTTCTCCTAAAGTCTCATCATAGAAGAAATGATACATAAGTATTGGAAGCCCCATACCCGTACCTACACCCGTACCACTACTTAAAGTATTATCACCATTCTTATCTTTACTTGTTGTCGTTGTAGTAGGTCTTGCAATAACTTTAATAGTTCTCTTTGCCGATGTCTTATTACCCGAAGAATCAGTTACTTCATAAATAATCTCATAGGTTCCAATCTTGTTTTCTATAGTTTTATTATTTACGATAACTTTATCAGTTAAATCACCATCATAAGTATCACTAGCTTTAAAGCCTGGTTCTTGATACTTAGAATCAACATACATAGTAATACTCTCTTCTCCCTCTAATTTTATACTTGGAGCGTCACTGTCAGTTACCTTAATAGTTCTTGTCTTTATAGTCATATTATTTAAGAATTTAGGATTATATATATATTGAATTTCATAAGTTCCAATTTTGGTATTATCAACTTTTCCTCTAACTTTTACTCCATCAACTTCACGATTAAAGATATAAGCTTTTGCTCCTTCATCTTTATAATCTTGATTAAGATTAATAGATACAAATTCACTTCCATTTAAAAGTAATTCGGGTTTATAAAAAATATAAAAAAGGGCAAAAAAAGAACAGAACAAAGCAAGTATAACAACCATTACAATCATAAAAACTCTCAAGAACTTCTTCATACTATTCACCTAAGTATATTATATAACAACAAATAAAAAATTAGAAGATATCTCTTCTAATTAAATGTTGATTGTTGCCCATCATCAACAACATTAATAAGCGCTGCTAAAATTCCCAAAATATATAGATAATTATTCTCATCCATTATTTCAAGTCGATATTTATCTCCAATACTAATAAACTTTCTATTTGCTACAGCAACTACATTGTCATTGCTATCAACAATATTGAATTCCGTACTAGTGAAATTGCCTTCTACTTTATAGTTAAGTTCAGGAACTTCATATATTGGTAAGCCAATAAAAGTTTTCTTATTAACTGTTGCCACTAATTTTCCATCCATATATATTAAATATACAGGTCTTAAATGAAAAAGTTCTTCTTCGACATAGATGATCTCTTTGCCATCCATATCGACTAATTTAGTTTTATTGCCAATGCTAAAATATTTACTGACTAGTTCATAAACTTGATTTCCATCTTCATCATAGATGAAATATCTATTATGAAAAGAAATATATTTTTCTTTAATAAAGAATTTCATTTTTTCCCTCTACTCGCTTTTATCTTCTTATTAATCATTTTATATAATACTTGATATATCAAGAAATAAGCTATTGCTGCAACTAAGATAACTGTTGATAATTTATTATATTGAATAGAAGGCACACAGTTAAAATCATAATTCTCAGTACAATTAATACTTTCCATGACATACCAGAAAACTTTAAACCACAATACAATACCAATTGTAATTCCACCTACTAAAGTATAATAAAAATTATCTATCTTGTATACTTTATTATATATATAAGCTATTGCATATATAGCAAATATATTAAATAACACCAACAATAATATTAAAAGAAAATATAAAAAGAAATTATCAAGGACAGCTCCCATATAAGCAAACTTCTCATATAGCAAATAAGTTACTAATCCAAGTATTGGAATAATAACAAATTCATATATAACTGAATAATATAGACTTCCTAATTTCTTTTTCATACATCTCACCCTTTTTATTTTAATTTAGATCCACATTTATCACAGAACTTATCATTCGCATGAATCTTATTTCCACAATTGCCACAATAATTATTTAAACCTTTTAAACTATTACCACAATTCTCACAATAGTTATCACTATCTTTTATTTCTTTACCACAATTAGAACAATAATTATTCTTAGTTTCCTTCATAATAGTATTCTCTACTTCCGGTTTTCTTTGATATCGATAAATAAGAATACTAATTGTAACAATTAATGTAATACCAATAATAATAAAATATACGGCTACCGGTAATCCATCAATATAGTTTAATAATTCCAAAATACTTATTATCGTAAATATAATACCAACAATAAATAAGTTCTTTAAATCTTTATTGATACCACCAATTACTAACAATAATAATGATAGTATTAATATATATAAAACTATAGGTAAACCATCATACATCATTAATATATATAGTTCTAATACACTAAATAAAGTTAAGAAAATACTTCTTGATTTACTATTTTCAAATATCTTATATGCAAATGTAATTACTGTTAATATTAATATAATGCTATTGATAATAATACTGAAATTATTATCAATATCTAATATTGGAACTAAGTGATTAATGAATCCTTTAATCGTAAAGAACATGAAGAATAATGCTATAACAAACTTTATATTATCTTTTCTTACTAAAGTTATTATTGCAAGTAGAACAATTGATGAAAGTAAGAATCTAATTGGTTCGGATGAATTAATTGTTAATGCAAATAAAGCATAACAATAAATACTACTTAAGCAACTATTAAAGTTTTTATCGATTGCTGACATATCTGATAAGAAGACAAATACATAAAGAGCAATAAGTAAAGTACTAGTTATATAGAATACTAAATTTGTCTCTTTTGTCATAACAATCAAAGGAACAAGTAAAACAAATGATGCAAGTTCACTTGTTACTTTAAAACACTTTCTCTTGCTAAATAAGAACATCATTACAGAAGATAAACCTAAAATATAAACATATACGATATCACTAAAATCAAAGATAAACTCGTCTACATTCATAAGTAATGCCAACATAAATACTAATATCTTTATTCCAATTAGAGAATCTTCTCCCGATTTTAATATATACATATAAGTAATAGATGAAAGTGTCATAAATATCGTAATTGGTAATAAAGTTGTTACTCCCGTATCTATAGAAAGAATAGCTAAAATAGAATACATAATGACAAATACAGTCTTATAGAATACTTTATTAACATCACTATCTATAACCTTATAATGGTTAATTAATAGTTCTAATATACCAATAACAAAAGCAATAATAATATAAGAAACTGAAAGATCAAAATGATTAGTAATAATATTACCAAAAACAATAACACTAGCTACAATAAAACCTAAAGTCAATAACTCACATATTACATTATTATCTTTATATAAAGCATTATATATTACTAACATGTTAATAGAAAATAATATACTTGATAACAATAAAGAATTTGAATAACCTAAAAGCAAAGATAATAATACATAAGTATATGATGCTGTAATACTAAAGTTTTTAATATTACTATTTTTAAAAAGTGTACCTATAAATATTAGAGCACCAATAGCTATGAATGCTACTTGATAATTAAAACTAAAATGAATAAATAAATGGTAGATAAATACATAAAGAGCAATAAATGCTAAATGAAGTATTGAATAATTCTTATATAGACATTTAGTTATTATAGAAAGAATAGCAATTAATAAATAGATACTTGATAGGAATATTTCACTTCCATCTAGGCCATAACCGAAATATCCACCATATAATCCGTTAAATCCTCCGAAAGCATAAGTTATACAAATTATTATCATACTTAAATAATATAATAACTTAGATGAACTCTTAAGATTTAATACTTTTGAAGATATATAAGAGAATAATAATGAAATTCCACCTATTGAAAATGAAACAATAAATTTTAATAATATTGAATTAATATCAGGAGTAATTAAAATACCTAATCCAGCAAGGAATAGAATGATACTTCCAATGTTTAAAATAATCTCCATATTTTTAAGTTTGCCATTCATTATTATCACCTATTATAATTATATAATAATTATTAAAAAAAAGAAACATCTATAAATGTTTCTCACGTCTTTCCTCTACCCATTTATCATAATATTTAGATAAAAGTGTCTGATATTCTAAAGCTGCTTTATCACGATCTTTACTATGAAGAATCATTCTTACTATTTTAGTTAGTAAAACTGGATCCATATTATCTCGTTTTCCCTCATTTAATTCCATTATCTTTTTTACAAGGAGAGCTTCAACTTCCATATTGATATTAAGATTGTCTTCTAAACCAAAGCGAAAAGAATACATTCCTTCCTCATGAGGAATATCATCAATGGGAACAGATAGTTTATGTCTTGCAATAATATTCTTCTTTAATGGTTTATTAGATACACAAGAATAGTTAGCTAAATACTTAAATCCATCAGATTTAGGAAACATATCTTGAACCATAAAGTAATAATACTTTACTCCATTCAATGCATCTTCATAACTTTCAATCTCGAGGAAATCAATTTTTTGTTTAAAGATATATCCAACATAGCCCTTATTTTTAGATATAGTCTTGCCCTCTAAAGAAGGTTTATCTATCATTGTAATATATGGAGGTAAATGAGTTATATCTATTTTTTCTAATGCAAGTGAAAGGAAAGCAGAAGATGTACTTTCAAAACTACGATAATCGTTTTCTGTTATATAAAAAGTACCATCAACATTCTCTAAATAAGCATACATATAATCTCCTAAAGTACGATCAAAATAATATAAAATATACTTTTTAGTTATAGGATTATATTTAAGAGAATCTACCTCGCATGGATGTAAATGTCCGTAATAATTATCAAGATAAATTGCTCTCATTCTACCACCTTATTCTTCGTTGTCGTTATTATTATTTTCTTTCTCAGTAAAAGGAATTTCCTTACTATCATCTAATGATTTTATAATAATTCCCGTTTCAATTAATTCAGCAATTGAACCAACTACTAAAACTCCACCAATTATTCTTAAAAACAATTCTGCGCTTTTAAATGGATTGAATACTAGAAGTATTCCTAAAGCCATTGAAAAACCACCAACAATTAGATTATATAGCCATTTATCAGATAGGTCTCTTATATTAATCGCATATTGGATTTTAAACAATGCTTTAATACAAATAGCTATACCTATAATATTTGTAAAAAATATTACTAAACTCTTTAAGTTGCACATTAAATATATACCTACAGTTAGAAGAATAGTACCTAATACTAAAGATAAGCTTAACATTCTCTCTTCTCTTTTTTGTCGAATATAATCTATTATTTGTAAGCCTCCAATAAGCATCGAAAGTATGGCTATAATAGCTGTTAAGACTTGAATAGATCCGCTAGGTTCAATAAGTAAGACAATTCCAAGTACCAATGTTACTACTGTTGATACTAACATACTCTTCTCGCATCTTTTTGCAAAATCTCTTATCATAAAATCACTCCAATATAATTATAAAATATATTAAAGTAATCTTCAATATAAAGCCAAAAAAAAATGCAGTAGGCACTGCAATTAAATTATAACACATAAATTTTAATAATCATAGCATAAATTATTTGATATAATAATTTTGAGGTGAAATGATGAATATCGAAGTAAAAGATTTAAACAAAAGTTTTTCTGATTTTAAATTAAATAATATTAATATTAGTATTCCTAAAGGAAAGATAGTTGGTCTAATTGGTGAAAATGGAGCTGGTAAAACAACTTTAATCAAATGTATTATGGATACTGTTCATAAAGATTCCGGCATTGTTAATATTGATTCTCATCCATTTACTCCTAGTGATTCAGATTCTATCGGTATCATATTTGATGATTCTTTCTTTATTGAAACTTATCGTATAAAAGATATTAATCTAATATGTAAAAACATCTATAAGAATTGGGATGAAAAAGTATTCTATAACTATATGAAAGATTTTAAAATACCTAAAGATAAAAAGTTTAAATTACTATCGACAGGTATGAAAAAGAAAGTTGAAATAGCTTGTGCACTATCCCATCATCCTAAAATACTTATCTTAGATGAACCTACTAGTGGACTAGATCCTATAATTCGTTCGGAAGTATTAGATATCTTTGTTGACTTTGTAAATAATAAAAATAATTCTATTCTCTTATCAACACATATAACAAGTGATCTAGAACATATAGCTGATGATGTAATATTTATATCTAATGGAAATATTATATTTGATCGACCATTAAAAGAAGTTAAAGAAAACTATGTTGTACTAGAAGTTAAAAAAGATGAATTTGATAAAATAAATAAAAAAGATATCATGAAATATAAAGAAAATAGATTAGACTATGAAATCCTAATTGAAAAAAAGAAAATGAAAACGAAATATCAAAAATATGCTAAAAATATAACAACATTAGATGATATCATGTTAATAGTAATAAGAGGTGTAACATGCGAGGATTAATTATAAAAGACTTTCTATTTATTAAGAATAATTATAAGACAACATTAGTAATGTTTATTGGTTCCCTACTATTAAGTATTTCTATTGGTAATTACTTAATTGCCATATCAACAGTTCCTTTAATACTTCTGGTATCTAGTATTTCAACTTTCCAAACTGATGAATTCTATAATACTGAAGCATTTACATTAACATTACCTTTATCAAGAGAAAAAATCGTATTATCTAAATATGTCTTTACACTAATAATGACTTTAGTTTCTACTTATATAGGTTTAGTAATATACTTATTAATATATTTAATTATTAATCCAGGATTTAATGGACTTAATACAGATATGATTAAAATGTTACTTATCTTAGAATGCGCAGCCTTAATAGTTGATTCGATATTTTTCCCAATAATATATAAATTTGGATGTGAGAAAAGTAGATTTGTATTAATGAGTATAGTTATGTTACTTCTCGGAATACTAGCTATTGCTTCCGTATATGTTAATGTAATTAATGTACAACAAATTGATTTAGTTGGTATATTTGAATTTATTAATAACCATGCTTTGCCAGTCATGATAGTAATGGTAATAGTATGTATGGTTCTATCTTATTTCCTATCAGTTAAGTTTTATAAAAGTAAAGATTATTAGTCTTTACTTTTTATTTTGTAAATTTTATGTACATTTACAAAAATATTGATTCTTTTTAAAGACAAGTAATTAGTAAAGTAGTAATATTAATCTAGGTGGTAGAAGTACATAAAAACATTATATATGATATTCACGATTCGTCTTAATATGCTTGAATCATCAAGCTGATGCTGAATATTATTTGAGTGTTTGGAAGTTCTCGTATAATGTTTGTTTGGTATTATGGCTTTTGTGAAATGCAACAAGAAAGACATCAGCCACTTGTGAGTACATTTAGTACTGATTACCTAAAATTATTAAATTTTGGAAGATAATATATTAGTGCAGGATGCCTAATCTATTATACTAGTATCACATACTTATATTTTCGAATGTAAGTGCTAGTTCTTATACTCTCGCAGGTATGAGAAAAATGTGAATTCAATTTTTAATTTTTATTTTTTATTGATTTTAATATCAAAATTAGTTATTGATGAATCTCATTCGCATGAGATGGTAGTATTTAAGTTTATGTAAATTATAAAAAATATTTTTTTATCCTAAAACATTTCTTTCCCCCTAAAATAACTTGTTTTAAAAATCATAAACTTAAAAATACGAAATTAAAGAAAAAAAGAACTAGAAATAGTTCTTTTTTTAATGTGTTAATAAGTATTTATATAATTCTTTATATGCTTTTGTATCAAAGCATTTTAATTGTTCTTCTTCAGTCATTTCCGAAAATGTTCTTGTATCTCCGTCGGGTATGAAGATTTTATCATAATCATATCCGCGAGTTCCTCTTACACTTTCGCTTATTCTTCCGTAAGATAAAGATACAAAACAAACAGGTTCATGATTTGGTTCACAGTAAGCTAAAGCTTCTACCCAATAACATTTACGGTTTTTTATTCCTTGCATAAGCCTTATGAAGCCATCAGCTTTAAGTGTCTCTTCTGCATATTTAGCAAAAGACCCAGGAAATCCATTTAATGCTTCAATTGCTAAACCCGAATCATTCTTCATAACTGGTTTTCCAAGTAGATTAGCTGCATACTCAGCACTAAACTTAGCAACATCTACACAATCAATACTTTGAATTTCTGGAGTCTCCATATTCTCTTCTATAATATTGACATCTAAGTCTTGATAAATCATCTTAGCAAGTTCTATTTTTCCTTTATTACCCGTTACATATATAATATCCATTATTTCACCTCACACTTATAATTATCACTTAGAGAATCTAAATAATCATCCACTTTAATTGGCAATTCCGAAGTAGTCATTAATATAGAAGATTCAGATAATAAATCACCCATATTCTCTTTTAATAAATCAATATCAATTATATCAAAATCATAAACTACTTCAAAGACAATAGAATCATCTATTGATCTCAATGAAGCATCTATTCCATCAATAGAAGAATATAAATCAATAATAGACTCTAAAATACTCGTATCTGAATTATTACTCATTATTGATTGATGAATTGATTTAGAAACATAATAATCATCCTTATAGATATAAATATAACTTTTAGATTCATATTCTTCATCATCTAAAGTTTCCGTAGTTGAATAAGAACAAATAATATCAGCATCATATGTTGGTATCTTATTCTTTTTATCTATTATAAAAATAATACCAATTATAGTTAGAACAACAATAATACCAATTAAAATCTTTTTATTCATATACACCAATTCTTTCTAATAAGTCCTTTATTTCTTCTTCAGTTTCATCTAATAATTCAATTCGGAAATAGTTTATTCCATGCGAAACATATTCATTTAAATTATCTATTTTATTAGTTATCTTATTATCTAAGATATGAGTAACATGTTCAGGCAAATCACTTATAATTGGATACTCATATCCATTTCTATCTACTAAATAATATTTGTGCCCATTAGAACAAACATGACAAACTGAATCCTTATTAACAAGTAAATTAAGTGGACAATACTTAAGTAACATAAGTTCAATACGTCCATAAATTAATACTTCTAAATTAGCTTTATTGCTATAATAATCAGCTATTCTATATATCTCTTCATCACTTAATTCAATAGATAATTCAGGTACTTTCAAATACTTACTTAGTTCATTAATCGTATAATGGTTAGCAATATTTAAGTAATATTCCGATAAAGAATTTTTATTTTTAAATAATGCACCAAGTTCTGAAACTGAACACTTTTCAGCATCAAGCGAATCTTTAACCCGATTAGTTCGATAATATATATTAGAATAATCTTTGAATTTAGAATATAATTTTCTATCAGGAACAATTATTGAAACATTTTTATCTAATAGATACTTTAATTGATTTTCATTTCTAACTAATATATTAAAATGTATTCCCTCATCTCTTATATTAGAGTCTTTAATATTTGAATTTCTAATTTCAATAGTTTTATTTTTAATACGCATATTATTTAAAGCATCAACACATTTTCTCCTAAGTTCATTTAATTCTGATACTCTTACGAATATATTATCATCTACATCTACTTCTAAATTTTCAAGATAATATGCTGTATCATTTAATTTATTAATCTTTGATATTATAGTTTCTTTTGTTAAAGGAGCATTAATTGATTTATCAACTTCACAACCATTCATTCTTACTTCATTAATTCCATCGCTAAAAATTAAGGTCATTGACTCACCTACATGACCAATAAATTTACCATTAATCTTTATTCTCTTAGGTTCTACTCTTTTATATTTATCAACTACTAATACATCTAAAGTTTTGTTAACAAGTTCTCCTTTTTGAACATTACATTTATTAAGAACTTTTATTATTCCTTTATTCTTTTCATTAATTAATAGTTCCTTTTCATCAAAGAGATAGTTTAATATCATACCTTCTTTTGAAGACATAAATCTTATTCCATCACCTTGATGAACATTAGAATCAATCTCAATAGTTATATACTTTTTGTCAACATCTATTACATGACCAATGTTAACTCCAAGATGATTACTTGTTTTAATATTCATTAATTCTTTATTACTAGAAGAAAATAAGAATCCTTTCGTATATTCACGATTAAATATAACACTTAAGTCTCTCAAATATTCTTCATTAACTATTAATTCTTCATGATTATAATACTTATCTATTAAATCTCGATAAACTCTCGTAACACATCCTACATATTCAGGAGACTTCATTCTTCCTTCAATCTTCAAACTATATATATTAGATTCCATAATTCTTTTAAAATTAGAACTAGTATTTAATTCTTTCGTACTTAATAGATAATCTCCATCCGTTTTAACTAACTCTTTATCACATTTTAGTTTAAATGGAAGACGACATATTTGAGCACATTCTCCTCTATTGCCACTTCTATTCATCAAAATAGATGAGAATAGACATTCTCCCGAATAGGAAATACATAAAGCACCATGAATAAATGCTTCAATTTCTAAAGATGTATTAAGTTCATCAATTTCTTCAATTGATACTTCACGAGCCATAACAATTCTCGTTACTCCCATACTTTCAAAAAACTTAAGAGTACTCTCATTTGTTGTATGAGCTTGGGTTGAAACATGAATATCTAAATCAGGCATTATCTCATGAATTAGAGAAATAAGTCCAAGATCCTGAACGATGACAGCATCCACTCCATTTATTGCTAAGAACTTAACATATTCAATTACTTCATCCATCTCTGATTCATGAATTAAAGTATTGACAGTAACATAGATTTTTACTCCATATAGATGACATAGATTGATTGCATCAATCATCTCTTCATCATTAAAATTACCAGCAAAAGCACGAGCGCCAAATTTCTTTCCGCCAAGATATACAGCATCAGCTCCACTAAAAATTGCAATCCTTAATGATTCCATTGAACCAACCGGAACTAATAATTCTTTCACTGGTACCACCTCATAAGTATTATAACAAAAAAACAAAGATAAATCTTTGTTTTAATTAAACTTAACTAACTTATGAGCTAAACGATAACCCTTAATAGATAAGAATCTTCCAAAGTTACCTTTAAAGCTTACCATACTTGCCATCGTAAAATGTTTCATTCTTTTATAAAGTTTAGGATTACTTTCCTTTATACTATCCCATAATTCTAAGAATTGTTTTTCCCCTTCTTCATTATAGGCAAGACGACTAAATATAACACCAATTGTCATAACAAATACACATTCACGATACATTAACTTACGTAGTTTCTTATTCTCAATTGTGTCTAAATCATATTTATTACATATCTCTTTAGTAACTAATACTTGATGAGAACTTCTCTTAATAAGTTGAGGTTCTTGAACAGATTGATCTGCTCTACCAATAAAGTATTGATAGAAGTCAACATCTAAATAATAAATTGATTTAGTATAAGGGAGTGGTAAATAGATAAATAAATTATCTTCATAGAATACATGTTTAGGTAATTTTATCTTAGCTTCATCTAATACACTTTTCTTATACATCATTGAATGTAATGAAAGATATTGGGTTGCTTTAAATCTACCTATTTGATCCCATCCAATTACTTCATTATTCTTAAATACATTACTAAAGTTAATTGTTTGATTTTCTCGACCATCAGTATAAGTATAAACATAATTCATAACAATTAAATCAGCATCTATTTTTTTAACTTTCTTTAATATTTCCTTATAAGCTTTCTTATCTACCCAATCATCACTATCGACAACTTTAAAATATTTGCCTGTAGCATGTTTTAAACCAGTATTAATACCTTCTCCATGTCCTCCATTAGGTTGGTGAATAGCTTTAACAATCGTCGGATATTTCTTTTGATATCTATCAGCTATTTTACCTGTTTTATCTGTTGAACCATCATCGACAATAATAATTTCAACATCATCTTTACCTATAAGTAAAGAATCTATACATTTTTCCATATAATCTTCAGAATTATAACATGGAACAACAAACGAAATATATTTCATATTCACACCTACTAATCTATGTTGTTATATTAATTATAACACACTAATTAAATAATCTCTATTTTTTTATATGAATACTCCTAATTATGTGTTAGAATATATAGTCAAAGAAGGTATTTTATGTTTGATAAATGGTATGAATCTGCTAAGACACTTTTAAATCTCTATAAGAAATTAACGGAATTAAAGATAGAGGGGAAAGATAAAACTGAAGAATACAGTGTAGTCGTCAGTTTACTTGAAAGTGCAATAAGATTTGAAAATGATAAAATTGAAAAAATTGATTTTAATGATGAAAATTTAGGAGACCTATATGAATTAATACTAGAGCATATTAATGTAGATAAGCCATTAACTATTAACGATACATTAACTAATGACGATATTTTAATATATACAAGAATGCATAATATAGCTGAAGATATTGATTATAATAAAAGAGATTCTAAGGCCAAAGATATTCCTAAAAATAATCTTAATGAAATCATTGCATCTCTTATTATTGAAACTGATGAAAGAGAGACAAAGTTTAGTCATGCCTTTCAAAGCTATGCTGGTTTCAATATAATATATATCATTAATCAAGCAATAAAATCGACAAAGAATCAAGGCACTAGAGAATTCCTAATTAGATTACTATTCTCATCTATCTATGTCAATCCAATTTATGAAGAATTTTTTAAGAAATCAAAATCTATTTCTCAACCAATTAATATATCTTTATATCTATCTGTATTAATAGAAGATGATTATTCAAAAGACAATTTAATGGAAGATATCATGTATAACATTATAGACTATACTATCGAAGAAATAGAAATCGAAATAAATAAGAAAGATATAGATCTATTAGATAAAAATGAATACTATGAATATATTAAAAACTTAACAAATATTATAGGTAAACTAATTAGTTTATTAGATACCAGTATCGTTGATACAGTAGAAGAAAGAATTAAGAATGTTATTAATTCGAAAGAGAGAACAGATAATATTCGCATAGTTAATGAAATAATGTATATGTTTGATAGTGCGCGTAGTATTATAAAGAAATGTGCTAAAGAAAGGAAATTAAAATATGGAAAGACTACTAAAGAAACAAATTGATGATCTATTAGAATATTCTTTAGCTCTTAAGAATATGTTTGTAAGGTTAGCTCAAAGTGAAGCGTATCCGGAAGAAATGAATGAGGAAGATAAACAAGAAATAACTGATATTCTATATGTAATGGATGCTGCTTTAGATATAGAGAAAAAGAAAGTAAGTAAGATACATGTGTGCACTTCAGATTTAGACGCTATTGAAGGTTATCTACTAAGATTTCATGAATTTACTGCTTATGAAGATTTTGTATATGAAAATAATGAATTAGAAAGACTTCGTGTATATAATAAATTATTACATAAATACTTAATGGAAAGACAAGATAATGGAACTGCTAGTAAAGAAGAATTAATTTCTAATTCATTTACAAGAGCAATCGACTCTAACTTCGTATATGTTCTAAATGAACATATGAAGAATCCGGAAGTAGTTAATCTATATAGTTTTTTTAAGTATGGAAAGATATTTATATCCCCTACTTATGATTCTATTTTCTTTCCTCAACAACGAGTTGATAATATAAAACCAATTACTTATTATCCTGTCCTAGGTCGTAATGATCTAACTAATGATTTAATTAAATATGGACTTCAAGAAATAAGAAAAGAATTTAATGGAGTTATCGATACTCTATATAATGGGTTTACGAATGAAGCGTTGGAAGATGAAGAAAACGAAGTAAGAGCTGTATCTATGGGAATGACTCTAATTGCTTTCCTATCAACTTCTTTTGATATTAAATTCATTGATGGAAGATATATAGAATATTGGAATAGAAAAAAAGAAGATGAAGAATACACTGATGTCAATGATATGATTAAATCTTCCCTAGAACAAAGCAAAAAAATTGTATTAGAACAAAAAGAAAAGAGAAATTAAATTTCTCTTTTTTCTATTACTATACCCGGAGATTTAACTTCTCCTTGTAAATCACTACTTGCAATACCTAAAGTAACATCAACACTAGTCTCATTATAGTTTTCAATTACTATCTTATATTCATATACACTATGACTAGGTATAGTTTCCTTTATTTCATCAACTGTATATACTTCTAGATTAGTTTCATTCTTAGTTTGATAATAAAGTTCATATTTAGTTTCATAATTATTATTACTTATAATATATACATGAAACTCAACTGTCTCTTGAGGATTAACAGTAATAGTTCCATTAGTTAATGAATCACTTTGTAATCTATTATCAATTTCATTTATCTTTAATAAACCAGTCTTACTTGATTCATCTACATAGTAAGAAAATGAAATAGAAAACAATCCCATAACAATAGTTAACATAAATATAATACTAAAATAAATATTTCTCTTGCGTTTAAAAAAGTTCATAATATTCACATACCTTTTCTAAGAACATTATAGCATACTATATTGTTTTTTTCTATTGCTTTTTCTTATAACATAAACTAATTGAATCAGTACCTACGAATGAAGTATTAGAACAGCCAAATTTAGATTTAACAGGATCTAACTCCATTACTTTAGTTATATTTTCTGAGAAGTATAATTCTTCATCATTAAGTAAAGTTGATACTATTGCATATTTATCAGTATAATCATCAAAAAGTCTTTCCATCATAACATCTTTGATTAGTCTTTCATCACTTTTTGCCATAATTGGTCTAAGTAATCCAAATCTAGTCATTGAAAGTAAATAATATTTTTTATGACTCGTAGTTAGTTTAGCCTGTCTTGAATTAATTATTCTATGATCTTTAGGTATAGTTGGATCATTAGCTATAACATCCATACGATATCTTGATTTATTAGTCTTAACATATCTTACTATTTCATCAAAATCATATTGCATATCAATCATCTTGGCGGCATCTAATACTAGGAACCCTAAAGCCATTGAAGTTGTATTAGAATCAATTATTGCTACTCTTGCCTTTATATGATCAGAAAAATACTTTAAAACTGCTGACTTAATTGCAATTTCACTTTCTGGATATAGCATACCCGAAGAAGTAATAAATATTATCTCATCATACTTTTCATCTAATTCATTTAACACTTTCAATACATCATTCTTATCAAGTTTAATGCAAACAGGTCTCATTCCTAAATTCATGCTTTGGGAAAAAGATCTTTTATTAATTCTATTGTCTTTTAAATATTCATCTTTAGTAAAATGTACTGTATAAGGAATAACTTTAATATTATCACTAAAAATACTTATCATATGTTCAGGAATATCACATCCTGAATCTGTTATTATTATTGTTTTACCCATAACAAAACTCCTTTAATGACTACTATTATAGCATAATTTTTTTAAGATAAACAAAAAAATAATATAGTATGTTATAATATAAGAGGTGAATACAATGGAAAAATTAATTTATATTATTATGCTGTTTTTTGTATATTCTTTTTTAGGTTGGCTAATGGAAGTTGTATTATCTTTATTCCAACATCATAAATTTATCGATAGAGGATTCTTAATTGGTCCCTTATGTCCAATATATGGATTTGGAGGAGTAGCAATATATATTCTATTGAATAAATATATGAAAGATCCAATTATACTATTTCTAATATCTGTTATTATATGTTCTATACTTGAATACTTTACTTCATATATTATGGAAAAAGTATTTAAGAATCGTTGGTGGGACTATTCAAATATGAAATATAATATCAATGGAAGAATATGTTTAGAATGTGCAATCCCTTTCGGATTCGGAGCATGCTTCCTAATGTATATAGTTAATCCTTTACTACAATCTATATTCAACATTATTAGTATAAATGTATGGAAAATAGTATTAATAATTCTTCTATTACTTCTATTAGTAGACTTAATAATATCATTTAAAATTATTATTAACTTAAAAAATATTTCTAATTCCATTAGATGTGATTCTACGGAAGCAATTACTAAGAAAGTAAAAGAGATATTAAAAGGAAAGAATGTCTTACATCGTAGACTTCTATCTTCATTCCCTGATATGAAAGTAAAAAATAAATTATCTATTCTTAAAGATAGAATATTAAAAGATAAAGAAAAAGTAAAAGAAGAAAAAAAGAATATAAAGAATAAATTAAAAAAACGTAAGTAATATTACTTACGTTTTATAATGTATTCATTTAAATAATTAATTTTATCTTCCTTAGTCATTATTTCATATTCACGAACACTGTTGATATCTACTTCAGCTATTTTTGCTATATATTCATCAGTTAATGAACTATTACTTACTTGAACTAATTTTAGATATATTATTTTTCTTTCTTCATCACTTAAATAATTAACTACTCTTAAGAATAATGGGCTTACCATCAATCGTTTAATGACATCTTTTTTACCTAAGTGTATTAAATAATTGAAAGCTTCTTTAGGATCATCTAAATCATCAATATGACTTAAATAAAAGTTAACTAATGTTTCCTCACTTATCATAAGTAAATCAATTATCGTATTTGAATCATTTAATTCATTATAAGCACTCATTATGATATCATCCGTTAATTCTTCATCTACTATATCTAATTCTTCAGTACCAGTTAATCTGATATCAAATAGATCATTAGTTAAAGCTAAGTATCCATTATCTCCCAAATCCATCATATCTAATTTTATTGGTGTTTGTTTTTTAACTTCTATTATTTCTTCTTTTATCTCTTCTACTTTTGGAATAGTACCACCAATTATCTTTGTACGATATTTATCAACGTTTGTTTTAATAGAACGAATGAATGAATTATAATTTCTCTTATTTCCTTTAAATTCATAAGATTCCTTTAGATTATAATTCTTATCATAAACATCTCTAAAATCACTCATACATTTTGAATGACTGGCATCTAAATAATTAATTATATAGTTTCTAAGAACTTCTTTTAATCCATCAGTATCAGTTTCTAAATAGAACTGTTCGAAGAAATTATCAGCTAACATGAATAATCCTCTACCATATGTATTAGTTAATCTCTTATTTATTGCTTTTATAAATACACTTATAACAGTTTTATTAGCATTTAATAATTCTATATCATTACATTCTTTATCTAGATTAGGTCCAAATAATTGTAGAGAAAGATTAGCAGCAATTGCTCTACTTCCACGAACTATTTTTAATATTGTTTTCTTTCTATCTTCAGGTACTTTCTCTTCTCCACTAAATAAGAAATTATCATAGAAATTATTAGTATTGATTGTTACTCTTTTTCTTATTGCTTTTTTCTCTACTACTTTTGGTTCTTTAGTTAATCTCTTAATTACTTTATCAAAAGTAGCTGCTTCACTAGTATTAAGTATCATTGGTCTAACTAGTTTAAGCTTATCATCATACATGAAATTAATATATTTCTTGAAACGATCAATATCCGGACCTTTCATAGTATTAAGTTTGTCTCTTAATTTTTCAATTGATTCTTCACGATTTAATATATCAACATTTAAGTATTCTAATAAATCGTCTTTTAAAACAAAATCTGATATATCTTTAGCAAATAGATTATTAATAACTTTTATCGAAGCTTTAATTAAAACCTTATCTTTTGATGGTATTTGTAATTCAGGACATTTATACTCATTTAAATTATCACCATAGACATCTTTTAGTATAAGAGAAAAAGCAGATTCATGTATATTAATATTAAATTTAATTCTATTAATTACTTTATCCCTATCAGATTCATTATAATTAATATCAAAATTATCTAATATATCTTTTGGTAATGTTAATGTATAAGTTTCTTTCTTGTTATAAGTTCTTTTAGGTGCAGTCTTACCTCTTCTATATCTAGCCCTAATATCTCTAATTAAAGAGCGAACAGCTATAATGTCATCTTCTGTTGGTTCTACTGATTCATTTAATTCTTTTATTTCTTCCCCATATAGTTTCTTAACACTTGCTATATGTTTAGATTTACTATTATTAACAAATGCACGAGCATCTCTTGTTAATTCTTCTAAAGGTATATCAGTATTTATTTCACTTAAGAATGAGAAGAAATCTTTTGGTAATATATTTTTTGCCTTCTTAATCTTTTGGCGCTCTTTAACAAATGGAACTACTTTTTTGATATAAGCATTTAAGTCAAGATTAAATTTATTGATAATTAAAAGTTCATAATTAGTTAATTCTACTTCACTATTAAATGAGTGGAAATCTTCTCCATAAACTTTCATTAGAATTCTTTTTGTAGAGCTATCTACACTATTAACATATTTATAAGTTTCTTTAATAATTTTAATTCTTCTATCCCCATTAGTACGACCATTAATCGCCATATCACTTATAGACTTAGGTAAAGTTGCACCAAATACTTTAATAAATATTTGTCTACGATAATATTTAATTGTTGATTTATCTTGTTTTGTTAATTCTATATCACTTCTTAAATTGTAATCATTATCATAGAACTTAAAGAATGACTCTTTATAATTAGAATTATCCATAGCTTTTTTAATTTCTTCTTTGATTAGTCTATTCTCTTCCTCACTTCCATTTTGGTCAATGAAGAAATCAAAGAAAGAAGTTGATTTCGTATATCTAGACGGTTTTCTTTTCTTCAAATTATTAGCATTAGAATTAATATGTTTTCCTATTTCATCTAATAATGAATTCAACAATTTGATTTGTTCATCTGATAAATTAACTGATGTTTGAAGTTTATTATAATCTTTTCCATAAAGCATTACAGCAACATATTTTCCTTTAGAAGATGATTCATTAATAAACCTTGTTATTTCTGCATCTAATCTTTCTTTATAATCTACAGACATTCCAGCCTTATGAAAGTATACAAATATACTAGCTTTATATGTATTTAGCATTTCTAATGAATGAGCTACATAAGCACTTATTTTATCTATTGCTTGATTAATTACATCTACATCACTTGAAGATATATTTGCATAAATATTTAATTCTTTATAGTCTTCTCCATATAGTAATTGTAATAATTTCTTTTCTTCATCACTCAATGTATCTATGGCATTTAAAACCATTTCATATACTAAGTTAACTCTTTCTTCACTCATATAAGATTTCTTAAAGTAATTAATAAATTGTTTCTTATAAGCTTTTGAAATTGAAGAACATACATTAATATAATCTTTAATTTCACTAACAATTTCTCTTAACTTTTTAATATCATTTCTTGAAGAATAAACGTTAGGAATTAGTTCTAAAGTATCTAAGTCATAGAATAAACTTAAATATTCCTTTACTTCTTCATGATTACTTACATAATGAGCAAATATTTCCATTGCTAAAGGATGTTTTTTATTTTCAAAATACATATTTATTTTTTCTTTGAATCCATTATCTTTAGTAAGTATTACACGGTCATCTACATATATCTTACCTGTATTTTTATAACGAACATCAAGTATTCTTTGAATGTATCTTCTTGTTCTTACTCTTACATCATTAAAAATATTTCTCTCATCCTTAGACAAATTAATATTAGGTACAACATGATTATAGTCATCGCCAAATATCTTCTTAATTACTTGACGTTTATTATCATCTAACGTATTAAGAAAGTCGATAACGATTTCTCTCTTTTCACGTTTTTGAGCAATTGTATCATCTTTATCAAAGAAATAATCAAAATATGAAGTATATCTAAACCCAGAACCATAAGATGTTGTTCTATCGATAAAAGATTTATTATAAGTTCTTTTATTAGGAGCATCTTCTCCCTCATTTATTTTAGCTTTTTCTTGTTCAATCTTAATATATTCTGGAAGTTTATTTTGAATATCCAATAATACTTCCTTTATCTTATTTTGCGTATAATTAGGAAATAGCTTTAAAATTACTTCCATTGGCATCTTACTTCTAGCAATACCATAATAATATAAATACATTCTCTTATGATCATTATTCATAACATGATCCATTGCTGCTTCTAAGATATCTTCAGATACTCCAAAATGTGCTAAAACGGAACTTTTATTTGGTAATAAAGAAACTACTTTTGGTTTTGCAACTTCGGAAAGTGCTCGCAACATACTTAATATTTGAACATCACTTTTTTTACGAAAACGATCTAATATTTGTTCATCTTTTTCTTTATATACTTCAACTAAAACTTTAATTCCCTGAGCATAAGAATCAACTCTTCTTAAAGCACTAATAAGAAATTCATTTTCCGAATAACTTAAGAATCTAACTCCGCCAACTCCATCATATTTATCACCATATCTTTTCTTCAAAATAGCTATACTTCTAGATTCTTGACTAAGGGCAGCAAGCGCTAAGTCAACATACTTTTTATTCTCTTTGCCAAATACTTCATATATTGTGTTTGTAGATGTATTATACTTCATATTATCTTTGCTCCTTTTTTAGATATTTGTTGAATCTTTCCTCATTATAGGAAAGACCAATCGATTTATCTCGACTAAACTTAAGTACTAGTCTTTCAAATTTTTCTAAGGCATCTTTATTATTTACATCCTGTTCAACTATGCTTTCAAATATATCAAAAGCTTTCATAGCTGCTGCTGTACCTGAATTATTTGCTTCAACATATATACATCCACCCATTATTTCAACTTCACTTGGGAATGCATCTTTAATTCTGACTATTGAATTATCTAGTCGTAAATCATTTTGTTTTACTTCTTTTTCTTTCTTTTTCTTCTTTTTAACTTTAGTTACTCTAATTTCTTCCGGATCTTGCTTTTTAATTATAGGTTCAATTGGAATCTCTTTAATTTCCTCTACTACTTCTTTAATCTCTTCTTTAGTATCTATTTGCAATGGTGTTGCTACTTCATGTTGAATAGCTATATTCTCTGGAACTATTATAGGAGTGTCATATTTAGCTATCTCTTCTCTTACTCTTCTCTCTTCTTCCCTTTTTCTTTCAAGTTCTAATTGTTTCTCTTCATCAATCTTTCTTTGAAGATTAGAAGCATAATTAAAGTCAACACTACAAATATAATTTCTATAAACGGCTATATCGAAGAAATTATTGCGCTTATTTTCAAGTCTATTACGAAGATTATTAATTATTCTTCTTTCTTGATCAGCATTAAATAAATCTTTAATCGACTTAATATATCTTAACCCATTAGCATGATTATATTTGTCATAGTAACAAATTGTCATTAAGACCTTATCAAAATCCGATAAATCAGAACTATCTATCTCTTCAAGTGTCAATACTCCAACATATAATTTTGTTATCAAAGCTTTCTTTATTTGTTTTGTTTTATTAGATATGGCATTTGTCTGATTAATCTTAGCTTGCTCTTCTAATGCTTTCTTTTCTTCTTTTTCTTTTCTAATTCTTAACTCTTCTTCTAAACCTTTCTTTTGTTGCTGAATAGGTTCAAAATCAACAAATTTTTCATTTGATGCAACATCTAATGCTAAGTCTAAATGCCCAAGTCTAATCAATATATTAATTCGATAAAAATTGAATTCAGGATAATCGACATAAGGTTTGTCCATAGTTAAAATTAAGGCCTGTTCTAATTTGCCCGCATTTAACTCTCTTTCAATTAAATCTAGACGTTTTCGAAAAAACAATAAATATTTTAAAGTATACCCCTTATAAAATTCTTTCTTATCAACATCATATACTTTCATAAAACAAATTTCCTTTACTTGCTATTATAACATATTTTTATTATTTCAATAGAAAAAACTACTAAATTTAGTAGTTT
>CAZKFB010000010.1:0-9649 GCA_964551965.1 uncultured Muribaculaceae bacterium
TAAGAACACAAAAGTGTTCTTTTCTATTGCAAAAAATAGTCTAATATTATAAAATTAGTTTAGAATATGGGGTATAGACATGGATAATAATGATAATAAAAAGGTAGTTAATGTTTCCACGAAAAAGGAAGTTGTTGTTCAAAAACCTAAAGTAGAAGATTTTGATACTTCTAAATCTCTAGAAGAACATATGAAAGAAAACCAAGAAAATGTTAAAACTAAGATCGATTATAAAACAATTATTACTTATGTAATAATGAGTATTATTGTCATCGTTTGTATTTTATTGCTTGTTCATTTTTGTGAAGCTAGTATGAATAGTTTAAATAAAAATAAAACTACTACTAATTTAAACTATCAGCTTGTTCCAACTTCAACAAAAGGGACCGATTCTATTGAATATGTTAGACCATCAACAGTTCCAACAGCAGCTACTCATACTATATTTGGCGGAAATAAGACAAATCCACCAAGTACAAAGCAACCTGATAGAACTAATAATGCTTCTAAACATACGACAGTAGCGACTAAAGCGCCAGAAAAACCAATAGAGAAGCCAATAGAATCAACACAACCTATGGAGTCAACAAAACCAACTGAGAAACCAACAGAATCTACGACAACAAGTACAACAACAACGACAACAGTAGCAGTTGATGATAATGAAGGTAATGAAGACAACGAGGAAGTAGGAGATCGCTAGATGAGAGATATACATTGTCATTTATTATATGGAGTTGATGATGGTTCTAAATCTATTGAACAAACTAAAGAACTATTGAGTCAAGCTCACGATAGTGGAATAACGGATATAATGTTTACTCCTCACTACATAGCTAATAGTAGATTTGTTTCAAATAAAGAAAATAATTTAGAATTAATAGAACCAATAATAAGATTTGCTAAGGAACAATATAATATTAATGTCTTCTTAGGTAATGAAGTATTCGTTACGGAAGATATGTATTCCTTATATAAATCAAGAGAAGTAAGTACTTTAAATGATAGTAGATATATGTTATTTGAAATACCATTATCTAATAAATTAAATGGTTTAAAATCTATTATATTTGATCTTACTAGTAATGGTATAGTGCCAATACTTGCTCATCCTGAAAGATATGTATCTTATTATAAAGATTTTGATTTCTTTTATGACTTAAAGAATATGGGTGTCTTATTACAAATTAATTATGCATCACTTCTTGGTGCTTATGGATCTAAAGCTAAGAAAATGGCTAAGAAACTACTTAAATTAAATTTAATTGATTTTGTTGGTAGTGATATACATACGCCTCGAGATGATAAATATACAAATGCTCAAAAAGCAATGAAGATAATAAAGAAACTAGTTAGTGAAGATGACTTTATTGCAATAACGGAAAATAATTTTGCAAGAGTTATCTATGATGAAGAAATATGATGTTAAGTAAACAAATTTTTTAGTTTACATTATTATATAACATGATATAATTATATTGATTTTAAAATAATAAAAAGGAGATGCAATTTTATGATTGAAGAGTTAGAATTACTATCTAATCCTAAATCGCGTGTTGCTGAAGCAGTTAAAACGATTAGAACAAATCTAGAGTTTTCATCTGCTGATCATGGTAACAAAAAGATAATGTTAACAAGTACAGTCCCTGCTGAAGGTAAGAGTTTTATTACTGCTTGCTTAGCACAAAGTTATGCGGCTTTAGGCAAGAAAGTTTTAATTATAGACTGTGATTTACGTAGAGGAAGACAATATGAAATATTTGGTATATCTAATAGTAAGGGTCTTTCTAATGTTTTAATAAGTGATCTTGAAGGTGTTAAGATTGAGACTATTAAGACTAAGATAAAGGGAGTTTATTTACTTCCTGGCGGTACTTTCCCTCCAAACCCTAGTGAACTATTAGAGAGTCAAAAGATGAAATTAGTAGTTGAAATGCTAGAAGATGATTATGATATTTTACTTTTTGATTGTCCTCCAGTTATTGGTTTATCTGATTCTTTAATTGTAACTAGATATGTTGATACGACAGTAGTTGTTGCTGCATATAAAATGACACCTAGAGAAATGCTAAAGAAAACTGTTAAATCTTTAGAGGCCGTAAATGCACGTATTGCCGGTGTAATATTTAATAAAGTTCCATCAAGTAATAATGGATATTATAATAAGTATTACAATAGTTATTATGAGGGGTGATCTAGATGGAAGAAATCGATATTAATCAATTATTAAATTTCTTCAAATCGAAGATAATTTATATTATATTTGCAATGGCAATAGCTTTTTGCTTAGCTTGTATCTATGTAAATAGATTTAGAGTACCTGAATATACAAATTATACGACAGTTTTACTTAATCAATCGAGTGATGTAGAACAAATTAATGCATCTTCTGTTGAATTAAATAGAAAGTTAATTTCTACATATAATGAAATTATCAAAAGTAAGAAAGTTTTAAATCAAGTAATTGATAAACTATCTCTTGATTATAATTATTCTGGTCTTGCTAGTAAGATAAGCGTTGGAGAAGTAGGAGATACATCTATTATTAAGATAAGTGTTACTGATTCTGATTCATCACTTGCTGCGGAAATTGCTAATACAATAGCTGAAGTATTCTCACAAGAGATTGTAACGCTTTTAAAAATTGAAAACATTAGTATTATCGATAAAGCTGAAGTTAGTACAGTAGCATCTAGTACTTCAACTATTAAGATTATTACTATTGCTACTATTGCTGGTGCTTTTATAAGTGTTGCTATAATATTTATCTTATTCTATTTTGATACTACACTTAAGAATGAAGAAGATATTGAAAGACTTACAGGACTTCCAGTTATTGGTATGGTTCCTACTAGTAGAGAAAAGATTAAATATAGTCAACATCGTAAATATTATGATGATCTAGCTAAACATCATAAGAATCAAAATGTTGTTCCAATTGAAAGAAAGATTAGAGAAATCGAAGCTATTAATCCAATTGAAACAACTGATAGTGCACCTTCTAAAGTGACTCCTAAACATGAAAAGAAAGAAACGATAGAGAAGAGTTCTACTAAAGACTTAGAGGAAGATACAAATAAGAAAGTAGAATCAGCTATTAAAGATGATTTAACAAAGATTAAAATTGAAGCTTTAGAGAATGAGAATACTGGTCGTAAGACTAGTGAATCTCGAGCTTCTAGTAGTAGTAAAAAGTCTGATTATAAGAGTGCAAAGACAAGTTCTAAGAAGTAATAATGCAAAAATTACTTCTTTTTTTAGTTAAATTTCTATAAAAAATGCTGTTTTCCTTGGTTTTTTTGAATATTTTTGTTGCAATTTCCTTAATGTTTTGGTACATTTTATATGTAGGGTAAACGCCTACTAGAAAAAATAAATTATGGGAGGTAATTGTTATGTCAAAAAATGAATTAGTAGAATTTGTTGCTGCTGAAGCTGGTTTAACTAAAACTGATGCTGCTAAAGCAGTAGATGCTATGATGAAAGGAATCACATCTGGTCTTAAGAAAGATAAGAAAGTTGCATTAGTTGGATTTGGTACATTCTCAGCTAAGGTTAGACCTGGAAGAAGTGGAATTAATCCATTAACTAAAGCACCTATGACTATTCCTGCTAAGACTGTTGTTTCATTCAAAGCTGGAAGCAAACTTAAAGACGCTGTTAACTAATAACAAACTAAAGAACTCAAGTGTTGAGTTCTTTTTTTAATTATTGTATAATTTGATTAGGTAGATGCTTATGAAAAAGAAGAAAGTTTATAGATTAAAAAAGGGAGTAAAAATATTTTTTCTTGTTTTAATTTTATTGATTGGTTTATCTATATTTGGAGTAAAAAAGTTTAAAGATTATATGTATAAGCAAACTTATGAATATAAGTTAAGTGAACTAGGATATTCAAATGAAAATATTAAATTATTTTCTAATAAACTTAAGGATACTGAATTAGATAATCTTATAACTAGAGAATACAATGAATTTATTCCGGAATTTATTAATTGTAAATATTTTATGTATAAGAACTTAGATGGTTATCTATCACAGGTTATTACGCAGGAAGATGATTTCTTTAAGTATCATGGTACGGAAGGATATGATTATGATAATATTGTTGCTTTAACTAATGTTAATGCTACAAATAAGTACTATGAAAATACGAAGGCTACTGATATGGATAAAGAATATGCAATGCTTGTAAATAAATTTTATTATCTATCTAATACTTATACTCCTGAAGACTTAGTAGCTATTGGATGGGATTATCGCTTAGGTGGCCAAAATGAACACAAGTATGCAAGAAAAGAAGTTGTTAATGCCTTCATTGAAATGTGGACTGATGCTCGACAAGAAGGAATATACTTACTAGTTGATTCGGCTTTCCGTGAATATGATAAACAAGAGAGTGTATACCGTGAATATGAAAATAAACATGGCACGAAGTTTGCCGATTCAATTGCAGCAAGACCGGGATACTCTGAACATCAAACTGGTTTATCTTTAGATATTTATTCTAAAGAATGTACTAGTGCATCAACATTTAAAGATTCTAAAACTTATGCTTGGTTAATAGCTAATGCTCATAAATATGGATTTATCTTAAGATATCCTAAAGGTAAAGAAAAAATTACTGGCTATAACTATGAATCATGGCATTATCGTTATCTAGGAGTAGAGTTAGCAACAAAAGTATATAATGAGGGAATAACTTATGATGAATACTATGCTTTCTACTTAGATAACTAATTTGACTTAATATGAGTTTTTTAGTATAATAATCCCCAAGTAATGGGGGTTTTTGTATGAAATTACTTGATAAATTAATTAAAGTGTTAGGAGTAACAATTGCTGGATTAGTAGTAACTATAGTAGTTATTGCAGGTAAAAAAGGCTATATTAAAATGCCAAATATTAGTAATCCAGAAAATTCAAAAGAAATGGAAGAAGAGATTGATTCAGAATTACATCCTGAATTAATTGAAAGTTATCAAGAATATGTTGAAAATATTGCAAGTGAAATTAGACAGGTTGGTAGAGATGGTAGTATAACTGATGTCTTTGCCGCTTATGAATATTTAGAAGAAAATGGACTTATCTCTTTAGGGGATGACTTTAAACATGAACATGTTGATTTTGAAATTGCCGATAATTATGGAATTAATGTTGCTACAGGATCAGCATTATCAAGAAACCAAGCTAGTAACTTTATGAATGTGGCTGCTGCTTTAGGTTATGAAGTACATTTAGTAAATGGGTATTTATACTATGATGAAGAAAAGACTGATGAACTTAATCATTGCCTATGTTATGCTAAAATTGATGGACATACTATTTTAATTGATCCAGCTAATAGAACAATCTTCTTAAAAGATGGTGGAGTATATAGATCAATTGATAAAGATTATTTAGTATTTAAACCTGACGTTATGTATGATAAAAGTGAAGGTTATTATCCAGACAATAAAGGATTCTATAAGAGTACAGAAAATGTCTATGATGATTGTTTCTGGATAGCTGATGAGTTCTTTGTAAAAAGAGAAGCTATGAAAGATAATGCTGAATTCTTCGGTGATTATGAATTAGCTAATTTACTTGAATATGAACAATTTATAAGTGATTATATAGATGAATGTAGTAAAAATACAGAAACGCAAGAAGAAGGAAAGAGATTATCAAGAGAAGGTGAATAAAATCACCTTCTTTTATTATTTCTTTACATATAAATTATCTAATTTAGTTAAATAAACCTAACTTTTATTATATAATTGTATTAGAGGTGAAATTATGCGTGTTATTATAACTGCGGGAGGAACTGGAGGACACATATATCCAGCCTTAGCAATACTTGATGAAATAAAAAAGATGGAGCCTGAAAGTGAATTTTTATATATTGGTACTCATAATCGTATGGAATGTGAAATTGTTCCTAAAAGAGGAATAAAATATATTCCTATTGAGATATATGGACTTTCAACAAGTTTGAAGTATATGGGTAGAAATATTAAGAATGTATTTCTAATTGAGAAAGCATATAAAAAATGTATTAAATTAATAAAAGAATTTAAACCGGACGTTGTAATAGGTGTTGGTGGATATGTTACTTATCCGGTCATTAAAGCCGCTCATAAGTGTGGAATAAAGACATTTATTCATGAGCAAAATAGCATTCCGGGAAAAGCAAATAAAGGGCTTTTAAAATATACGGATGTCGTTGGGGTTAGTTTTGAAGATTCGATTAAATTTATAAATCATAAGAATGTTGTAATGACAGGTAATCCAGTAAGTGAATCGGCTCGCAATATAGAAGTTATTCCTAAGACTAAATATGGTTTAACTAAGGGTAAGAAAGCAGTACTTATATTTAATGGTTCTCTTGGTAGTGGAGCTATCAATGAAAAGATGATTGAATATTTGCGTGATGCTGATAAGTATAACTATGAAATACTTTATATTACTGGTAAAAGTTTCTACGAGAAGTTTAAGGAAAATAAATTTCCTAAAAATGTATTTATTGAACCTTATGTCGATAATTTAAGTGGTTTAATGAAAGATTTTGATTTAATAGTATGTCGTTCGGGGGCATCAAGTGTAGCTGAGATTACTAGTATAAGAATTCCGGCTATCTTTATTCCAAGCCCTTATGTAGCTAATAATCATCAATTCTACAATGCCGAATCGGTAGTTAAAGAGCATGCTGGATTCATGATTGAAGAGAGTGATTTAACTAAAGAGCTATTAAGAGAAACAATCGATAAAGTATTAAATGATAAAGAATTAATTGATAGTGTTAAAAAGAATCTAGGTAAATTAGAAATATCTAATTCAGCAACAATTATATATGAAGAAATAAAGAAAATGTTATAGAAAAGGAAGGATTAAAATGAAGAAGAAAGTAAAGAAACTAAATATTGCACGTATTCTTGTTTTAATCCTGATTATTTATATCATTGTATGTGCATGTATATATATTTATAAGCAACCGGTAAGACATTATGAAATAAAAGGTAATCATGTATTATCAGATATGGAAATAATAGAATATTTACATTTAGAAAATTATCCTTCTTATATTTCTATTAATACAGGTAAATTAAGTAGAAAATTAGAACAAAATAAATTGGTTAAGAAAGCTAAGATTAAATATGGATTAAATTTTAAAATAATAATTGAAGTAACTGAGAATACTCCTGTTATGTATGTAAAACTTGAAAATAAGATATGTTTAGCTTCCGGAGAAAAGATCGATGCAACGGATAATATTATTGGTATTCCAACACTCCTTAATAGTACACCAACTAATATTCTTGAAGATTTAGCATCTAATTTAGCAGAATTAGATGAAGGTATTTTATCTTCGATAAGTGAAATAGAATATAAACCTAGTTATAATAAAGATAATAAAGTAATAGATGAAAATAGATTCTTACTTTCGATGAATGATAATAATTTAGTATATATTACTAGTCATAAAGCAGAAAAATTAAATGACTATTTAGATATAATTGCTACTAGGAAAATAACGACAAATGGTATATTATATTTAGATGGTGATGGACCAGGAAATTTATTTAAAGAGTTTGGTTCATAATTTGGGGGATTTATGGAGAATATTAATTATGATAAAATAATGATGGATTATGTTAGTAAGTTAGATGGTAAGAAGAAATTATTATTACATAGTTGCTGTGGACCTTGTTCAACAACTTGTATTGAAAGATTAAAAGAATATTTCGATGTAACGGTAATTTACTATAATCCCAATATTGAGCCTAAAGAAGAATATGAGAAAAGAAAAAGTGAACAAATGAGATATCTTGGATATTTAGGTATTCCTCATTTAGATTGCGATTATGACAATCAAATATTTAGAGATAAAACTGAATGTCTAAGTGAAGAAAGAGAAGGCGGAGTAAGATGTAGTGTGTGTTTTGGTATAAGACTAAAATATACGGCTCGAATGGCCTTAGAAAATAATTTTGATATGTTTACTACAACATTAACTGTATCTCCTCATAAGAACAGTCAAATAATTAATAGAATAGGTATTAAGATTGGTGAAACATTAGGAATCAAATATTTACCATCAGATTTTAAAAAGAATGAAGGATATAAAAGAAGTATTGAACTTGCTTCTAATTATGATTTATACAGACAAGACTATTGTGGTTGTCTATATAGTAGGAGGAATAATAATGAAGAATAAAAATGGATTTACATTAGTAGAATTACTTGCAGTTATAAGTATTTTGGCAATTTTAATTGTTGCTACAGTACCTACAGTTTTAGATATTTTAGGGAAATCAAAACAAACTTTGAATGAATATGATCGTGAGACTCTTGTGGATTCAGCTAAATACTATATTACTGATATTGATTTAGGAGCAAAAGATTTCTTATACCCCGATAATAAGCCAACCGATATTAATGGTAAAACTTATACTAAGGGTATGAAGATGACTAAATATGATGCTAAAGTTTATATAATTGAAAGTAAGGGATTTACTATTACCGCATATGATCTAGTTAAAGGTGGCTATTACGATAAAAATTGTAAATATGCTGGAGAAAAGGTAGAATATGTTGAAAATGGAGTTAAGAAGACTAGTGTAGTAGCGAAAGACCAAAATTGCCATGTTCCAAAGAATTGTAAAATTAAAGTAGGTATTAAAGGTAAGAAAGTAGAAAATGATACTTACTATGTTACTGAAGATTATACAGTAGAATTACTTGATGGATGTGAATAAATCCATCATTTATTTTTTTAGTACTTTATTATATAATATAAAAAGGGTGAAATTATGAAAAATAATTATTCTAAGTTGTTATTACTAAATTATTCTTTTATCGTAATACTTGAATTATTATTTAAATTTTTTGTTATAAAATCTTTTGATGTAGGTATTTTATATATTTTAGTATCTAGTCTTTTTGTCTCTAGTGTTCTAACATCTATAATGACACTAATTAATAACAAAATAGTAAATAGAATAATAAGTGTGTTAATATATGTATTATTAGTTATATTATTTGGGGCGGAAACTGTCTATTATAGTTTTTATAAAACGATATGTGGTGTAGGTGGATTATCGTATGGCGGACAAGTAATGGATTTCTATACTTCAATAATAGAACATATAATAGATAATTCAGGAATAATTTTATTATCTATTGTCTTCTTAATAATAACTATTATTATTAATTTTAAGATAGATTATAAGATGTATTTTAAAATAGCATTTGTTTTATTAATATCAACTTTTAATTTAAATATTGCTGTATTAGAAATAAGTATCATTAATGATAACAAAGCTAATGAACTTATGTATGAAACTAATGATATAATGCAAAGTACGAATATGTTTGGAGTTATTACCGGTATTGTTACGGATGCTATTAAGTCCAATATTGGATTCGAAGAAAAGATTGAGATTCTCGACCCTCCCCAAGTATCGAGAGGAGAAGAAAAAGAATATAATGCCTTAGATATCGATTTTGATGAATTAATGGAAAACGAACATAATTCAACTATTAAGAATATGCATGCTTATTTTCAAAATGAAACTCCAAGCAATAAGAATGAATATACGGGTATATTTAAGGGCAAGAACTTGATATTTATGGTAGCTGAAGGTTTTTCACCAATAGCTGTTGATGA
>CAZKFB010000010.1:9749-24310 GCA_964551965.1 uncultured Muribaculaceae bacterium
GATATAACAATGCCTAATCTAGGTTATGAATATTATGGATATGATAGATATAAGAAAGGTTATAAGTATGCATTATCAGGAATAAAAGATTCTTGGCCAACAAGTGATGTTGATGTTATTAAATCTTCTTATCCAATTATAAGTAAATCTAGTCCATTCATGGCTTACTATATGACAATATCTGGACATTTACCATATAACTTTACGGGTGGAAATGCTATGTCCAATAGAAATAGAGGAGCGGTTAGAAATATCAATGCTAATGATTCTATTAAAGCTTATATTGCAAGTCAAATAGAATTAGATAAGAGTTTAAAATTATTAATTGATAATTTAGAGAATGATAATATATTAGATGATACGGTTATTGTATTAACTGCTGATCACTATCCTTATGGTTTATCTAATGATGATATAGAGTCTTATGTTGATTGGATGAAAAATCCCAACTTTGATTTATATAAAAATAATTTAATTATATATAATTCAGGAATAGAAACTACTAAGGTATCTAAATATACTTCTAGTTTAGATATCTTACCAACTATTTTAAATATGTTTGGTGTTGAATATGATTCTAGACTTTTAATGGGAAGAGATATCTTTAGTGAGTCTGATGATTTAATAATATTTAATAATAAGTCATGGATCACAAATAAAGGTAGATATGATTATTTAAAACATGAATATGAGAGCTTTGATGGTAATTATGATCAAGATTATATTGATAAAATTAATAAAATAGTTGATAATAAGTTTAAGATGAGTAAATTAATAATTACTAATGATTATTATCGCAAATTAGGAGGTTTATAATGGGACTATTTGCTAAGTTTAAAGAAAAGTTTATTCCTAAGAAAGAAAAGATAGAAAGTATCTTAGAGAGTGTTGAAGAGACTGAAGAAATTGAAGAGATTGAAGAAAAAATTGAAGAAGTCGAAGAAGAGAAACATGAAGAACAAGTTCAAGAAGTTGAAATAGAACAATCTAAGAAAAAAGAAAAGAAAGTTAAGTTAACTGAAGAAGAAGAGACAATAATTACTTATGATAAAGGTTTAGAGAAGACAAGAAAAGAATTTGTGTCTGAACTTACATTACTCGGTAAAAAGTTTACTAAGGTTACGGAAGACTATTATGACGAACTTGAAAACATCTTAATAAAAGCCGATATTGGTGTTCGTACAGTAGTAGACTTTATTGATCGTTTAAGAGTTCGTGTAAAATCAGAAAACATTACTGATTTAGAATATCTAAATGAAGTTATTGTCGATGAATTGTTTATGATCTATGTTGAAGGTGAAAGTTTAACGGATAAGATCAATATGGCTGAATCAGGACCAACTGTTATTCTTATGGTTGGGGTTAATGGAGTAGGTAAAACAACGACGATTGGTAAACTTGCTAATAAATATAAAAATGAAGGAAAGAAAGTTATGCTTATTGCTGGCGATACTTTTAGAGCTGGTGCTGTTCCTCAATTAGAAGAATGGGCAAAACGTACAGATTCTCTATTCTATGGAAGTGAAAATACGGATCCTGCCGGAGTAATATTTGATGGGCTTGTTAAAGCTAAAGAAGCGGGTGTTGATATCGTATTAATCGATACAGCCGGAAGACTACAAAATAAAGTTAATCTAATGAATGAACTTGATAAAATTAATAAAGTAATTGAAAGACATATTCCGGGAGCCCCACACGAGACTTTATTAATCATTGATGCAACAACAGGCCAAAATGGTATTAGTCAAGCCGAGAGCTTTAAGAGTATTACTAATATAACAGGAATCGTTTTAACAAAACTTGATGGCACTGCTAAAGGCGGAATTGTACTCGCTATCAAAGATAGTGTAGGTATACCTGTTAAGTTTATTGGGTTAGGTGAAGGTGTAAATGATTTAAAACCATTTGATATAGAAGATTATATTTATGGCTTATTTAAGGATATGATGTAGATGGAAAATGTTTTATATTTGACTGAACTTTATGACTATTATGCAAATCTTTTTACAGATAAACAAAAGTCTTACTTTGAAGATTATTACTTTGATAATTTAACAATGGAAGAGATAGCCGAAAATAACAATGTATCTAAGAATGCTATTTCAAAGACTCTAATTGAAGTAAAAGAAAAACTAATTGAGTATGAGAGTAATCTTCATCTATATGAAAAACGCAAAGAAATAGAAAAGTTACTTGATGAAAAAACAATAGATATTATTAAAGATTATATTTAATTTTGAATATTGTAAACAAGGTAATAATTAATATTAAATAAGTAATATTGATGTTATAATAATATTATGAGGAAGTGAATGTATGAAACTTAAAAGAGTTATGGCTTTATTCATTAGTGTATTATTCTTACTTTTACCAACTATAGCTGAAGCAAAGACTATTGATTCTTATTTAACATATGATACAGTAGGTTATACAGTACAACTTGTTGAAGCTGAAAAAGAACATGTTGGTGACAATGTATGTCAGGAACCTAATGTAATAAATGCTCTTCGTGTTGTTGGCTATTTTATATTTATTGGTAAGATAGTTATTCCATTTATTATTATTGGGTTTGGTGTATTTGATTTAGCAAAAGCTGTAACTGGTGGAGATAATGATAAAGTAACAAAAGGCGTTAAAACAATTGGTATTAGGGTTTTAATTGGTATATTAGTATTTGCTTTACCATCAATTATTAATGTTATTTTAGACATTGGTACTAATATAAATGATGAAGAGACAGGTTATAGTATGTGTCAGACATGTTTATTAGATCCTTGGTCTTGTGAAAATGGAGAACCAACAGACACGTATGATCCTGGCGATATATTCGATGATGAAAACATTGTTTCATCAACCGAATTTGTCGATAAACAAACAAGTAGTACTCACGATGCTGGTGAAAATGGAACAACAACAGCTAGATCTACTGAATTCGTAGAACAAAATCCAAGTAGTACGCATGCAAATTATAGTGGAACTATTCCTACTAGATCAACAGATCATATAACACAAAATCCAACTAGTACGCATGCCCCATATAATGGAACTACTAGTCCAAATACATCTAAGATTTTCATTCAAGTAGAAGATTAAAAAAAGAGTTTTCAATTATTTTGAAAACTCTTTTATTTTGTTTAACATCATATTCTTAAATACAAAGGCATTTATTAAAGATGTAATTATACCAAATATAATAATAGTATTTTTAAATATCTTTGGTGCTTCTTCAATACTGCCACTTACGTTGGAACTTATAAGTATTATTATAATAAAAGGGCTAATACCAATAATAAATCCAAATAGTAAATATTTACCAATATTAATATTCTGTTTTTCTTTGTTGTCTATTTTCATATTGTACCTCTATAATCATTATAATATAAAAGTAAATATTTTTAAAGAAAAACATAAAAAAACTACTCAAATGAGTAGTTAATTACTAATGGTGGAGAATAGGGGATTCGAACCCCTGACCCCCACGGTGCAAGCGTGGTGCTCTAGCCAGCTGAGCTAATTCCCCATCAGCAACAAACTAATAATAACAAAATTAAGTATAAAAATCAAGTATTTTTTTCTAAAATATCAATAATGTTATTAAAATAAATACGTGTTTTGTTATTAATTGTAATTATTTTGTTTACTGGATCTAATTTAGTTATTTGACCATTAATAATATTTATACATCCATTTTTATAAAAATATAAGTTAATTATCGATCTTTCGGAATATGCTGTAATGATATTTTCTTCTAAATCAGCTATTTGTTCTTCAGAAAGAACAGGTTTAGATATTCGATTTCTTTCATAATTTATTTCATCTAACAATTGATTGCCATTTATTACGGAATTAAAGGGAGCCCATTTAACTATTCCGCGATCATTCATGATGTCCTCCTATTAAAGAATTACGATATTTGATTGTTGAATCACCTAAAAGACTAGATGTTTTTAAGATGGCATTATTTCCATATTTCAATTTGATATCGTCGATAGTTGATGAGATATTTTTCTTATCTTTAATTTCCTCATAGCTTTCAAATAAGTTTAATTGAATCTTATCATCTTTTGCTAAATTGCCAAAAGATAGAGATACTTTTCTTATGGGAGCATAGTTATAGTATTTATCAAACATCATCATACACATTTTATAAATTACATTTTCATCGTTAGTGAAGGTATCTAATTTTAATGAATGGTAAAATCCGCCACCAACATTTCTTGAATAACCAATTCCAAAACCTATTAATCCACATAGTTTCTTTTCACTTCTAAGTCTTCGACATAATACATCAATCATCTCATAGATAATAATTGAGATATTATAATCATAGTAATCTTTAAATAGAATCTGGGAATGAGAAATACTACTTTGTTTAGGAACAACATTATTAAAGTCGCTTATTCTCGATAAATCAATACCATTAGCATGATACCATAATTCTTGACCAATTACACCAAATTGACTTCTTAGTTTTTCTTTATCATAGTTTGCTATATCACCAACACTCATAATTCCTAAATCATTTAAGTGACGCTCCATTTGCTTACCAATACCCCACATGTCGGATAATGGTTTTATTGTCCATAGTTTAGTCTTTACATCTTCATAATCCCACTTAGCAATATTATCTTTATTGTGCTTGGCTTCAATATCCATACTTACTTTAGCTAGAAGCATGTTTGGGCCAATCCCAGCCGTAGCTGTTAATCCTGTTTTTTCTTCAATTGTCTTTAATATATCTAATGCTAATTCATAATCGGTTTTTTTATACATCTTTAAATAATCAGTGACATCTAAAAAACATTCATCTATCGAATAGATATGTAAGTCTTCGGGGGCAACATAATCTAGATAAATACTAACAACTTCTTTACTTTTTTCTTGATATAAGCGCATACGAGGGGGAACTTTAATATACTTAATATTCTTAGGTATTTCAAATATGCGAGTTCGACCTTTGATACCAAATTGTTTTAAATAGGGTGTAACTGCTAAAGTTATTGCTCCATCTCTTGTTGGATCACAGACAACTAGGGGAGTAGTGAACGGATTAAGACCTCTTTCGACACATTCAACGGAGGCAAAGAAACTCTTTAAATCAATACATAAAATATTTCTATTCATAAGACAATTATTCACCGTAATCACCTCTACAAGTAATATAGTACAATTGTTCGTAATAGTCAATATAAAAAATTAGATTGAACTTTTTTCTCATTTATTTTATACTTATATTAGTATAGTGAGGGGCAAAGATAATGAAATGTTATAAGTGTAATAAACAAATTCCATCAGTATCAACAGTATGTCCATATTGCAGTGCGCCGGTTGATCCAAATTATAAGGAGCAAATAGATTTTGGAACTATTGATAATACTGATTATGATGATAAACATGATTTAAAAGCATATATTCAAGAACCAAAGAATAGAAAAGTCATATTTATTGGTATTGGAACTATTTTTCTTGTACTTGTAATATTTGCTGCATTAATATTAACTATGTTGAAGTCTGGTAAAGAAAATCCTAAAAAATACTTTGATGATACAATAGAATTAGTATACGATTATCTATATGATAATTATTTAGGTTCCAATAATGCTTTTAGTGCTGATTATAAATTAAAACTTGATATTAATGGATCTAGTAATGAGTTTGTTGGTACTTATGAGAGAGATGTTAAATCAAGAATACTCAAACTAGATGGTACAATGAGAGATCCTAATGAATCAACAGGAGGAATTATTTTAGACTCTAAAGATTTTCAATTTGATTCTTATATGAAAGATAATAATTTATATTTTAAAAGTGAACAATTATTTAATAATTATTTTCATGTAACTTTGCCTGACGAAACAGGATTACTTACAACTAAGACTTATAGTTTAGATTTATTAGTAGGTGGCATAAGTGATGCAATAGAAGAAAGTATGAAAACAGTTACTATTAATAAAGATACTACTAATATAAATTATCGTGGAGTTAAGACAAATGTTAAAAAATATTATTTTGTTTTAGATAACGAAGGAAAGGTTGAATTTTTAACTACTTTCTATGAAGCTTTAATCGAAGATGCTAATTTTATTAATGAATATGCGAGAATAAATGAAAAATCAGTGGATGATATAACTGAAATATTAAAGAATAAGATAAATGATGTTGAATTTAGATATAGTGGAGAAAGCAATGATAAATTAACATTGTCAATTTATGTTTTAAAGAAGAATATAATTAGATATTATATTGAAGATGAAGGTGAAGATTATAAGACATATCAATTAGATATTAAGGATGGTAAATTATTCTTTGATTATAATAAAGAAAACGAGAATATTATATCGGCTAGTTTATTAAAAACTGATGAAACATTAAATGATGAACTAACTACTACTTATGCCTTTACTTTTGATTATGGTGAATATGTAATGGATGCTTATCTTGAGTTAAAGATAAAGAATCGACCATTAGTAAAACGAGAAGAAATAAATGGCTCTTATGAATTTGGTTTAATAACTGAAGAAGATAAGAATATTCTTAAAAATAATTTAAGTTACTATACCGGTAATACGCAAATTATTGATACTTTAGCAAGTAAGTTTAAAGAGAAGTGTGTTGTTGGTATTGAATGTAATTGTGAACCTAATGAAGACACTTGTTCATGTCTTTCTGAAGGCAATGTTATAACTTGTGATAAAGATAAAGTTATGCCACAACCTCCAATTACAAATTAAATTGCTTGAATAATTTATAAAAATAAGTTATAGTTATAGAAGAATAGAGGGAAATCGTATGAAATGTATTAATTGCGGAAATGAAGTACAAGATGGTGTAGTAACTTGTCCATTTTGTAATGCTAATTTAAATAATCAAGTACCGGTAACACCAACAGCTCCAGTTTTACCCCAAGATCAAAATATGGTAGTTACACCAACAGCTCCAGTTGTGAATAATAATGTTGAACCAATTGCTGAAGTTAATCCAACTCCAACAGTTCCAGTAAATGATGCAACTCCAATAAATAATGTTGAAACAGCAAATGTAGTAGAAACTTCAAATGTTCAAGTTGAACCGGTAGCTCCAACACAAGTTGAACCTACACAAGTTAGTCCTGTAGTTCTAGAACAACCTACACAAGTTGAACCTGTAGCTCCAACATCAGTTGAACCTGTAGCTCAAGTAACAGCAGCACCAGCAACAGTTAATATGGAAGCTATAGCACAAACTCCATTAGAACCAAGTAATGGTAGCGTTCCACCAATCGATAATCAAATTGGAGAAAGAATTGGAAACAGTGCTCCAGTAATTGAACATAAGACAAATAAAAAGAAGAATATGATAATTTTAATTATTCTTGCTGTTGTATTAGTACTTGTAGGTATTGGTGTATTTGTATACTTCTATGAGTTTAAGAGCGCAGATAAGAGAATAGAAGTGTTATCAAAGAGTTTATTTAGTTTTACTAGTAAAATGAAAAATGAATCAGTAGAATTATCTAGTGGTAAATATAGTATAAATGGCGGAATAACTGCTGATGATGAAAACATAAGTTTTGATGTAGATGGAACTTATGGAGTAGATTTAAAAAATAAAATTCTTGATTTAACATTAAATGCTAATAGTGTTAAAGTAGGAGAAGAAATGTTGCCAGATCCATTAAATGTCGAAGTATATTTAAATGATTCAAAAGCATATATCTTATTACAAAATTTCTTTGATAAATATATTTATAGTGAGTTTCCTCAAATGGAAGAAATGTTTGAATCTTTAGGAAAGAATGATATCAACTATGTAGCTTTAGTTAGAGGTGTAGAAAATGCTTTTACAGTAGCTACTAAGAGTATGAATGCGGAACAAAAAATCGAAAATGTTACGATTAATGGTAAAAAGCAAAAAGCTAATGTTGTAAGAATTGTTGCAACATCAGCAAATAAAAAATTATTTGCTAATAATTTTATTAAAACTTTAGCTAATAATAAAACATTTATTGCTGAATATGCTAAAGTATCAGGTAAAACGGAAGAAGAAGCTAAAAAAGAACTTCTTGCTACTTTAGAAGATAAAACATTTGAAAATGATCCAAATACTAAGATTGAATTATATTCAGCTTTAATAGGAAATTCATTCCTAGGACTTAGAACTTATGGAAAGAATGAAGATGGGGTATCTTCAATTGCTGAAGTGTATCCAATAGCTAATGGATATGCTACTAATGTAACTACTGATGGTAAATCAGTATTAAAAGGACAATTTAATAGTTCAACTAAAAAGACTTCTAAGACAGAAAATAAAAGTGTTTCCGTATCATTTACAGCATTTAATGATGATACTACAGCAAAAGTAGATTTAACAATAAATGTTGAAAAAGATGTAAATCCTAAAGTTGAAAAAGTAAATGTTAAAAATAGTGTAGATTATCGTTATTTAACTGCTGAAGATCAACAAAAAATAATTGCTAATATTTCTAATTATGGAAATTTAGGAATGTATATTTCTCAATTTATATCTTCAACAGGAAATAGTACAGATACAACTAATCCATGTACTTATGCATTTAATTGTATACCTTCAAGTGATGGGGTAAATAATAGTTGCCAAGTATGTGATGATTATACACAAACTTGTGTGTTACCAAGTACTGTATTATGTCCTATCGGATAAGTTTATTAAAACTTATCCTTTTTTTATGATAAAATAGATTTAGGTGATTTCTATGTATGCTGATGTATTAGTACAATATGGTGTAAAATCTTTAGATCATACTTTTACATATCATATTCCTGACGAATTAGTTTCGGAATTAACTGTTGGTATGAAAGTACTAGTGCCTTTCGGTTCTAAAGAAATCAATGGATTTGTTGTTAATATTTCTGATTCTGTTCCTGAAATAGAAGTAAAAGATATTAAATCAATTATTACTAAAGAATTAAAGTTAAATGAAGAATTAATGGAATTAGGTAAGTATTTATCTTCTAAAACTTTATGTACGCTTATTGCTGCTTATCAGACTATGTTACCTACATCTTTAAAGATTAATAATTCTAAAGAAACTTATGAATTAAAGAGAAAAACTATTTATATTGACTCAGAAACTCAAGAAATAGAAGACTATATAGAAAAGAATAAAAGATCTCGTGCACAGATTGAAACACTTGAATACTTACTTGAAAATGGAAGTACATTAAAAAGTGAATTAAATGCATCAGCAGTTAAGAAATTATTGAGTGTAGGTATTATAAAAGAAAGAACGGAATCAATTTATCGTATAGATCCCGGAATTGCCTTTGAAGAAGAGAATACATTAAACGATGAACAAAATAAATGTTTTGAAGAAATAAGAAATAGTTTTAACCAAGAAAATGTATTTTTACTTCATGGAGTGACGGGTTCCGGTAAAACGGAAGTATATATGCACTTAGTAAGCGAAGTTATAAAAAAAGGTAAATGTGCAATCGTATTAGTTCCGGAGATATCTTTAACTACCCAAATAGTAAAGAGGTTTTATTCTCGTTTTGGAAGTGATGTAGCTATATTTCATTCTAATCTTTCGGATGGAGAAAAGTTTGATGAATATAAGAAGATTGAAAATGGTGATGTTCATATTGTAGTTGGTACTAGATCAGCTATATTTACTCCAATAAATAATATTGGCCTTATTATAATTGATGAAGAACATTCAAGTAATTATAAACAAGATAATAATCCAAGATATCATGCTATTGATATTGCTAAATGGAGAGCACATTATCATGAATGTCCGCTTATTTTAGGCTCAGCAACACCTTCTTTAGAAACAATGGCTAGAGCTGAAAAGGGAGTATATAAATATTTAAGTCTAACTAAACGTATTGGTAATTCTAAATTACCTAAGATTAAAATTATCGATATGCAACCGGAATTTAGAAAAAAGAATATGATATTATCAGAAGAACTACAAATAGATATTATGAATACTTTAAAGAGAAAAGAAATGGTAATGATACTCTTAAATAGAAGGGGATATTCAACTATTATTACTTGTGCTAGTTGTGGTTTTACTTATAAGTGCCCTCACTGCGATATAACTTTAACCTATCATAAGACAAGTAACCATTTAAGATGTCATTATTGTGGATATACAGTTATTAATTCTAATGTATGTCCTAATTGTCATGAAGATGCTATAAGAGATTATGGACTTGGTACAGAAAAGTTGGAATCTTATATCAAAGAATTATATCCATCTTATCGAGTAGTTAGAATGGATGCTGATACGACGACAAGAAAAGGTAGTCATGAAAAAATAATTAATGATATTGAAAATGGAGAATATGATATTATTATTGGAACACAAATGATAAGTAAGGGATTTGATTTTAAAAGAGTTACTTTAGTTGGTATTATTAATGCTGATGAATCGTTAAATATTCCTGACTTTAGAAGTGGAGAAAACACTTTTAGTTTACTTTCGCAAGTAAGTGGAAGAGCTGGAAGATCTGATTTACCGGGAAGTGTTGTTATTCAAACATTTAATCCCGATAATAAAACTTTAAACTTTGTAGCCAAACATGATTATATGAGTAATTATAAATATGAAATGGATATCAGAAAAAAATTAAAATATCCCCCATACTATTACTTAGTAAGTTTAAAAGTTATTAGTAAAGATTATAGTTCGGCATCAAAAGAGGCTACTAAAGTAGCTGAATATTTAAGGAAACATTTAAGTAATACAACAATAATACTTGGTCCATCAACAGCAAATGTATTTAAAATAAATAATTATTATCGTTTTCAAATAGTAATAAAGTATCGCTTTGATGATAAACTAATGGACGTATTAAAATTTATTGATAATCAATATATATTAAATAAGACAACTAATATTGAAATCGATATTGATCCAATTAGAATTTGAATGTTTTTCAATTGACTAATTAATACATATTTGCTAGAATATCTTTTGTCGAGAAGGGGTATTCATGAAAAAGTTATATATAGGAAAGAAATATGAAGATAATACATGGTATGATATGTACTATGACAATGATCTTGAAATGATTAATTTAGTTCCCGTAAACGAACAAGATATTGAATTCTTCTATAAACCTAAAAAAGAAGATTTGGTTGCTCTAACAGCAACTTATGAATTGCTAATAACAAATGAAGCTAAAAGAGTTGAAAAATCTCGTAAAGCTCGAAGAAAGAAGATAAAAGAAGAATTATTTGTTTTAGTATTTGCTATTCTTAGTGGTTTAGCAATAGATAAAATAAGTCAACCTACAACTCAATATAATATAAAATATATATTTTCTGAAGATGAACAAAAAGATGATTTAACACGTGAATATCTAAATAAAGTTATTGATGAAAATGAAACTATTAGTAATGATTTTAAAAAATATATTATTAGTTTCTTTAATGAATTAGATTCTTTAAATTGTACTTTAAATCAAATTACAATGACAAGAATACTTAATAATATTGAGGCCAAGGATTTTAGTAATATTACTTTTACAACTCCTGATAGTTTAGTAGTCGGTTTAACGGAAGTTATTAGTGATCAATCCGATATATCTGTACGTATGTTATCTTTAGAATATTTTGAACACTATAACGAAATTGATGCTTCTTTTAAATCTAGATTTTTTGATGCCATTAATGCTCGTACTAACAATGAGTTATTATGGGGAATTCTTTCTTATGGCGATTCATATTATAATGAGTATTTGCGTGGTAAATACGGAATTACGGAAGACAAAGCTAATAAAATTATGAGTTTGATTGGTAAGTGTTATGTATCTGATGTTAGAGATATAACAAAGTATGAAAATTATATTAGTACAATACTTGCATTTAATTATAATTTTGGTAGTAATTATCTTAAAGTGTTAGAAGGTTATACTACTTATAGTGATCTAGTAAATGGACATGATAAATATAGTTATAATCTATTTGAAAATACAATTAAATTAACGATTTGTTATGATTATTGTACATTTGATGTTTATTATGATACGGATAATGATATTGATATAACAAGTTTAGAATATCATAATAGATTTGATGAATTGATGTCTAACTTTGATGGAAGTATTGATATTAATGATCCGAATGACCGTGTTCTTCTATATCTATTTACTTTAGCAGGTTTAAAGAATGAAGATATCAATAATGGAGAAAAGAATGATTACTTATATACTTTAGGAGAAACTTATTTTGGTTATAATTTCTATTCTTATCTTTCTGGTAATGAATTTGGTATTGAAGAGCTTTGTAGTTGTATTATAGATTTATCAATGGCTAAAGATTTAAATAAAGATGATTTAGCTCTTTTAAATGAAGTATTAGTTTCTATAAATAAAGAAGCAGAAGAGGGTAAAACAGATCCTTACTTATTTGAATTAATGTTTAAATATTTATCTTACTGTGTTAATGAAAACTGTGATAAGAAGACATTCTTAGAATGGCAAGATAATGTAATATCATTAGTTGAACCTGATAATGTAAATGAGATAATTAATAGATATCGAGATAATGTTTCCCGATTGACTAAAAGTGAAAATTAAGATATAATCTCATATATGAAGTGATGATGAGGCTTGGAAACCTCGGAGCTATATAGAATAAAGAGACCAAAGTATGGTGGAACAGCGGAAATACCCGCCCATACGACTTGGTCTTTTTTTATTTTAAGGAAGTGATATGGTGCAAGTATACTTAGCTTGTTCTAAAGAAGAAACAAAGATGCAATATAAAGAATTAGCTTCGATAGTTGCAACTAAATTATCTTCTTTAGGATTTAATCTCGTTAGTAAAGTATTTGATTCAGGAATGGTTTTTAAATCAATTATGACTTTCAAATATGAAGGGAAAGCAATAATTGGTGTAAATGATGTCAATGATGCTGAATATATCGACGATTCTGAATTATATGATAGTATTGTTACGAAGAATACGTTTGAAAGAACTAAAGAAATATTAAGAATGAGTGATCTAATAATTATATTGCCGGGAGGAATAGGGACACTCGCTGAATTATTTTCAATTATCGAAGAGATAAGAACGAAAAAAATTAATAAGAAAGTAATATTATTTAATTATAAGAATTATTTTAGTGATATCTTAAAGTTTATTATTAAAGCTCATGATGAAGGTTTTATAAGTGAGGCTGATATTAAACTTATAAGTATTGTTAATGAAATAGACACATTAAATGATTATTTAGAAAGAATGGAGAGATAAAATATGGAAAAAAGTATGGAAAGTTTAGTTAATTATTGTAAGCAATATGGATTTATATTTCAAGGAAGTGAAATATATAATGGTTTAGCAAATTCTTGGGATTATGGTTCTTTAGGTAGAGAACTTAAGAATAATATTAAAAACGCATGGTGGAAAAAATTTATTCAAGAGAATGCTAACAAGAATTGTAAGAATTATGGTTTGGATTCAGCTATTATTATGAATCCTGAAGTATGGGTAGCATCCGGTCATGTTGCATCTTTTGCTGATCCTTTAATTGATTGTAAAAAGTGTAAGAGTAGAGAAAGAGCTGATAAGTTAATTGAAGATTTTACTAATGGTAAAGAAACTGGAGATGGATGGTCTAATGAAAAGTTAGAAGAATATATTAAGAATAATAATATTCCATGTCCAAAATGTGGTTCTTGTGATTTTACACCAATAAGAAAATTTAATTTATTATTTGAAACTCATCAAGGTGTTACGGAGGATTCTAAGAGTAAAGTATATCTTCGTGGAGAAACTGCTCAAGGTATCTTCGTTAACTTCTTAAATGTTCAAAGAAGTATGAGAGCAAAAGTGCCTTTTGGTATTGGACAAATAGGTAAGAGTTTTAGAAATGAAATTACGCCAGGAAACTTTATCTTTAGAACTCGTGAGTTTGAACAAATGGAACTTGAATTCTTTTGTAAACCAGATACTGATTTAGAATGGTTTGCTTTTTGGAAAAAGTATTGTTTAGACTTCTTAAATGATTTAGGATTATCTAGTGAAAATCTAAGATATCGTGATCATGCTAAAGAAGAATTATCATTCTATAGTAAGGCTACTACTGATATAGAATATATGTTCCCAATGGGATGGGGAGAATTATGGGGTATTGCAGATAGAACGGACTATGATTTATCAGTTCATATGGATCATGCTAAATGTGATTTAAGATATTTGGATCCGGAAACTAATGAAAAATATACTCCTTATGTAGTAGAACCTTCAGTTGGTGTTGATAGATTATTCTTAGCAATATTAACGGAGAGTTATGTTAAAGAAACACTAGAAAATGGAGATGAAAGAGAAGTGTTGAAAGTAAAACCTTTTCTAGCTCCTTATAAAGTGGCTGTATTACCATTAATTAAGAAAAATCATTCCGAAAAAGCAATAGAGATTTATCAAGAATTATCTAAATATTTTATGACATCTTATGATGAAACAGCTAATATTGGTAAGCGTTATAGAAGACAAGATGCAATTGGTACACCTTTCTGTATTACAATAGATGATGATACGATAAATAATGGTACTGTGACTTTAAGAGATCGAGACACAATGGAACAAATTAC
>CAZKFB010000010.1:24410-33986 GCA_964551965.1 uncultured Muribaculaceae bacterium
GGAGGTGTTTATTATGGCATTTAAGAATCCTTTACAATCATTATTCCCATCAAATGATGGAAGTGATATTGAAACTACTGAAGATGGAACTTATGAGGAAGGTACTATTTCTAGTGGAAGTAAGATGATTCTTGTCGAGCCTCGTGCATATTCAGAATCTCAACAAATTGCTGATCATTTAAAGAGAAGAAACTCAGTTGTAGTTAATTTGAAAAGAGTTACTAATGATCAAGCAAGAAGAATTATTGATTTTTTGAGTGGTACATTATATGCAATTGGTGGAGAACTTCAAAGATTAGGCAACGGAATATACTTATGTACTCCTAAGAATGTTAATGTTGAGGGAAGAATAAGTGATGAAGAGGCCGAGAAAAAGAATAAGTCAAAAATTGAAGACGAAATGGATTTCTAGTTAAATAATAAAAATATAGGTGAAATATATGAAAAAATTTGATAAAAGTTTTAACGGATACAATGTTAGTCAAGTTAATGCTTTTGTTGATGATGTAGTCGATAAAGTCGATGATATGATTACTAAGATGAAAGAGAAAGACTTAGTGATAGATCGATTAACAAAGGAACTTGAACATTATAAGAATATGGATGCTACTCTTAATCGAGCAGTTGTTATGGCTGAAGAGGCATCAAATAAGTATAAAGAGAATTCTCTTAATGAAAGTGATTTAATTGTTACGGAAGCCAAAAAGAATGCCAATCGTATCATTAATGATGCTTTAATGAAAGCAGAACATATCGAAGAAGAATCCGCAAGGCTTAGAAGAAATATAGTAACCTATAAGAGAAGAATTAAAGGCTTAATCGAGCAACAATCAGAAATCATAGATGATTTAGATAAAATAGATATAGAATAACAATTTTATTGTTATTTTTTTAGTTGGTGAGTTATGAAAAAAGTAATGATTATATTATTAATTGTTTTGATTATATTGATAAGTGGTGGATTCGTATTTCTCTATATAAATAATTATATTCCTCATAAAATGTATTCTAGTGAGTATTTTAATATTGAACCATATAAATCGAAGATTGATAAAGATGAAGATGGTATAGATGATCAAACCGATTTTTTAATGGGAGTTAGAAGTTATATAGCTAAATCTCCTAAATATAAGAGTAAGTATTATGGTACGGGATATTCTAATGATGAATATGGAGTATGTACGGATGTAGTAGCTAATGGATTCTTATCTAGTGGATATGACATAATGGAGTTATTGAACGTTGATGTTAAGAATAATAAAGATGAATATAATATTACTACGATAGATATGAAAATAGATTTTCGAAGAGTTAATAATTTAAATACTTATTTAAAGAGAAATGCTATTAGTCTAACAACTAATATTAAAGAAATAGATGAATGGATGGGAGGAGATATTGTTGTCTTCTCTAAACATATTGCTGTTGTATCTAATATGCGAAATAGGAAAGGAATACCATTTATAATTCATCATGCTAATAATTATCAAAGTAGTTATGAAGAAGATAAATTAGAATTATATAAAGATGATATTATAGGTCATTATCGTATAAGTTAAAGTACCAATTTGGTGCTTTTTTATTTTTGTGTTATAATACTACCTAATTTGAGGGGGATTGGTATGGAAAAAGGTTGGAATATTGATTATATAAAACAAAGACATGAAGAGTTTAAAGTATTAAGTGAAGAAACACAAGATAAAGAAGAAAAAGAGTTATATAGTAAAATATGTGAAGTATATAAACTATTAATACTTAAATTATTATTTCAAGAAGGAGAACCTTATTGTGAGAAAGTAACTACTAAAGATTTCTTGAATGAATGTAATGGAATTACTAATCTTCACATTCATCCTGAATACTATAATAGAATGATGAATAAATTTGCATTAGAGGCAGAAAGTTCACCAAAAATAATTATTCCAAATTATCGCAAAAGAATTACTAAAGAAGAATCATTTGATATAGTAGGTATGTTTATTGAGCATTATTTTGGTGATGAAGCCCTAGATATATATGAGTCTTCTATATTAAAAAGACCGGAGTATATTCTATTTGATAAAGATCATGAAAATTCATCAGTTGCATTTGCTGGAGATGAATCATTTATCGCTCTCGCAGATTATAATGATATAAGATTTACTTCAGCATTAGCTCATGAAGCTGGGCATATTGCTAAGTCAGTTATTAATAATACTTCTAACAATCATTCACCTTTAGGTGAGTTTGAATCTTTCTCTTATCAAATAAGATTATTAATATTCATGATTAATAGAGGAATATATGCTAGAGATGCTTTGAAAGAATTACTTGGTTTAATGAAACTTGCTGAGAAGATGACAATAGTAAAAAGATATAATAGTATATATAAATTAAATATGATTAAGAATCCTGAATATTTTGATAAAAGAATAGAAGAACTAAAACTAGGGGAAAAGATAAGCATAAAAGAGTATAGAGATATATTTGATGCTATTGTTAGTGTATTAGAGAAAGACTATACTATGTATATATATTCTTTACTTGCTGTATTTGGAGAATTAGATAATCCTGATTATTTGAGTACTTACTATGGTGTTTTAATGGATTTAGGTTATGAAAATCAAAAGTCATTAGTTAGAAGAAATAATATTAGTATAAGTAGGGGTATGAAAAACTATAAACAATTGAGAAGTGAATTGATAAGATTAGTTTAAGAGAATAAATATTTATTTATTCTCTTTTATGTTATAATTGTTATGGTGATTAATATGTATAGAATAATAAAAAATATTAATTTAACTGATTCTATTTATTTACTTGAGGTGAGTGCACAACAAGTAGTAAATAAAGCTATGCCGGGTGAATTTGTCATAGTTATGACTCATGAAGATTCTGAGCGTATACCATTAACGATAGTTGATTATAATAAAGATAATGGAGTATTAACTCTTGTATATCAAGTAGTTGGAGCTTCAACTCATGAATTATCTAAAGAAACTAATGAATTATTTTCTGTTGTTGGACCTTTAGGTAATAAATCATTGATTCTCGATAATAAGAGTAAAAAAATATTATTTGTTGGAGGAGGAGTTGGTATTGCGCCAATAATCCCACAAATAAAATATTTATTAAATGAAGGAATTAAAGTAGATTGTATATATGGAACTAAGAAAAAGAATTCAATTATATTTGAAGATGTCTTAAATAGTTTAGTAAATAATCTATTTATTATGACTGATGATGGAAGTTATGGCGAGAAAGGTTTTGTCACTGATAAACTTGAGAGTATTGTCGATAACTATGATATAGTTGTTGCTATTGGTCCCGTTATAATGATGAAATATGTCAGTGAGCTAGCTATTAAGCATGATAAAAAGATTATTGTAAGTATGAATCCCATCATGATCGATGGAACTGGCATGTGTGGGGCGTGTAGGTTAATGGTCGATGGGAAAGTAAAATTTGCTTGTGTGGATGGACCTGAATTCTATGCGGAGAATCTTGATTTTGATGCAGCAATAAAGAGAATGAATATCTATAAGACAGAAGAAGGACGAGAATACTTAAAGATGATCGAAGGAGATACTCACGAAGGAGGATGTACTCATGATGCGAACTAAAATGAAACTTCAAGATGCAGAGTCTCGCCAAAAGAACTTTGAGGAGGTTGCTTTAGGATATACTAAAGAAGAAGCTGTATTAGAAGCAAGTAGATGTTTAAATTGTAAGAATCCAATGTGTATCAAAGGATGTCCCGTAAATATCATGATACCGAAGTTTATTGAATGTATTAAGAATGGTGATATGGAAGAGGCTATGAAAATAATAGGGGAATCATCTAGTTTACCAGCAATATGTGGCCGTGTATGCCCTCAAGAAAAACAATGTGAGAAATATTGTATAAAAGGCCTTAAAGGAGAAGCCATAGCTATCGGAGCTCTTGAACGATTTGTTGCTGATTGGGCATTAGAGAATAACTATGAAAATAAAATAGAAATCAAAAATAACGATAAAAAAGTAGCTATAGTCGGATCTGGTCCAAGCGGATTATCTTGTGCTTATAATTTAAGAAAACTTGGTTATGATGTTACAATATATGAAGCATTACATAAAGCGGGAGGAGTACTAACTTATGGTATTCCGGAATTTAGATTACCTAAATCAATTGTTCAAAGGGAAATAAAAAAGATTGAAGACTTAGGAATTAAAATTATTACTAATGCTGTTATTGGTAAATCAATAACTATAGAAGAACTAAAGAATGAATATGATGCTATTTATATAGCTACGGGAGCAGGTTTGCCAAAATTTATGAATATTCCCAATATTAATGCTAATGGGGTTTATTCTGCAAATGAAATACTAACACGTATTAACTTAATGGGAGCATATAAAGAAAGTTCTAAGACTCCAATTAAAATACCTAAACATGCAATTGTAATTGGTGGGGGTAATGTTGCTTTTGATGCAGCAAGAGTTATGAAGAGATTGGGTTCTCGTGTAACTATTATGTACCATAGAAGTGAAGAAGAACTTCCCGCAAGAAAAGAAGAAATTAATCATGCTAAAGATGAGAATATTAATTTTGCTTTCTTAAATAATCCAAAAGAGATAATAGTAGACAATGATTATTCAGTTGTTGGAGTAAAATATGTCGAAATGGAACTCCTTGATGAATTAGATTCAAGTAATCGAAGAAAAGTAAAAGAAACTAACAATTATGGAAATATTGAATGTGATATGATAATATTTGCAATAGGTACAGATATTAATAATTTAGCATTTAAGAATAGTGAAATTAATACTAGTAATAAAGGATTAATTATCGTAGATGGAACACGTACTAGTGATACTAAAGTATTTGCTGGTGGTGATAATACAACGGGAGCTGCAACAGTAATTCTAGCTTGCGGAGCGGGAGTTAAAGCCGCAAAAGAAATAGATGAATATTTAGGAGGAAATAATGAAAAATAAATTTGGTATAATTATAATAGTTATTATAATAGTACTATTATTGGGGTTTTTAGTTATTAATAATAAGACAAAAAAGAGTGAGGATGATAATATGTTAAGTGGAAAGTATAATATAGAAATAGTAGTAAAAGATTATGGTAGTATCAAATTAGAATTAGATGCTGATACGGCACCAATTACTGTAACTAACTTTATTAATTTAGTTAATAAAAAATATTATGATGGTACTAAGTTCCATAGAATTATGGAAGGCTTTATGATTCAAGGAGGAGCTGGAAGTGAAAATCTTACACCTATTAAAGGGGAGTTTTCAAAGAATGGGGTTAAGAACGATATTAGTCATGAACGTGGAGTTATATCAATGGCAAGAACTAGCGTAAATGATTCAGCTACAAGTCAATTCTTTATTGTTCATAAAGATTCCAAATTCTTAGATGGCAATTATGCGGGATTTGGTCATGTTACAGAAGGAATGGAAGTAGTAGATAAAATTGCTGAAGATTCTAATCCAACGGATGATAATGGAACGATTAGAGAGAATGAGCAACCAATTATCGAATCTATTAGAGTAATTGACTAGAAAAATCTATTAAATTAGATTTTTTTTAATTGACTTAAAAATTATGTTATAATTTACATAGAGGTTTTTTATGAAGAATATTTTTAATAAAGAATTATTAATGTATGCAATTGGATTTATAGCATTATTATCTATATCTTTTTATATTGATATTTATACTAGAAGTCTATTTAGTTTAAATACATTTGGATTTAATAATATTAGATGTCGTACTTTATGGCTGGGATTTAGTATATCTTGGATTTTATTATTCTTACTTCTTATATATTTGTTTTTTAAGAAGAATAGAATTAAAGTATTAAGTATCTTTATCATACTCATGAATATTCTTATGTTTGCACAGATATGCTATGTTCAACAATTAGGAAAATATATGGTTTTATCTGATTTATTTTTAGCTGGAGAAGGATTACAGTATGTAAAATCAATATTCTTGAATTTAAATTTTGGTATGATTATAACGATGGTATTTAATATTATATTAGTTATAATTATTAATAAAATTAATGATAAGAAAAGTATTAGAAAAACGAAAACTTATGAGGTAAATAAATATCTTGTATTTATTGTAGCAGTATTAATAATTACATTTAGACTAATCAGTTTTATTGGTTTAGGTCGTACTCAAAAAGAAGAGTGGATGGAAAATTATAATACGAGAAGTATCTATAATAATTTTACTAATCCCAATACATCAATGTTTGTAAGTGGTTTCTATGAATATCATTTCCGTGCAGTCTATAAATATATATATAATTTAATTACTTTAGATAAAACAACATTAAAGAATAATATTGATAAATATAATAGTTTATATGGAATTGAAAAAAGTGATAATAAATATACAGGTATATTTAAAGATAAGAATGTTATTGTTGTTATGATGGAGAGTATTGATTCTTGGATTATTGATGATAATACAATGCCAACTTTAAATATGATGAAGAATACGGGATTAAATTTTACTAATAGATATTCGCCTTTCTTTAATGGAGGGCAGACAATTAATACGGAGTTTGCTATTAATACAGGATTGTATGCAATAAGTGATAAGAAAACCATCTATGATATAGATGATGTTAACTATAAATATAGTTTAGCTAATACTTTTAAGAAAAATGGATATCAAGTTAATAGTTTTCATGCTAATTCAGGAGATTTTTATAACCGTTCTAAATTTCATAAGTTACTTGGATATGATGAACACTATTCAGCTGTTGATATGGTTTATGATGGTATTTTAGATGAAGATAAGAATTATTTTTCTGATAGTGTATTCTTATCAGATAAAAATATTTTAAAGGAGTTTGTTCGTGATGATAAATTCTTAAGTTTCTATACTACTTATAGTGCACATTTAGAATATGTAGAAAATAATAAAGTATATAGAGATGTTGAAAAGATTGAGAATGAAGATTATCAACATGAAGAGTATATTTATAGAACTCTTGCTCATGATACGGATAAAGCCTTAGAAGAATTAATAGATTATCTAAAAAAGAAAGATAAGTTAGATGATACGGTTTTAGTTTTAATTAGTGACCATTATGTATATGGATATTCTGATCCAAATTATGTAGCTATGAAGAAGAATACGATTAATGATCGTAAGGAATTACAAAATACACCATTTATTATATGGAGTAATGATATTAAGCATAGAGATGTAAATACTATCTTAGATACTGCTGATATTCTACCAACACTTCTAAATATGACGGGAATAGATTATGACCCTAATAAATATATGGGTACTGATGTATTTAGTAAGAATCATGACAACTTTGTTTGGTTTGCTGATGGATCATATATTGAAAGTAATAAATGTACTCTATCAAAAGAAGCAATATTAACTAAGAGTAACTATAATATAAATAAGAATAGAAATATTCTACTAACTAATTATTATGGAAAATAGACCAATTTATTTGGTCTTTTTAAATTAATTAATCTATAAGCAAAGTGATGATTAAATTAGTAAAATTTGTTATAATATTTTTGGTGATATTATGAAAGATAATAAGGAAGTTGTTTTATTTTTTGATATAAATACTAATTTTGATCCTTTAGGTGTTGCAAAAGAATTGTCATCTCGTTATCCAGAACTTGGTAATCCAACAATTTTGCCACCAACTAATGATATTAAAGCTCCCGTAATTCTCTATAAAGAGAATCCAGATTTTAAATTAGCGGTAAGTTTTAATAATGTTAATTTTGTAATTAATCATACTTATTTTGATCAGATATCTTCTATTTCTTTTGATATGGTAGATACATTTGAAGAATTTAAATCGAGTTTCACAAGAATAGGTTATATTTCTAATGTATTCTTATCTCCTGAAAAAATTGAGAAAGTTAAAGATAAATATTTAAATAAGAATGAGTTAAGTGATGTCTTAGATTTTAATTTATCTTGGTATCGTGAATTAGATAGTAAAATGGGCATTTTAAATTGTTGGGAAAGATTTATTACTGATCATCATGACTTTAGTGATCTTTTATGTCAATATGATATAAATACACCAATAGGAGAGAAAGTAGATATAAATATGAAGTTCTTAAAGAATTTCTTTAAGGAAGCTAATGATTATATCGAAAAAAGGATTGATTTATAATGAGAAAAGTCTTATCAATTATTTTAGTTATCTTATGGATGATGTTAATATTTAATTTCTCTAAGGATAATGGAGAAAAGTCTACTTCTTTAACTAATCAAGTAATAACGACAATTGTATCTACTTTTACAAACATTGAAAAGAATAGTGAGGAGATGGATAAAATCTTAGATATTACTTTTGTTCCGGTTCGTAAATGTGCTCATTTCTTTGTTTATTTCTGTTTAGGATTACTTATAATGAATGCTTTATATATATGGGGAATACATAAGAAGACTTTAATTATATCATCGCTTCTTTGTATTTTGTTTTCGATAAGTGATGAAGTACATCAGTCATTTGTTGATGGTAGATCAGGAAATTTAACTGATGTTCTTTTAGATAGTAGTGCTTCTTTAATAGCTAGTTATCTCTATCATAGATTTATTATTATGAGGTATTACTATGAAAAATAATATATTATTAATAATATTGTTTTCTATTACGGCTTTTCTTTCAATGGTATGTCTTACTTTATTTAATACTAATTTTGTATTACACAAAATGGAAGAATTTGATTACTATGACATTCAATACAATAGTTTAACTAATTATTTAAAGAGTAATTCGATTGAATTTAAAATAAATAAGAGTGATCTTAAAAATGATATAGAAGAATATGTAAAGAGTAGATATAGTAAATACTATATTCACAATAAGATTGAGGCAAGTACTAATACTGATAATATTTATTTGGACTATGTTAAATTTAACAATATATTAGAAAAATATAATGCTAATCTAATAATATATATTTCTTTTATAGTTACTATATTATTAGTAATATTAACTGGTAGTATATTTATTAGAACTAAGAAGAAACATAATATAAATTTGATTTTATCAATATCTTCTATAATATTAATAGTAATATATGGAATAATTTATTTACTATTTAATACTAATAATGAATTCTTTAATTATATAGTTAATGAATCATTACATTATTTACTTGGATTATCAGTTATACTCTTAGATTTAGTATTTTTAAATAAAATAAGAAAAAGAATCAGTTAAAATTCCTGATTCTTTTTTTTAAATTCGCGATATAGTTTACTAATAGCACGTTTCTCAATTCTTGATACATAAGAACGAGATATATTTAATTTATCAGCTATTTCTTTTTGCGTTAATTCTTTTTTATCATTCAATCCGAATCGATTTAATATTATTTCTCTTTCTCGTTCATTCAAACAATTTAGAGAACTACTTATTAAATCTAAGTTTTCTTTTTTATGTAGTATTTCATTTATTTCTGGAGTATTAGATTTTATGACGTCGATTAAACTTATTTCATTACCATCTTTATCATAGCCAATCGAATCATTTAAAGATACATTTTGACTATTCTTTTTATTACTTCGAAAGTACATTAGTATTTCATTT
>CAZKFB010000011.1:0-1863 GCA_964551965.1 uncultured Muribaculaceae bacterium
ACATAAGGATGTTCACAATCAATAAATTGTCCCATCATATCAGTTACAGTATTAATTTCATCGATATTAGTTGCTGTTGCCTTATTACATTCCTTACAGAAGTTTTCAACACCAAATTCTTCGATATCAGCTTTTGATTTAAAACCAAGCTTTTTTTCAACATTAACTTCAATTGGTAAACCATGCGTATCTAAACCTATTTTTCTTAAAACACGATATCCTTGCATTGTCTTATATTTACAAAATGAATCTTTAATAGCTTTTGCTAAAACATGATGAATTCCAGGTTTAGCATTAGCATAAATTGGTCCATCATAGAATACCCAATCTTTATCTTTACTACGATTTTCAATTGTTCTATTTAAGATATCTTGTTTTTTCCATTCGTTCAAAATACTTGATTCAACTTCATTAACACTTCTCTTATCTAGTTCTTTAAAATTTTTCATTTTATTACCTCTTTCTTATTATTCAAATATTTTTTCAATACATTTATAACTTCATCATGAATAACGCCATTACTGATAACAGCACCATTAATTGATTCATCATATCTTTGTCGATTACCAAATAAATCAGTGACCTTGCCGCCTGCAGCTTCTACTATTACTTTTAATGCTGCTATATCACAATTCTTATGATTAGTACCTGGAAATATCGCTAAAGTAAAATTACCTTCAGCAACTAAAGATCCTGCTCTAATAATACTTCCTATGCCAACAAAATATGTTTTTTCACCAAGTTCTTTAATTGCATCATATATATTATATTCACTTTTTGGCCACATATCATAATGTGCAACACTTCGCTTATCATAAAGCAACATATCATTTACATGTATTTCTTTCCCATTTAGGTAAGCATTCTCTCCTTTTATGGCTGAATAAAGTGAATCAGTAAATGGATCATATATCACTCCCACTGTTGATACTCCATCAATTACTAATGCTAAGGAGAATACGGAAACTGGTAAATGTCTTGCATACATTGCTGTTCCATCAACAGGATCACATACCCATACATATGAAGACTTACCAAAACCATTTTCTTCGCCATCAACAGAATGATCTGGATATTTTTTCTTTACCATTTCAACTAAATAGTCATTAATTTCCGTATCTGCTTTAGTAACAATTGTATCATCAAATTTATATGATTCACCAAAATTCTTGCTATCGAAATATTTTCTCATAACTTCGCCCGCATGTTTTGCAATAGATACAGCAAAGTCTAAATACTCCTTATACATAATATCACTCTCCAACAAAAAAACATTCATAATATAGGGACCAATCTTGGCGGTACCACCCTACTTTATGAATGTTATTCATACACTTATAATCTTAACGCGACTACACGTTTTAGGCTTATCACCCAAACACATTAGAAGTGATCTATAATTATTCATTCTTAACTGTTCACACCATCCACAGTCTCTCTTTAAGAAATTCTAATTACCGTCTTCATCAATTGCTTTACAAGTTAAATTATATTTGATTATAAATATTTTGTCAATTAAAAGTTAAATAGCAATCCATATTACCTGTTATTTTTCTTGAAAAACTCCAAATATATGAATTTTCTGTTACCTTAGATTTATTAGCAGTTACCGAAGTGCCATTACACTTTAATGTTCCTCTATTAGTAGGAATAGGGCCTAAAATTCCAGAATATGTTTCATTATAATGCATTGTTCTTGAATCAGATAATGAATTATTAATAAATGCTCTAACAGTATATTTTGCTTGTTCATAACTAACTGTACAAGTAGAATCAGTTGTTATATTAGATACATTTAATGTTGTACCATTAAGGGAATAAGATCCATTAGTACAAGATACTCTAGATATTTCATATCCATTA
>CAZKFB010000011.1:1963-33650 GCA_964551965.1 uncultured Muribaculaceae bacterium
CACTTTCACTTATAACACTACCATTATTTGCTACAACATTGACTTGATATGTTACTTTTTGTGTAGTAGTTCGTGATGTCCTCGTTGTCGTTCCTCTAGTTGTTCGTGATGTAGTCGATTTTGTAGTTCTCGCCGTTGTACCTTTAGTCGTTCTATTATTAGTCGTAGTTTTATTGTTATTAGTACCTTTTGTTGTTCTTATAGCTGTTTTTCTAGTGGTACTTCTAACAACAATTGCTTGACTAGTTTTCTTAACTTCTTCATTATTTATATTTGGACTAAATTTATGCATTTCTTTAAATCCCGGATCAGTATTTAAAAGTTTTTCAAAGTTAACATCAATTGTATTTCTTGTAAATACGACATCAACAATATCAACTTTTCCATCATCATTATAATCAAGATATGATTCGCATGGTATATTACCTACTAAGCATTCTCTTAAATCTTCTACTTTATATTCTTCTTCATCTTCTAAAGCATAAACATTAACAGAGAAAAATGCCATCATAGTTGCAATAAGTAAAACAATTATCCCATTTATATTTGTTGGATGATTAGTTGAATCTTTATCTTCATCAATAGTTTCAACATCTTCCGATCCAATTTCAACTGTCAATATTGGTGCCTTTAAATCATTTTCTGGCTTTGGTGTTTCAATTGGAACCGCACCATTATTATTTATACTATTTACTGATGTATCAATAATATCCACTTTTGGTGGTTCTGCAACTTTTGGTGTCTCCACCTCCTCTTTGTTAATTACACTTTCAGGAATCTCTTGTACATTCGTACTTGCTGCATCTTCAAGTTTCATATTAAATGGATCAATTTGAACATTAACACTAGCATCATTAGGTGTTGGAATAACTTGATCAGTTTCAACTTTTGTTGGATTGTTTTCAAAAGGTTTTAAATCACTTACAACAATTGCATCTTCAAGATTAATAACTTTCTTAGTCTCTCCTATTTCCGCAACAGCATTAGGATTAACCATTACTCTTTCTCCATTATTACCACTAAAGTTCTCACTTTTAATTGCATTTCCAACATCTTGTTGTCTATTCTCCTCTTTTCTTCTTGAAGGAATATGAAGAATAATAAATATTATTAAACCTATAATAACTAAAACTATTACAACAATTATTACTAAATATTGCTTTAAAAAATAATTAACTTTTGTATTATTATTAATTGGTTCAATTTTAAAATACATTTCCGAAACAGACTCTCTTGTTAAAGTAAGAAAATCTCCTCGATAGCGGTATTTACTCTTTTCCGGTCCAACTGCCTCGACATTATATAAGAATAAGTCATTTGTTTTATCTTTCTTAAAATTATCTTTAACTTCAAATACGGCTACTGCATAATTAGTATCCGTAAAACTATACATACTATCAGCTAACACTTTAATTGTATGCCATTTACCATCAATAGTTTCCTCTCCTAAAGTTACAGCAAAGTTATCAATAGCAACAACATCAAGTAATGTAATTCTTGATGAATCATAAGTTATTGTTTCCGATACAGCCATTACTTCTTCTCCTCGGAAACCTAAAACCAAATTAATTTGATTTTCCGTTATTTCTGGTTCCATATTGATAGTTGCTTCAAAATTAGAAGAATCAGCAAATACTAAAGTCCCCCCAAAAATAAAACATAAAACAGCAAATATAAAATATCTACATTTCATATAATCACTCCTATTATATAAATATAATAGCATAAAAAAAGACATATTTCTATGTCTTATATTAGTTTTTCTAATGTTCTTATCATTTGACTTGTATACCCAAGTTCATTGTCATACCAAGCAACTATTTTAACAAGTTGACTTCCATCACTATCAGTTAAAACATCAGTTAATAATCCATCAACTAAAGCTCCATGCGTATTACCTACAACATCACTTGAAACAACAGGATCAAAAGTTATATCCATAACTTCATTAACATTTCTCTTCAATGCTTCATTTATTTCTTCTTTAGTAACATGGCTTTCTAACTTTAATGTTAAATCAATAACCGAACCATCTATTACAGGAACTCTGAATGCTGATCCCGCAAGTTTACCATTTAAGTGTGGAAGAACTAACCCAATTGCTGTTGCTGCTCCCGTAGAAGCCGGAATAATATTAGCTAAAGCACTTCTTCCACGACGAGAAAAAGCTCCTTTTTTATGAGCAACATCTAATGTTGTTTGATCATTAGTTGTTGCATGAACAGTTGTCATATATCCTGATAATATTTTAAAGTTTTGATCAATTACATCTAGTACTGGAGCAAGACAGTTAGTCGTACAACTAGCACTAGATATAACAGGTTCTGTTCCATCAAGAATATTATCATTTACTCCATATACAATAGTTTTCATGTCTCCCTTAGCTGGAGCTGAAATAATAACATGTTTAGCTCCCGCATTAATATGAGACATAGCCGAAGATAATTCTGTATAATGACCAGTACATTCTAATACAACATCGACATTTAAGCTGCCCCAAGCTATTTTATTAGCATCAGTTTCTTTAAATACTTTAATTAATCTACCATTTAGAATTAATCCTTCATCATTAAAACTTATATTAGAATAATCAAATTCTTTAAAATTAGAATCATACTTAAGTAAATAATATAAATCTTCAACACTAGTTAAATCATTGATAGCAACTACTTGCATATCACTTTTATTCATAAGTATTCTAAATGCTAATCTTCCAATTCTTCCAAATCCATTTATTGCTATATTTTTCATTTAATCACTCCTCAAAACTAGATCCACCAATAAATTCTCTAAGTAAATTATCTTTAGCAACATACTCACTAGGAATAGGATAGAAAGTCTTTAAACTATCTAGCAGTCTTCTTGCTTCATTAAACATTGGTGAATTGATATCAATATCGTATAGTAAAGGTTCTACATATACTTTTAATACTCCAATTTCATATATGTATGCTGTATTAACTATAGCATCACAATTATCCGTATAAGGGAAAATATATTTTTCTTCCCCTTTTCTTACACTAGCCCAACTCTCTAAAGATTCTTCTGCACTTCTTCCTCGCGTTCTAAAATCTCTTACTATTCTTCTTAGAAGGCGATTATCAGTTGTCGATATGTAATTGTGTCTATCAACATTTAATGGTGTTAATGGACTAATATATATTTTATATAAAACACTTGAATCTATACTTAATAATTTTGGATTAATAGCATGTAATCCTTCAATTACAAGTATTTCATCTTCGTTTAGTTTAGTTGGAGCATGATCGAATAGTTTAACTCCATCGATAAAATCAAATCTTGGTAAGACTACTTCTTCTCCATTTAATAACTTTTGTAAATCTTCATTAAATAGATTTAAATCTAAAGCATCTAAACATTCATAATCGTAATCCCCATTTTCATCTTTAGGTGTTTCTCCTCTATTTAAGAAGAAATCATCTAAACTAATAGGAATAGCTTTCTTACCTAAACTTGCAATATATAAACTTAATTTCTTACTAGTAGTAGTTTTACCCGAAGAAGAAGGTCCAGCAATAGCAACTATTTTCTTGTTTTTTTCTATAACATCTTTAGCTATTTCATATAGTTTATTATCGATAACTAAATCATTTTTCTTAATTAAAGCTTCTACATGTCCAGAAGATACTTCCCTATTAATATCACATACATAGTTAATATTTTGTTTATTTAACCAAACATCATAGTCCCCAAACGCTTCATATATCTTATGCCTAAACGTAAAATTAATTACTCCTTCAGTTGGATATAATAGAACAATTTCATTAGGAGAAATATAATATAAATCAAATACTGATAAGTCGCCACTATTTTTTGGCATATCATGAGAATAGAAATAATTATATTGACCTTCAAATTCAAATAGAGAAACTGTCGTATTACTTACATTTAAAATATTCTTAGCTTTTTCTAAATGATTCTTTTTAGTATAAAAATCATATGCTTCTTTACGAGTAACTACTTTCTTATTAAAAGGTATATTTTCACTTACTATTTTTAACATACAATCTTTAATCATACTTGTATCATTTTCATTTATAACTTTATTAGTAATAATAGTTGCATAAATTCCATGATCAAGACTATGATGGAATATAACTTCCCCATTATATAAACGCTTTACAGCATTTACTAACATAAATTTTAACCCCGCCTGATAAACTTTTAAATTCATCTAGTATCACCTAGTCTAATTATATCATGATATTTTTGATTTACGACAAAAAACACCAAATAAATGTAAAACATTACAGAATAATAATAACTACAATAGATATAATATTATTAGGTGATAAAATTGATAATTCCAACTGTTATAGAGAACACAAATGAAGGTATTACAGCATACGATATTTTTTCTCGATTATTAAGCGATAGAATTATAGTTTTGACGGGAGAAATTGAAGACAATATGGCTTCTTTAATTGTATCTGAATTACTCTATTTAGATTCCATTAATCATGATGACATACATCTATATATTAATTCGCCGGGGGGATCAGTTTCTTCGGGACTTGCTATATATGACACGATGAATTTAATAAAATCTGATGTCAATACTTACGGAGTTGGTTTGTCTGCTTCTATGGGAGCTTTCCTACTTGCAGGAGGTACTAAGGGGAAAAGAAATATATTAGAGAATGCCGAAGTTATGATTCATGAAGTTGCTAGCGGAGTCTCCGGTAAATCAACAGAAATCGAAGTACAAACAGATCATTTAAAGAAAATTAAAAATCGTGTTAATAAAATACTTGCAAACAATACGGGAAAAAAGATTAAACAAATAGAAAAAGATACGAAGATAGATAATTATATGGATGCTGAAGAAGCCTTAAAATATCATTTAGTAGATAAAATAATAAAATAACATGCATTGCATGTTATTTATTTTTATGTCTTTCAACTAACTCTTTTATTTTTCTAAAATGATGATTAATACCAGACTTAGTTATTTTGGTATCTGTTTCTAAAGAAATAATATCAGCTAATTCTTGTAAAGTCGTTTCCGGATATTTCTCACGATACTCTATTACTAACTTAGTCTTTTCATCAAGTAAGGACAATAGATCATTTTCTTTTAAATAATCAATGTTAGCTAATTGAATATTTGCACTTCTCATTGATTTTTCAACATTAGCTTGTTCACAGTTATTTAAGCGATTAACCATATTTTTATGATCCCTATAGATTCTTATATCCTCATAATAGAATAATGAATTAATAGCACCTAACATCTTAATAAAATCACTTATCTGTTCACTAGCTTTAATATATACCATATACCCTTTATCTCTCTTTAGTATTTTACTAGAGAATTTTAAACTTAAAAGTAATTTATGTACTAATTTAGCTAATTCTTCATCACTAATTAATAGTTCTAAATGATATTTACTCTTCTTAGGATCATTTATTGAACCATTAGCTAAGAATACCCCCTTTATGAATGAAGCTTTTTCCGGAGAACTATAATCCAAAATATTCTTAACTATATTATTCATATCAAATGAAACAGATTCGATATCTTTAAGTGTTAATATGTACATCGTTTTAGTTTGAAATCTCTTTTGTGTTCTTATTGTTAAAGTAATATTTATTTTATAAAGTCTCTTTATTAAATTAAACATTCTTCTAGCAACTGAATTATTTTCAATATATAGTTCAATAGAATCTTCATTTACTTTTCCGTTATATCTAATAAAAGCTGCAACTTCAGCTAAAGATTCTACTCTTTCAGTTTCTATTTTAGTTACTTCATCTTTAATTGTTGTAGTAAATGACATACCTATTCACCATCCATTAAATATGAGAATATTAGATATGATGTTTTAAGAGAATCATGTCTCAACACTCCATCTTCAACTTTCCATATTTTATCTCTAATTATCTTTATATCCATTTTATTTAATACACGATCATCTAATACTACCGGATCTTTTTGTTCTTTAGAAGAATATTTTTTTGCAATATAACTACTTATCTTAGCATCATTAGCAACTACTACATCTATAGAATTTTTACCTAAATATTTTTCTAAATATTTAATATGATCAGATACTTTAAAACCATCAGTTTCTCCCGGTTGAGTAACTAAATTACATACATACATCTTTTTAGCTTTACTATTATTTATTGCATCAACTATACCATCAACAACCAAGTTAGGTGTAATACTTGTAAGTAGCGAACCGGAAGAAAAGATTATTAAATCAGAACCATTAATAGCTTTCTTAATATCATCACTCATTTTAACTTTTTTATTATATTTTACTTGATCAATAACTTTAGGATTTTTAGTAATATTTTCTTCTCCAACAATTTCTGTACCATCTTCCGTTATACCAACTAAAGAAACATTTTCCTCCGTTATTGGAAGTACTCTTCCTTTAATATTTAACATTTTAGATAATATTGGAATACTATGAGTAAAATCTTTATTCATATCTAGTAATGCTGCTAACATTAAATTCTTTATTGAATGAGACTCTAACTCTGTATTTACTTTAAATCGATAATTTAATAGATCTATAACATTCTGATCAACATTAGCCATCGCAATCATTACTTTAGAAATATCACCAACAGCAGGTATATTTAATTCTTCACGAAGTTTTCCCGTACTTCTACCATTGTCAGCAACAGTAACAATAGCAGTTACATCAACAGGAAATAACTTTAAACCTTTTAGTATTTGAGATAACCCAGTACCTCCACCAAATATAACAATCTTTTTCATGTCATCTCTCCTATCTATATATTATCATATTTATGAATAATAAAAAAAGAAATTAATAAAATAATTTCTTTTTAACTTGATGTACAAGTAAATACATTTTCACTATTTAATGAACATGTATGTTGTGCTACAACTGAATCATTAACTTTATCAGTAACAGCCACATATTCTATAAATTCTTTCATAGAAGTATATTCACCAGAAAAGCCAAAACTAATTATACCAAACTTTTTCGTATCTTTTGCGGGTATAGAAATATGTGATCTATTTGGATCCCAGCTATTGATTCCATTTATTGTATAAGTATAATTCGTACTATCCCATTCAGCCAAACCTTCAGAATAATAGTTAAGAGCAATAATTGGAGTATCCTTTTTAAATTTAATTACAATAGAAAAATTATTTAATGGAGTATCACTTTCCGAATTATCCGCAATAAAATTAACATTAAAATATGATGCTCCACCCCAAGCTCCAGTAAGAGATTCATCTATAGTAATCGGTATAATCGATTCAGGTTTTGATGAAGAACCATTTTTCTTCTTAAACACTAAATCTTTAATGTCATAAGTTTCTCCATTTTCTGTCTCGATATATAACTTAGTTGAAATAGAATCTTGGGATCCAAAATCAACTTTAAAATATATATTTCTATCTTCATTAGTTCCTTCAGCTAATATACTAGAATAACTTGATGCTTTATTAGAACTATCTACTAAATTGACACTTCCATCAGTATTATCTAAACGAAGATAATATTTAACAGATACACTAAAACCATTTGCTATATTAACAATAGAACTAATTGTTCCATTGTCAGTTTCAAATGTACCATTGTCCATTCTTCCTATCATACTAGGTCTTGTAACACTAACATTTCCATCTTCAAAGATTAGTTTAAATTCGGCTTCAAAAGATGTTTGGGTATTTATTCTATCATTGTAATAATAGATTACCTTTACATCACGAGATTCATTAGGTTCTAATACATCTCCAACTACAAGATTTAAAAGTCTTGGCTGTGACAAAGTAACACCACTTATAGTAGTAGAACTTGCAAATTCAGTGAGTGTTTGTTGCTTAGAAGATACATTTTTAATCTTAATAACCATTGTCATGTAATCTCCTGATCCACTATCAAATGTTCCATAGACTTTTGAAGTAATTATACTCTTATTATTATACTCTTGATTAACAAAAGTAGAATCAATATAACTTGTATTTTTATTATCGGTATTAGTTAAACTAGTAGCTATACAATCTATATTAGATGTTACATCTAAATTAATTGAGCCTATCGTAGATAACTCCTCACTATAGAATGCATATCCAATACTCATAGATGCTACTAAAATAACTAAGGCTAAACTTACAATAATACTGGAACGTTTAAATATTATCCTAAGTTTATTTTTCACCTTCATTCCCCTCTTCTAAAGTATAAATCCAAGCCAAATTATTTCTCACAAGAACAAACTTAGCAATATGTTTTTTAGTATCTTCTTTGAAATTAATTGGTAATCTTACTTCCATTTGAGCATCTACTAACTCTTCAAATGTCGTTACATTTACGACACTTAAATCATTAGTTTTTGGTAAAGTTTCAACATTAACAATAATACTATCATATGTATTTAATATCTTTTTAAGCTTTCTTGAATACAAACTTTCTTTACTTAGATTAGTACGATAAACAATAAATAATGTAGCACTTAGTAATACAGCAAACAACCAGCATAATCCAGCAATTATCTTTGTAAATATTCTATCAGCTTGATTGTCTTCAAGATTAACAAATTTTTGTTCTTCCGATTTAATTGTATTACTTAAAGAAATATTAAATGATTGTTCACTTAAAGGTATTTCCATAACTAAGTTAGCATCATGTGCAATACTACTTAATCCTGGATAATCACCATCATTCTTTACAATAAATTTAACTATTAACTTAGCACTAGTTGCTATTGCACTCTTATTTTTATATTTATTATATTCATTTAAATACTTTTCATAATCAATAGTTATATTCTTAGAAATACGATAATTACCTTGTTTAGTAAAATCAATTGTTTCTTTATCAGTTAAATCATATTCAGGAGACCAATAAACATTCTCTTCTTTTCCTGGTTCGAATACTTTTAATGTAGCTTTAACATAGTATGAATAAGTACCATTTATATCATCAGAATAACTATTAAAGTAATTAAAAGTTGTATCAATTTTATCGACAAATTGAGTTACACAAGTATCTTGATGTTCTTTATCACATATATAATATTCTTTATCTTTAAATGCACCATCTTTATAATATACTTTAAAATCTGTATTAGCAGTTTCATAATAATTTAATTGAGATAATACAATATCATCTACTTTTTTAGTAGTAAAATATTCTGCAAGAATAATTGTTACGATTATTGCAATAGCAAATAAGATATAAGTAATAGCATTATTCTTCTTAGGCATTACTATTTCACTTTTTTTAGTTTTCTTTGTATTTTTTGTTTTCTTTGTATTTTTAATATTTTTTTCCATATACTAGCCTCCTTAATTCTTAAATAAGTTTTGTACCCATATACTAGGTAAACCTATATAATTTACTTTTAATTTAACAACTCCAACGACATCATCTTTATGAACGACAAAATTATCATTGTCCTTGTTATTATCTCCTTTAGTTTGATAAACTAATTCACTTTTATCATCGACATATTTATCAACTACTCGATGTGTTATATATTTGCCATTGTGCATAAATACTAATATTTCACCTGATTCAGCATTCATCTTATCTGAATCTTTGTATTTTTCAAATACAACAGCATCCCCAACATGTATTACTGGTTCCATCGATCCTGAACCAATCGCCATTATTTGATATTTAAATATTCCCGAAACCAACGAAACAATAAATAGAAGGATTATAATTAACGGAATATTAATATACCAAAGATTCTTCTTTATTGGACTAATCTTAATTCTTTCATTATCTTTTATTAATTTAGATATGAGTATATATATTATGTAAGGTACCAATATTCCAAGTACACTTGAGATATAATATCCTAAATCAGGAACTATTGGTAATATGTACGGATATAAAGTAATCGCAAGGCGATATACAATACCCGGAGTAGAACCAACATTATATGCTAAATATGAACACAACATATTTCTAGCAATAATTGGTAAAACTGTATTACTAGCAAATATAAACATCTTTAAATTAGTATTAACATTATTAACATTAAATACTAATACTAAATCAAATAAGATATATGCAATAGTTAATAATACTAATGGTAATTTTTTGACATTGCATCTTTTTGCTACCATTTCCCTTATTATTTCTTCTGATATAATCATTACGGAAAAACAAGTTATATTTTTCAAAACACCTAATATACTAATGGAATATGAATTCCTCAAGAATCCTAGAAATAATCCACTTAAGTATGTAATTAGAAAAAATAACATTGTTACAATAATCGATAATTGAACAGCATTATCAATAATCAATGATTTGTTCTTCCTTCGACCAAGCACTTGATATAGAACAAGTAAACTTGCTCCAAAGAAAAGAATTATTGTAATTTCATCAAATTGTGAAAATCGACTATTAAGAAATATTTTAAAGATAGCAATAAAAGCAAATAGTATTAATTCATAAATATATATACTTTTATTTTTCATATAATCTCCCTATTTATTCTTCTTTTTGTACTAATTCTAAAGCAAATGAAATATCAAATTGCTTTTCTCCAACGACCTCTTCACTATAAATATTTTGTAGTTTTACTTTAACTTTTCTCATGCTTTTCTTTAAAAGTTCATCACCTTCTAATACCTTAGTTCCATCTTCATACTCGACAGAATAATCTAAGTACTTTTTAGCTTCATCGGATAAAATAAAAATAACACTACTTATCTTAGCATTAATATTGCCATCGTTTACTAAATCAACAGTAAATTCATAACAATCTTGATATGAAGTAAGAATAACATCATAGTCAATAAATGTTGAATCTTCGTTAATTATAGTAGCTGGTTTTCTAACACTTTCAGCAGTTACACTATTGGGTGAAACTTCTACATTAGCAAAATGAACACTCCATTTTGGTGATTCCCCTATTGTTGTACTACCATTAATTCTAAGTTTTTCTGAACGAACAGCAAATCCAACAGACATAGTAAAAATTGACAATGTAAGTAAAAGTATTGCTATGCCGGGATAATTAATTTTTTTCTCCATATTATCACCTTAAATCACAAATAACCACTACTTACGTAATGGTCACTTTTATTTTATTTCCTAAAATATTGTTCCGTAATTCATTTGGAAATTAAACTCAAAACTTTGATCAGTTGTTGGCAACTCTGCTTCACTTGCAGGTTCTTGAGTTTTAACAGTTACTAGTAATTTTTTAATATTATTAGTTTGTCCAGCAACTTTATGACTTAATGGATCGTTTGCTGCTAAAGCTGTACCATCCAACCATTTAACTGAATAAGTTAAGTATGAGTTAGAAGCACCTGTTTGAGCTTCATTAATAGCAAGAGCTTCATTAGTTGTTGTATTCTTTGCTGTTAATGTCCAACCAGTAAGTTTTGCATCAAATGTACCATCATTAACTACATCTACTACAAAACTATAAGTATCATTAATGCTCATATTTGCCTTAAATGATAAAGAAGTAGAATCTGCTAGTTTAAATTCAGTAATATGATCATCAGCAATAGTAGTCGATGAATGTTTTGTTGGATTTTTGAAAACAACACTCCATTTACTTGATTGAACAGTAGTCGTTCCTTTCAATTGCAATTGTGTGCTATATGAAGCATAAGCAATTGACATACCAATAATTGCTAATGCTAAAACTATAATAGCTGCATTTTGTGCATAATATCTCTTTGATTTCATATTAATAATTCCTCCTCTATTTTTACAACTTTATTTTATCAAATAATAAGATATGTTTCAATAAAACATATCTTAAATTTATAAAATTAAATATCTTTAATAGTCTTTTTAATTTGTTTTAATACATCAATTATTGCTGGATTATATTTAGTAGATTCAGTATCCGTAATTGTTTTAAATGTCGTAGCAAAACTCTTATTACTCTTAACCATTCTCGCAGCTACATTAACTATTTGAGCTTCAATAGGAATGTCATTTTCCCTTATATTATTAGGGTATCCCATACCATTGTACATTTCGAAGCTATACTTAACAATATTAGATGCTACACGCAATTCATCTTGATCACTAATATAGTTATTAATGATAACTAGACCAAATTCGATAGATTCCTTGATATTTTTAATAGAAACAACGGAATCAAAAGGTATCGCAAGAGAACCAATATTATAAAGTGGTGCAGTTGACACTATATTGTCAATGTACCTAGTATCTAAGTTGTACTGAGGGTACATATTTTGTAATTCTATAGCAATTTCTCTAACCATTTTTTTCATTCTAATAGAACTTTCTGAATTAATTACATTCTCAACCATCTTTTGAATAATGATACTTAATCCCTCATATTTCTCTTGTGAAACATTACTTAATTCACGATCTTGTGAAGCAATAATATTCTTAAGATTATCGCTTGCCATATACATACTTATAATTTTACTAATTCTTCTTCTAATATTATCTGTATTGAAAGGTTTCTCTAACATATCGACAATATCGTATTCATATACTTTTCTTCTAGTCTCTTTTGTTTCATCACCACTTATAATAGCAACCGGTATTTTATTTAATAGATTAAAATTCTTTAAGAAATCCAATACGGCGAATCCATCTACTCCCGGCATTATTAAGTCTAATAGAATACCTACAATATTAACATTATCTTGGCTTGTAGTTCTATTTAAAATATTCTTAGTAATAAGTTCAATAGCTTCACTACCATTTTTAGCCATTACTATTTCATAATCATTAGCAAATATTCTCTTTAATGAATTACGCATAATAGAAGAATCATCAACAATCAATATTGCTGGCTTACCAATATTAGTATTTCTTACCATTCTCTTAGTTATTGCTTGATTCAATTCAGGATGCGAATTACTTACACGATTAAATACTGAATTAATATAGTTTCTAGTACTAATATTATCATTATTAGTTTTCATATCTAAGATATTATTTATTTCTAATATAGCATTACCAATACTTTCACTTTCTTCATTTAAACGATTTTGATATTCAATAGTCTTCTTAGTTAAACTTTCAACTTTTTCTTCCGTATCAACAAGTCTACTATTAATATCTTCACTCATCATAAATATTAGTTTTTTACCTTCATAAGGTAAATAGTTAATAATATTTACATTGAATCTATATTCTCCTGATGGACTTAATTTACGATATTTAACTTTAGTCTCTTGATTGCCCTTTTGACTTTCTATTTCTAATTTATTTAACGAAATAGCAGCAAAATAATTGTTTAAATCTTCTGCATAAATAAATTTTTTAGCAGACTCAACAAAATCTGTATAAGTCATGGTTTCCTTAATTGTTAAACTATTTGCAACATTAAAATCAAATGAATAAACTATATCACTTAAAATATCGATAACATATATATTAGAATAATTACTATTAATTATTCTAAGTACTTGTTCAATTAATCCACTTTCGTTCATCACATTCACCCTTTACTATAAATTAATTATAACATAAATTATAATTTTATTTTATTTTTTTACCACAATTAGAACAAAATATATCAGATTCAGTAATCTCAGAATTACAATTGTCACACTTCATTATGGCATGCATAGAAATATCATTAATATCTATGGTTTTAAGCTTTATTTCTTCCTTTTTTTCAACATAATGTTCATCATCATATTCTTTTCTTGCCTTATACAAAAACTCAATAAGAGTTGCCGTTAAAAAAGCAAAGCCAATAGTTTCTAAAATATTTAGTATAAATAATATTAAATTATTTAAATTAACAAACAAAGTAAATAGATAAATAATACTTGCTATAAAAGTTGATAACATATTTAAAGATGATATAACAAGTAATATAAATATAATTGTTGCAGTTATTTTTTTATCTTTATAACTATTTGAGATATAAAGCAATACAGCACATACTATTAATCTTAGTATTGAAATAAATAGATTAATATCTTCAGCGTTAACAATACAACTTAACAAAGATGATATAACTATTAATATCATTCCTGTAAAAATATCATTTATGTTTGTCTCTGTTAATATACTACTATTACCTTTAGGTAAAGTTTCATTAATAATATTTTTCCAATTAGTTTTAAATATTATTAATAATCGTTTAAAATTAAACATAAATATACACCCAAAAATACTATTTAGCTATTTCGGCTTGATTTGGAAGACCTGGATTAGAAGTTGCTTCCTCAATATCCTTTTGTTTCTTTAAAACCATAAATACTGTTACGCCAATTATTACAGCAATTAAGAATACTAAGAATATCTTTAACTTCTTATTATTCTTAGTAGTTGTCTTTGGAGTCTCAATCTCTACCTTTTCATTCATATTTACACTTCCCTTATTGTAATAATTATATCACGACTTAAATTAGAACAAAAGAAAATAATAAGGGTTAACACTAATCCTTATTATTTTTCTAAGTATGAGCACTCTCCTACAATTCAATTCTTCTCGTTCTATTTTCAAAAAATTCAGTGAAATATTTATTAAAATCATCTAATTTCATACTAAATGATAATTTAGGATATTCATAAGTACAACCAATATTATCTTCAAAATGTTCTTCCGTATCATAATCTTCTTCCATTGAAAGACCATTTAATATGCTATTTAATATATGTTCACTAATCCAAATCATCTTTCCATAACATTCAACCTTATACAATTGATCGGCAAAGTGACCACCCGTACATCCAAGACTAATCGTATCATCTTCTTGATATGGGAGTGATGTAAATATGTGACCATTAAAAGTTTGATTTTTTTCTTTCAAATATTGAAGTAAGTATTCAGCAAAGATATATGTATTGTTAACAATAGTTTTTAGATAATCTTCACCTAAACGAGCTAATTTAGTTTTTCTCTCATTTAACTTTTCTACCGTATTATCGCATTCCCAATAGTAATAATTAACACAATATTCTTTATACTCTTCTAAAGTAGTTTTAACTTTAATGGCATGAGTAAGTCTATCTTCTAAATCATTCTTTCTCTTTAAATAATCTAATGCTTTATCATATTCACGTTTAAATTTTGGCTTTTTTATCAATTCAGGATAAACAGCATTAATGAGTTCTATTCCAATTTTTGAAAATCTCAAGATATCATAAACAATATCAACTCTAGCCCATTCAGGTATTTCTAATTCATTATATAGAGCTATAGATTCATCTAATCCACTTTCCTCATAAGACTCCATTATTCTACCTACATAAACATACATTAAAATTTCATTAGCAATTTTTTCATCATGTTCTAAAGTGCTCTTAGTTATTCTTGGAATTAGATTTGGATTACTACCCATAATTGGAGGTACATTCAATCTAACATCATACATAAGACCATTTATTAGATCACACCACTCTTCTCTTTTTTCCGGAATAATATATTTTTTTAAATCAGTTAAATTCTCAACTAATTCTTGTGCACTAGTACAAAGACGTTCAGGATTCCTAGAGATAAGATTCTCACTATCCTTTACATCTCCAATTATTTTAATTATTTCTTCTTTAGTATATATTCTCATAAACCCTCCTACATTAATCAACAATACCCAATACAATTGTTAATATTCCAAGAACAACATGACTCGATATAACACCAATTAAATTCTTGTCTTTATTATAAATGATATACCATATAATTCCAATAATAAATGTTAATAAACAAGTTAAAATATCAAGATAAATTACATGAACAAATGAATAACAAAAACTAGATAACAAAATAGTAACTATTTTATTCTTAATAATATATTTATCAAAATAACCAAATACTCCTCGATATAAGAATTCTTGAATAGGAACAGATATAAGTATATAAAATGGATAAAACCAAATATTTTCGTTAGGAACAAATTTATTTAATCCCATCCCCATAATTACTAAGATTATCAATATACCAATTATTATTAAACTAAGATTTCTCTTAATAGAACTTATAATATTATCTTTAGATATACCTAATTCTTTTCTTTCTATATGTAGTATTCTAAATAATATATAGAATATAATTCCAACAATAGTTAATATGACAAATTTATATTTAAACAAAGATGGCATTAACAAAATTATAATAGGTAAAACTAAATATATAAATAAAACTAAACCAAATAATATTTTATTCTTCATCACTATTCAATCCTTTTTAGATTTTTAATATAGCCATATTTTTTATCATGATAATTTTCAATATCCTCATAGATACTTTTAGCTGTATTAGAAACTTCATCAATTCTCGACACTTTTCCATCTACTTCTACTAGAGGAATAACATTTCTCTTTTTTACATCAACGGATACTTTAAAACCATCAATTTCTTCATCAGTAGTAGAAATATTAGAAGCATTACTAAATAACATCCAAGTTGAAAAATTATTATTAAATATAGTAACTAATTCAGATTCTTTTTTCGTATATAAATCATCTATCGTGATTAATCCTCTCTTAATAGAACTAGATACTACTTCTGATATATATTGATTAACATATTTAGATCTATTGCTTTGTAATATTCTTGCATATCGAGATACTAACTTAGTAAATTCTAGTGCACTTTCTACATTAGAAAATCCAAGTTCAGGTAAATTATCTTCATTTTCTAATACTTTAACACTTTTGATAATTTCTTTAATATCATCTAATGTTTCTTCATTTAACCAAATATATGAAGTATGCAAAACTCCATCTAAACGATCAGCACATAATCTTGGATGTTTATTCTCTAGAATATGGCAATTACTTAAATCATCTAATTCTTCTACTTCTATTCCATCACTTTTTAAATATGTCATTAACTCATTATCTAATTTAGCAATTAAAGATATTTTCTTTTCCGAAGATTCTTGTCTAATAGTATCCTTAAGCACAAAATCAATTGTATGAGCAAAACAAGGAGTTCCTGTATCATGTAATAAAGCTTTAATGGTCTCTTTTCGATCATGAGTAAAATTCCAAACTATAAGAGCACATATAATTGAATGATGAAATCTCGTATATCTAAAACGAGTATTAAAGAGATGGGTATAGTCAGAGCCACAAAACTGAGTTACGTCTCTCAATCTTTTCATTGTCTTCGTATTTAAATATTTAATAATAAAATCAGGAAATTCATAATAATACAAAGTATCCATAAAAACAGAAAGATACAACTTAAAATATTCGAAGTCATCACCAATGATACTGCTTATTCTTTCCATAACCAAACCCTATCTAAATTTATTTAAAATATCTAATTCAATATAAATGGTTGTCTCAGTAGGATTCGAACCTACGATAATGGATCCAGAGTCCATTGCCTTACCGCTTGGCCATGAGACAATACCAAATTAATTATACCATATATAATTAAAAATAATGTATTTTTTTAAGTTATTATGTTAGACTTATAATGGATGTGAAAATATGAAAAAGAAGCATTATATATTATCAATTATTTTATTTATTGCATTAATTAGCGGAACATATTTTTTTATTTTAAAAGATTATTCACTTCAAGAGTTTTTAAATTCTTTAGAAAATTGTAATATTTATTTTATTGCTCTATCATTTTTAAGTATGGCCTTCTATTCATTCTTTGCTGCTTTATATAATAAAAGGATGCTAAAACATCTTAATATTAAGATAAGTTGGTATCAAGCTTTTGGATATCTTTTTACCGAAATATTTTTTTCTGGCATTACTCCTAGTAGTATTGGTGGTCAACCTGTTGAAATGATGGAAATGAAAAAAGATGGAATTGATTATCAAAAGAACTCCATTATTATTCTATTGAATACTATTCTTTATAAGATTGCTACCCTTCTTATAGCAACTTTGGGCTTTACTATTTACTTTAATCATATTTTAAAACAAAGTAAATTATTTGTTTACTTATTTATTTTTGGATATGCTACAAGTGTTATTTTAGTAGTATTTATGCTCTTACTTGTTTATTCGAAAACCTTAATTCCTAAAATTCTTTATTTTTTAGTATCGGTTGGTAGTAAAATTCATATTATAAAAAATAAAGAAGCTAAGATTCAAAAGATTGATCAAGCAATTAAGGGTTATCAAGATTGTGCAAGAGTTACTAAAAATAAACCAATTATATTAATTGAATCATTCACTATATTATTATTCCAACGTCTTTCTTTATTATCGATTAGTTATTTTGTATATCGAGCTTTAGGATTTAATACTTTAACTATTTTTGAACTTATTTCATTCCAGGCTTGTTTAACTATAGCTTGTGACTTCGTTCCAACTCCGGGAGGTGTTGCAATAAGTGAAGGTCTACTTTCTAACATAAATAAATTCATATATAGTAGTACATTAGCAACCTCAGCAGTGATTTTGTTAAGAGGAATTAGTTTTTATCTTTATGTTTTATTTTGTGGAATCTTCTATGTATTCTTCCATTTTATAAAAAGACATAAAGCAATAGATATTAAAAAATCTAACTAGTTGTTAGATTTTTCTTTGGCAATTTTCATTATTTCTTTTCTTAATATACACTTATCTAATATAAGATAATTATCTTTTATCGTTCCCTTAAATAAACTATTTAAATTATTTAATACTTCCAAATCACTTGCAAATAAATAACTTACTCCATCAAATATCGAGATAATATTTATCATCCATTTATCATATTCAGAAAATACTTTATTTATAATATCTATATTGTTAAAAACTGTATTAATATCAAGTACAATTAACTGACCAATTACTGTTGGTAATAATGGACTTACATTTTCAATCTTTATATCATTGATTAAATATTCTTCTAGATTATTATCGAGATCTTTATAACATGATTCAAAATATTCATGAACCCATAATTCTTCTATATTTCCTATACGCATTAATTCATTGTAAGCTATAATATCTCTTTCTGTTGTATTACTACTCTTTAAATCTATAGTATTATCTAATATACCAGCTAGTAATAGTTTACATATACTTTCATCTAATATATCATCTTTCTTATTTTTAATAATATATTCATATATTGTTGTACATACAGAACCAATGAACTCAATATCACACTTTACATTTTGTGAATTCCAATAATCCGAGTATCCAACATGATGATCAATTACTTCAATAATATCTTCAACTCTTACAGATTCATCAAAGAATTCGGGATTAGATACATCAAGAACAATAAATTTAGTATTGGAAAAATCATCTAAAGAATCAAATTCAAAACCTAAATCTTTTATTAATGGAGAAATACTCTCATTTAGAGGAGAAGATGATATTGCATAAGCATCCATACCTAATGATCGAAATAATTTCTTATATGCAAATATAGCTCCGTAGGCATCGATATCAATATATTTCTTTCCTGACGTAATAACTATTTTATTTATTATTCTATAAGTATCATTAAATGGTATTTTAGCAACGCCCCTAATCTTATTTGTCTTATTGTCTTTTACCAAAGAAGATCCGCTAAATAAGAATTGATGGTTATGTTCACCAAATTTATTCTTAATTACAGTAGGTTCTTCAATTACTTGATAAAGGACTTTATTTTTTCTATTATTAACAACCTTTTTTGCTTTATATTCATTATAAATAAATTCTTCTAATACATCTACATATCCATATTCTCTCAAATTATCATATTTGAAAGCATTGCCATTTAAGTCTCTCGGAACATATCTATCCTCTTCGCTATTTTGAAATATTGCATCACCTTCACAAGTTTCATAAGAAGATTCTACTAAACCATTTATTATTGTATTTATTACTTCATTGCCATTAGCTCTTAGAACTATAGTAGGTTCACTTTTTATTGCGTCTAAAGCATGACTAAAATCTAATTTTTCTACATCTAATACATGACATTTAATTCCATTCTTATTTACTATATATTCATCTAAATATTCTAATTTCATATAGCACATCCTTAATAAAGATTACTCTATTTTTATTATAATATTTAACAAACAAATATTCAATTAATTATGAACTCATTATCCACTCTATAATCAATTTCTTTATTTCATAATACTCTTCTTCTTCAAATTGCATATTAGCTATACAAAATCTTTTTGATGCTATATGAGAACAAAACATACATTCATGGAGATTAAAACAATCTTGAATAAATAAAGAATTACTTACTTTATTAGAACATACAACATTATAACTATTACTACAATCTTTTGAATCATCACATCTTATACAAAAGTTACAAGTACCTGATCTTTGAGAAGCTAATAAAAATTCTGAATTACCACACGAATCACAAAAAATCATATTTTTAGAATCACTACAATCAGTACTTCGATAGACATTTTCGCATCGATAAATAGTATCACTTTTTATAACATTGATAGAATTATATACTCTTTCTGTTGTTGTTAAATTAATCGAGTTCCATATATCAATTAACTCTTGTAAATCATTAATATCTTTTTTCTCTAACATCCAACCAGTTTCCCGATCTTTCTTTTCCATATTTTCATTTGTTATAAACTTACCACTATTGATTGAATCCGCCCAAGTTTCTTCATTTGTTGTTGAATCCCGGACACTCTTTGGAAGTTTAATATCAAAAGCAAACTTTTCTAATAGTTCATCTAAAGTATATTCATTTTCTCGATCAAACACACTTTTAAATATCTTATTAACTATTTCTAAAGCTTTTTTATCATTCATCTTCATCACTCTTTCTTCCTGTTGAATTAGATATTAATATATCTTTTAAACTAACATTTCGATTTAAACTAAAATTAGTCTTTACTTTAGTTGTTTTATTATTTTCTTTTACATTATTAACACTATTCTCTTTTTCTCTTATTCTTGGATTACTTTTATAATCAATTGTAATACCTTTAAAAGCTGGTAATAATATTCCATTTGCATCTATTCTAGTAATACACTCTCGAGTTTGTAAGTCAGTTAACAGTTTAACTTTTGCATCTCGTGAATCATCTAAGGGTATTTTCATATTGAAATTGTCAACTAATATATTGGCATCTAACTTTGATACTCGAAAGATAAAATAATTTACTACATTAGCAAATATTGATGTTCTTAAATCTTCTGATATTTGATTAAAATACTGTCCCGCCAATATTAGAGATAAATTATACTTCCTTGCTTCTGATAGATATTTAGATAATATTGGATTTTCAATAACAGCAACTTCATCAATAATAAATATAATGTGTTTATCTATTTCCCCTCTTTGAATTATCATTAGTAATTGTTGCATGATAAGTCCTGAAATTGTCTTTGTTACTTTATCTCCTAACTTTGTTCTATCAAGTGAAAACAAAGTTAAAAAATTATTATTTATATTATCTTTTAAACTACTGCTCTTTCCTTCCATGTTAAAGACCGGTAACATTTCCATCTCGTCAATAAAACCAATTATCGGAGATATTGCTTCCCCATAAGACTTAGTTTTGATATCATTAAAATCTGATAAGAAGAAATCTATTACACTTACTGGCAATTTATCATGTAACTTCTTTATTAACTCATTGCGGTATTCTAAATCTAAAATAACTCTTCTTAAATTCCCAAAATTAAATGATTCATCACTCAATAATAAATAGATAGAATGTCTTAATACTCTCTCTAGTTTTGAATTATATTGATCAGCTATAAGAGACTTTAATAAATCTAATAATAATTCTGAAGATGCTACAAGATCATCACTATTATTAATAAATAAATCTATGCTATCTAAACTAGTGTTAAAATCTATTACTCTTCCAATTCCCCCAATATCTTTCTCTAAAGAAGCATGAGGATCAATTACAACAACTTTATATTTATCTTTTAAAACTCCCGAATTATAAATATTATTAATTAAAAGACTTATAAACTTCGATTTACCACATCCGCTTGATCCCATTATTATTGAGTGTTTATCAAAGCTAAAATTATTCTGATTCAAATAAAATGTTCCTTGTAAATATGGAAAAGTATCAATAGATAACAATGCATTATTAGAATCTGTATTTAGTAAGTGTAATATCTTATTTATATCTAAATACTTAGGTGAACTCTTATAAAAATATCTTTTATTTCCCTCAAAGTCTACTGATAGAATATTAGCTGGTAAATTAAATAGACAATGATATCTTGTAATAATATCTTCTTTTCTTAGATAATAATTTATTTTAGATTTAATTCTATTATTATATATATTTAAGAAACTAATTTCTAAACATTCTAAAATACCCTTATTTTTAATTTCACTAATATTTATTATATCTACAATATTACTATCAATCTTAGAGAATGATAAAAATTTATGATCTACTTTTGGAACATCTATTTTATTTGCCGACTTCAATAAAAAACAATTTAAATTATTTATTGTTGATGGTAGACTACATCTCGTTGTAACAAAATATCTTATTTGATTCTTATCGTTAGTAATAATTATCTTCCACTTTTTTAATAAACCATTATACTTTGAAATTACTTTAATTAACTCTAGCCAATCCTCTTTAGATACATGTTTTTTTGTCAAATATATTTCTGATGTGAATTTCATAGTATGTTACCTCGTATCTAAGTATATCAAAAAGGGAAATAAAAAAACTGACTTTTTAGCAATCAGTTTTATCACTTTAATATATAGCAACTAAAAAATCAGTTATGTCATCATGATAGTATTCTAGTTCTGGAAGTTCCTTTAAGTTATATTTGACTGATGGTAAGAACTCTTCGTAGAATCGATGAGATATCTTTTGTATTTCTTGTGAATTTTGGTTATTAATTCTGAATCTAAGCCATTTACTTTTAGGGATTTTAATACATTCAAATCCCTCTATTTTTTGATCATATAGACAATAGTATTTTTGACTTTCTTCTCTTATCGCATCATAAGTTATCATTCCATATTTAATTTCACCATATTTGCTTAAGTATTTAGTTTCGGTTTGTTTAAAAAACTTTGGAGCATCGACTCCTATTTTTTCATTATTAGTGAGTATACTAACTCCATATAAATCCATTTCTTCAAGATCTATTATTTCATAGTCTAATTCAGTAACTATATTAATATCTTCATCAAAAACTATTTTAGGGAAATTTTTTAATCTTGTTTTCTTATTTACTAAACTTGGTTTAATACCATGAAATCTTTCAAAAGCTCTTGTAAAGGAAGTAGCATTGTCATATTGATATTTTATAGCAATATCAACTATTTTTGATTTATGTTCATATAAATCATATCCAGCACTCGATAATCTTCTTTTTCTAATATACTCAGATAAAGTAATACCCGTTATCATCGTAAATATTCTCTTCATCGTGTAGACATTGGTACCCAACATTTTAGCTAGTACTTCATTATTTATTTTTTCATCTAAATTATCATCAATGTAACTAGTTATTTCATTTAAACTCTTATAAATATTCATGATAATCACCTGATATTTATTATACCATAAAGTATAAATCGTTTAATTTAAATATTCACTCCAAAATTTTTCTCCATTGCTATAGAATATTTCATCTATAAAATTGTGGTTTTTGTCAGAAATAAAATGCCATTTAAAATTGCTCTTATTTAATAATTCGGACCTATGATAATTATCTAGTAAATATATTTCCGTAAACTTCTTCTCTTTATTCAATAGTTCATTTATTTCTAGCCATTCTGCTATATTTTCACTTGTCTCTTTTGGACTACCTTTATATTCTGAAGTAATAAATATAGTCATATCAAAAATCCTATCAGGATATTCAATTACTAAATTGCCAGCATATTGAGGATTTATAATTTCCATACCAGCTTCTTCTCTAAATTCTCTTATAGCAGTTTCTTCAGCGTTTTCTCCATCTTCTATTCCTCCGCCAGGAATATCATAGAAATCTTTTTTATAGTCATTAGTTGTATATTTGATTGCTACTACTTTATTATCAACAATTAAAAATGTTCTAACTGCTTTTCTTATTGGTTTCATAGTTTAATTCCTCCATATAAATATTTCTAATAGACTTTTCTATCGTTACTCAAGTCCTAACGTACAATTCGTTGTTTCTTTGGTATTTTAGCTTTATATAGTTTATTATTATTATCATCTAAGAATAGATAATTACTTTCTTTAGTAAGGATATTTCTCTTGATTGTTATTATACTAGCTATTAGAAAAACAATAAATATTCCGATAAAAACAGCCCAAGTATTTATGACATGAGAAGTAGTAAAATCAAAAAATCCTTCAGCCGGAGCTATAACACCATACTGTGTTAAATTACTAATAGAAGCAAAAGCTTCATAACCCCATCTAGCTATTACAAAATATGATATTCTCTTCGTAAGTTCGATAAAAGGAATAAACATTCCCGAAAATAACATTTGAATCATCATATATAAGGGCGATAAAATTAATGTAGTTTTAGTTTCCTTTACAATAGATGAAATAAATATTCCAATTGTGCTTGTTGAAAAAGATACCAAAAAGAAATTAATAATTAAATCAAAAACTGTATTTGTTAGTAATATTTCTTCCGGTCTAGGATCTAAATGAAAGTAAACTATCGATACACATGTTATAGCTTGATACATCGATAAAACTGAAAAAACTATTATTTTAGAAAACATATAAGATGTAAAGTTTAAACCACTCATATATTCTTTTTTTAGCATTTCTCTTTCTTTTACAATCTCTTGAATAGTATTAAATAATCCCAGCCAAGAAGCTGCCATTGTAAAAGCAACACATACCATAGAAGCTGTAACGGGATTCGATAGACAGTTCTTTTCTGTTGCTACACAAATTAAAAGTCCCATTAAGATAGATTGCCCTAAAAGTAATATCATCATAAATTTATTGTTTTTTAACGAGGAAATATACCTTTTTACCAAAGTCTTAGTTTGTGAAATAAATCCTACTCTTGCTGCTTTTCCTACTTTTATACTAGAATTTTCAAGATCACTTATTCCGTTTTTTGAATTATTTCGATATTTTTTATACCATGTATTTGTATCCTCTTTTAAAATATCATAAATATCAACAAATTCATCTACATTAAAATAATTAAATATATCTTTGTAGGGTCCATAGTAACATATTTTCCCTTCTTTACCCATAAATATAACTCTATCACATAAGTTCAAATTAGATACCGTATGAGCAGTTATTATAATAGTCTTACCCGTATCAGCAATTTCTCTTAGTTTTTTCATAATTTTCTTTTCAATGTTTGCATCCAACCCTGACGTTGGTTCATCCAATAAAAATAAATTAGGATCACTAAGCATTTCTGTTGCAATAGAAGCTCTCTTTTTCTCCCCACCACTCAAGTTTTTAATTAATGAATTTCTTACATGAGATAGTTCTAATATCTTTAAAACATGATTAACCGTTGTAACTATTTCTTTTTTAGAAATATTTTTTACTCGTGATTCTAAAGAATATTCTAAAGATTTTTGTAAAGTTAATGTTTGATCTAATATTTCTTGTTGGGGAACATAAGCTATTTTCCCTTTAAGATAGTCTTCATTTTCAAATAAATCTAATCCATCAATATAGACATGCCCTTTACTTGGTTTATTATATCCACTTAAAATATTCATTAATGTAGTTTTCCCAGCACCCGAACATCCTACAATAGCAACAAACTCCCCTTTATTTACAGTTAAAGTTAAATCAGATAAAATTTTCTTAGTTTTATTTCTTATAACAACGCTTTGACTAATCTCATCTATTTTTACACTATAACCATTATTGTTCATACTTATCACATCTTCTTCACTAGTTAATATTATTATAACAAAAATTAAAATATAATAATATATCCTTACTATTTCTCTTTATAAGATTAACTTAATAAATACTTTTTACAGAAACTTTTCTATCATTACTCATACCTTTTAAATGATTCAATTTATCTAAATCTATATATTCTTTAAAAATATTACAATCATATATATCTTTTTCTCTATTTGTAGCTAATTTATTCTTATATATACATTCTACAGTAACTGTCTTAAAAGTATTGCCATTATATTCAATTGGATCATCACTATATTGGTAGTTAAAATATTTTATAGGTAAAGTTCTTTCAATTCTCTTTTGAATATTATTCTCTCTAAAATAATCTATAAAAGTATAACTATCTGTAGTTTTAGAAAACAAGAAGAAGCCAATATGAAAATCAGAATTCTTTTGTTTAGCAAATACTTCATGTTCACCTTCAGTTAAATTATAATCATTCAATATTTTATCACTCGTAAATCTATTGTCATAAAAAATATATTCACTATTATTAAATATTTCTTTTAATAAATCTATATACTTTTCTTCTATTAGAATGTCTAAGTCATCATGAAAACGACAAGATTTAATTCCAATATTAAAATATGCGCCAATTGCTCCAACAATATAATAATCAATATTTAAGTCATTTAGCTTTGGACAAAGAAAATTTAAAGTATTATCAATATTATCCATTAAATCATCCTCTATTTAATCGATTAATTCTCTGTAATCAACTACTTGATCATTTATTTTAAATATATAATTTTTATTTAAATATTTAGCTACTTTCAAAGGAATTAATACAGTTTTATTCCACTCTTTAAGGACCATTTTATCAAAATCATTAACTGTAGAATATTTGACAATTAATTCGTTATCATTTATTTGAATATCGACATTTTGAATTTTTTGTATTTCTTTATTTATATAATCTTGAATGCTAGAATTAATTGTTCTATGAAATGTTACATCTAATTTATCAGCTAGTACTAGAGCTAAACCGATTAAAGAATTTATATTATTTCCCTTAGAATGATCTTTAATAGCTTGTTCTAGTATATTTAACTCAGAATCTGAGAAATTATCTTCATCGATATATTTCTTAAAAATTCTACTACTTTCTAAAGCATGATCAACTTTATCTCCTTTTGATAATCCAATATCATGAAGTAAAGCTGATACCATTCCAATTTCAATTGTTCTATCAGTCTCACCTAGTTGAGTTAGAATCTTCTTTACATAATTGGCAACTCTTTGATAATGTCCTAAACCATGTTCCCAATCCCATTTGCCATCAGTAATAAATTTAGTATTTTCAATTTTTTTAACTAAATCTAAGTACTCTTGATTATTTAAAATACTCTCATATATTGTCATATAACATCTTCCTACAAAACAATTATATCAAGCATTTTAATAACTTAAAAGTCGGTTTACATTAATATTAAAAGCCCATCATATTTTATTTTAATTAATTTATCATTCAATTCAAAAGATGTTTCAACTTTATTGTCTTCTTTACCTTTTATTTCTAGTACTATATTGCTTTCAATTTCTGTATCTATAAACTTTTCTGTATCATACACTTCAAAAAATATATCATTTTCGAAAGGTATCTCATTATAATTCTTATTCAAGAAACAATTTATATCATTATCTTCTTCAAATCCAGTATTTATATTTATATATCCTCTTTCTTTATTATGAAGATTTATAAATGATATTCTTATATTAATATTATGACCTTTATTTCCATCTTTCGTATATATTCCTACAGATATCTTTTGTTCAATTACTTCAATTTTTTTATCATCTATATGTAACATTTATATCACATCCTTTACAATAATTTAAAAACGACTTTTGAAAAGTCGCTTTCTATTTTTACTCGAAAATATCGAATTTAACATCAATATGGTGCCCGTAGTCGGACTCGAACCGACACGATATTGCTATCATTGGATTTTGAGTCCAACGTGTCTACCAATTCCACCATACGGGCATTACTCATTCATTATAACATATATGAATGAATATTTGTAAATATTTAACTTACTAAACTTAATATTTTTTGAATTGCTTCTTCACTATGGTCAGGGAGTATTAAGCCATTCTTAAAATTAACTCTTCTTTTCTTTACATTTCTATCTTTTATTTGATAAGCATTAATAGTAGTACTACAAGTAGCTGAGCATAACTTCTTTGTTGTCCTAACAAAATAGAAATTCTTTAAATGAGAATCAATAATAACGATAGTCTCACAAGTAGAAGCATCACTTCCTAAACTTCCCCATTCTAATTCATCAACATAGTTTTCATAATTATTAAAACATAAGAAATCATCAGTTCTAAAAGCAAAATTTTCTCCATGAACAAAATCAAAATCTATTCCATTATCAATAGTTTCAACGATAGTATTTAATTCATCCATTAAACTTGCATTATTATTTAAATCAATTACTCTAGTCAATATTATATTTTGCATATCTCGTTTAATTATTTTTCTTAAACTAGTAAATGATTCTAAGTAATCATCATATTCGGAATATCTAGAAAAATGTTCTCCTTCAAAGTAACCACTTTCAAAATCATAATCATGGAACACTTCCGGATTAAAATAATCTTCAATTTCATGAGTATAAGTTAAACTAAAATTTTCCATTTAAGTTTCCCCCCTATAAAATATTATCTAGTACTAATTATTTTTAGTCAATAAAAAAGTGATTATTCATCACTTTCATCTTTATAAATAGAATTGAATAAATCAGTTTCTTCTTCTTTATTCTCTTCCTTTAATTCTACGTTTGGTAAATCTTCAATTGTAGCTAACCCAAAATAATCTAAGAACTCTGAAGTTGTACGATAAAGATTAGGTCTACCTGCTAAGTCAGACTTACCTGCTTCTTTTATTAAACCTTTAGCAACTAATTTTCTTATTAATTGTCCACTTTGTACACCTCTTATCTCACTTACTTCGGAAGTAGATATAGGTTGATTATAGGCGATAATAGCTAATGTCTCTAAAGCTGCTTGACTTAACTTATTAGTTCCTGGAGTAACTACTAATTTCTCATAATACATTTTATGTTCTTGTTTAGTAGTTAACTTAAATGCATCACCCAAGTAAGATATTCTAAGTCCTCTCGATTTATCTTCATAACTCTTCTTAAGCTCAAGAAGTAATTCTTTAGCATGTTCTTCCGTAACACCCATAATCTCTGATAAACTTTTTAAATCGATTCCTTCATCACCCATAACAAAAAGGATACCTTCTAAAACTCCTAATTCTTCCATTTAATCACTTCATTTCCAACATTATCTTACCAAAATTCTCATCTTGTGTAATAAGCAATTCATCATTCTTAGACATCTCTAATATTGATAAGAATGTAACAACAACATAAGGTTTTGTTAATACATCAAATATTTCCGTAAACTCACATTTTTTAACTTTCTTTAAATAACTTCTAATCTGTGTAGTTCTCTCATGAACACTCAATTCTTTTTTAGCTATTTTTGTATTAAGTGGTTTATTTAACTTTTGACGAGATAAGAATAATTCAAAGGCATTAATCAAATCATCTAACTCGACTTCTCCTTTAATCATTCCCGTAGTTTCATTACGATATTCACTTAAATCACTAGGAAGTTTCGTAAATATCTCACTTCTCTTTTCTTCTAATTCATGAAATGTTCCCGTTAATTCTTTAACATGTTCATATTCCAATAACTTATTGCGCAAATCTTCTTCCGAATTAAATTCGTATTCTTCGTCTTCCTCTAGATCTTCATCTTTTTTAATTAGTAATCTACTTTTCAAATGAATTAATTCTGCAGCCATTACTAAATATTCAGATAGATTGTCTACTGAATTATCTGAGCAATTATTTATAATATCTAAATATTGTTTAGTAATACTTTCTATATTGATATCATAAATATCCATTTTACTACTTCTTATTAAATGCAATAAAAGGTCCAGAGGACCTTCAAAATCATTTATACAAAAATTGTATGTCACTCGCAATCAAATCCTTTTCCTGTTTCGGCATAACGAACTATCTTTGCTTCTGTATCTAGCGCATAATATTCATAATCTTTAATAGTAGTAGGAACTTTATAGTTCTCTAAATCCATATCTGCACTAAAAGTAAATCCGTCTATCCCTTCTTCATTAGTTGCAACTTTACCTAAACTCAATGCTTTTTCATCATATATTCTCTTTAAATTTAAGTAATCATTAGATGTCTCTTGGTCAGCTATCTTAACAGTTACATTATCTTTAATACCTATTAAATAATTATTTTTAAATATGTATTCAATTGAACGATTGTCCTTCTTACAAGTAATAGAACCTATTCCTGATTCATCAGTAGTCATTTCAACATTAGGATAATCAGAATCTTTCATTTCTACAACCATACCTTTATAACTCATATCCGTATTAAATCCTAATCCCGAACTTGTTAAAGTAACTTGTTTTTCGGAATTGTCATATTGACCAATTAATTTAATATGAGCAAGTAAGTTATCACTTGAAGAATATAAATTTAAATAATATGCCTCTTCATCCAAATTTAATATTCCATTATAACTGGATAAAGTAACATTTATCTTATCTCCTGATAAAATAAACTTCTTTAATATTAAACTATTAAATTTCATTGAAGTCCCGCTATTAAGTGGTTGTTTTACTTTAGCATCACTATATTCACTTTTATTTGGCTGTACTGGCGTTACTGGTGTTGAAGATCCATGTAATAATTTATAAAGTGCACTATTTTCATTATCTAACATACTACTCACAAAAGGTAATGAAATCATAACAATTAATATAATTACAAATAGTTCAGCAACTAATATAGGTCTACCAATTTTATCTTTTCTTAATTCTCCAATAACAACAGCATTGACGTTTTTTAAATCTTTGTTTTGATTATTTTGACCATCATTCATATTGCCACCCTCAATTCTTCATACTAATTATAACAAAAAAGTGTAAAAAATAAAACTCATTTTTCACACTTCTTTTCTTTGATAAGATTTTGTTCCTTGATCATTAGAAATATTTTCATAATTTGCTTTTATCATTTGAATAAATTCTTTATAATCTCCAACTAATTCTTCATATTCGGCATACATATCTAATAATTCTCTAGATTCTTTAGAAACTGCACCTAGTATCCCCACTTCTAAAATATCTCTAGTTATTTTAGGTAGTATTCTTTTCCCTGATTTAATTACCCTCTTACAATCTGTTAATGATTTAGTAAGAATATACTCAGTCATTTGCTCGATCATAATATCAGTAGCAGTATTAACTATGTTAAATTGGTCATTAATTCCATTCATACACAAGAATGCTTTTGACATACAAAATAAAAAATTAGGAGGTAGTATTTCGTATCTAATACATATTTCTATCATATCAGTAAAATAATATGTAATATCTTTAGATCCAATTTTTTCACAAAAATCTTTTATTTCTGTTTTCAATTTTTGAGCTTTTTTATCTGATAAATCACCGAAGGATATAATACAATCATATATTCTTTCATAATCTTTTGAAAATGCTGCTAGGGCAAATTCTTTAAGTAATTTCTTGTCTTCATCTGACAGTTGAAAAACTAATCCCATATCAAGAAAACCAATATTGTTATTATCATCTATATAAATATTTCCTCCATGAGGATCGCCATGAAATATAACTTTTTCATCATGTAATACAGCATAAAAGCTCATCATTAAATAACTTTTTATTGCTTGTGATAAACGTTTTTTATTTTCTTCATTTAATTCCATCTTTTTAATTGTTGGATTAGATACAAAATCCATTACTATAACATTTTCCGTGCACAATTCCTCATAACAAGAAGGTATAACAATTTTATAAGAGTCATTAAATTTACTATTCATTGTATTAGCAAAATCTTGATATTTTTTAATATTATTCTTTTCATTTACAAAGTCAGTTTCTTCCAATATCCATTTAAG
>CAZKFB010000012.1:0-3240 GCA_964551965.1 uncultured Muribaculaceae bacterium
TGATGTACAACTAGTTAATAAAAGTAAGATAATTATAATAATGATAATTATACAACTATTACTATAGTAGTTGGATTAGCAAGCGAATTCATTAAAGAACCAATACTTGGAATTCTTCCGATATATATACCTTCAACATCTTCAAATTCTACCAAATTTTGATCTTGCGAATTATTATTATCTCCCTTTGTAACAAAGTATGTTACACCTTCACGTTCAACAATATCTATAATTCTATGAGTTGTAATTGTTTCTTGCGCATCACGGAAAGCAATAACATCATCTGTTTTTAGAATTGCTGGATCAATTATTTTGGTAATAATCAAATCTCCACGATGTATTTCTGTTTCCATTGAACCAGATAATACAATGAAAGGTTTATATCCAAACACACTTGGTACTTCATCTTTATTAGTATTTGCTTGATACATAATAGCTAGATTAAGTATTAATATAGGTATAAGCACTATACATGCTACAATTATCAACCAATTACTAACCTTTTTATACCATTTTCCCTTTTTCATTCTTCTTCCTTCTTTCTTTAGGAAATAAAACTATTGCGTAAGTCTTAATTTCTTTACGTCTTCTTCTATTTGTTCATCAACTACTTCTTCGTCAATAGTTTCTTCTTCCTCTTCTTCAAGAGTTTCATCTATTACTTCTTCCTCTTCGACTGTCTCTTCATCATCTTGTACCACAATTACAACTTCTTCATCTTCTTGTACTACAATTACAACTTCTTCATCAGTTGTTTCTGAATATTCTTCTTCATCTGAATCCGAATCTAAATTTGCTTCTGCGCTATAAGAAGCCGCTTGACTTAACGATGAAGTAACAGATGGATCATAATGATCACCAATGTTGACTAAATCAGCACTATAACCTTCTGGTCCTTTTGAACCACAATGTTCACATTTAGTGTGGAAATAACATCCAGCACCTTCACCGTAATTATCAATTATTTCACAATAAATGTAACTATGGGATTGAGTATCAATTGGTCCAAGTTCTCCACATCCACTACACTTACCATTAGTTTGTGAACAAGTACCATCTCCATTGTCTATATAATCACCATATTCGAAATTATGTTGATGTACTCCAATTATATCATATTGAGCATCACAATTTTCATCATAATTTAAGCAAACATGTACATCATATAATGTTCCATCTATTTCAATAACAATTACATTAGTATCATAATTATGTTCATGCTTATTGACTTGTATTTCTTCATAACGTCCACAGTCTGGACATCTTCTACCTACAAGAACTCCATTTTCATAAACATCTTCCATATTACATGCTTCATATACAGGTTCATTACATCCAGGACAAGTTTTTTGATGATATCCATCTCTATCAGTACAAGGAACCCAATCACCTGTAAGATCATGTGTATGAGCTTTTATGTTTATCTTTTGACCACAAACTTCACAAATTTGATAATCAACTAGAGCTCCGTTTACTATGCCTGTATACCATACACCATTTGATACACAGTTTTCAGCAGATAATGTATTAGTATAAGTTCTACCATCCGAACGAGTATATGTTCTTATAATTGAATGTGTACCATTATCGTTACTTACAACTTCATCACTATATGTATGATTCTTAGTAACTCTTGATATTTCTTTTCTATGTCCACATTCGTCACATTCTCCATATACTACTTCTTCATATGTATGTGTTACCTCAGATTCATTTTCTATTACCATTGGTTCATTTGTATATGAACAATTATCTTTAAGAGTTACTACATAAGTTTTTCCATCCGAACGAGTATATGTTCTAATAAATTCATGTGTTCCATCGTTATTTGATGTTACATTTCCATCTACATATGTATGATTCTTTGTTACTCTTGATATTTCTTTTTCTCTTCCACAATCATCACATACTTCATATACTACTTCTTCATATGTATGTGTAGTATTTGATTCATTTTCTATTCTAGTTACTTCATGAGTTTTTGTATGATCACATTCATTCGTTTCAACATAATCTCTACTAATTATATACTCATATCCACAATCTGAACATACTTTATATGTTACTAGATAGTAACCATCGTCAGTAACATCTTCTTGTCTAGTCTGGACACTTCCATAATTACAATTTTCTGTACTCATAGTTTTTGTATATGTTTTTCCATTTGAGCATTTATATGTTCTAACATGTGAATGAGTACCATTGTCGTTACTTACTACTTTATCTTCATAAGTGTGTACAACTTTATTTCTAGAAACCTCTTTCTTATTTCCACAATCATCACATACTTCATAAACTACTTCTTCATGTTCAGTTTCTGTTTCATTTTCAATTCTAGTTTCTGTATGAGTATGTGTATGATCACATTCCTCTACAGGAGTCTTTTTAACATATCTTCTACTTATTTCAACTACGGCATTACAATCAGCACATCTTCCATAAGTAACTTCATCATAACCATTTTCATCTTCTTTTTCATGAACTGTATAAGTACTTGTTATATTATGACTTTCTAACTTTCTACCTAATTCAATAGAATAACTACAATCTACACATTTTAGATAAGTTATTACATAATGACTATCATCATCATATTTTTCATATCTTGTTAAAGTATTTCCAAATACATGATCTTTTTCATTATCATCACCATGATTATGATCTCCATTATTATTGTTATTGTTATTGTTATTATCATTGTTATTATTATCTTGATTATTAGTTTGACTATCTTCATTAGAAGGAACTTGTTCTTCTAAACTCTTAGCATAATCTATTAATAATTCTAACATTAAAAGGTTTTGTTTTGCTGTTCCACGATAATTTTCAATGCCTAAACGAGCTGCTAAAGCCTTACGATATTTATAATTATAAGGATATCCTGCTAAACGTAGAGCATCAGAAATAGATCTACCTTCATAATTACCAATATTAGGAATTTCCATATCTAGATTGTCATTCCCTTGAATTAAATTACTATTATCTTGAGTTAAATTATCACTATCTTGAGTTAAATTATCACTATCTTCTGGAACAACATCTACTTTTCCATTATTTCCTTGAACTTCAACTTCATTTGGCATTTCTATATCATCTTGTGTAAACGTATCATCTGGTATTTCTATATCTTCCGGTGTCTCTATTCCATTTAAATTATCATTTTCATCAGTCATCTCATATTCATAACTAGAATTTTGATTATTTAAATCATCATTCTTGCCACCAAAAGAACATCCCCCA
>CAZKFB010000012.1:3340-29139 GCA_964551965.1 uncultured Muribaculaceae bacterium
ATTTGTCAAATTTTTTTAAAATATCTATTTAACTAAATTTTAATATTAAAATAACAATAAATCAAGAAAAGATTATCAAAAACAAAAAAAAGATTGATTTCAATCTTTTTTATATAACAATAGCTATTAATTTATCGGTACCTTTATTAACTATTTTTGATACAGTTGAAGATAATTTATATCTCGTAGAATCCTTCATCATAGAAAGTTTTGCTTGAATTCCTTCTCTAACAATAGTTTCTAAACTTCTACCAAATATTTCACTTTTCCAAATACTTTCAGGATCTGCTTCATAATCTTTCATAATATAACTAATTAGTTCTTTAGATTGGATTTCCGATCCTATAATTGGTTCAAATGTCGATTCAACATCTACCTTAATCATATGAATACTACTTGCTTTAGCTTTAAGTCTAACTCCATATCTACTTCCACTTTTAATAATTTCCGGATTTTCAAGTTTCATATCTTTTAGAGTTGGATAACTAATTCCATAACCTGTTTTCTTACACATATTTAATGCACTTTCAAATGTTACAGTTTCTTCTTTACTATCTTGATAATCTCTAAATACTTTTAAGATAGTAGCTTTACTAACACTCATACCGCCAACTGTATCCTTTAATACTTCATTATATAATTCATCACTACTTTCAAGATTTAAGGTAACTACTCCCGTACCCGTATTTAAATCACTTATATATGCTCGATTAATATATGGACTATCAGTATAGTAATTAATTATGTTATTTACATCGCCCATTTTATTAACATTAATTATACTTTCTTTTATCTTAGTTAAATAATGGTTCTTTACTTCGTTTTTATTAGATAATACATGTACCCATTCCGGTAATTTAACATTTACATCTACTACAGGGAATTCATCTATTGCTTTTCTTAAGATATCATTAACTTCTTTTTTGCCCATATTTTCTATATCCATAACCATTACATCGATTTCATATTTTTCTTCTATTTCATTCTTAATGTTAATAGTTCTATCATCGCTAGGAGTAGATGTATTTAAAATAACAATAAATGGTTTATTAATAGATTTTAATTCCGTAATTACTTTTTCTTCAGCTTCTAGATAATCATTTCTTTTAAAATCTCCAAACGAACCATCAGAAGTAATAACAATACCAATTGTTGAATGATCTCTTATTACTTTTTCCGTTCCAATCTCAGCAGCTTCCATAAAAGGTATTGCTTCTCCGTACCATGGAGTATTTACAAGTCTAGGATTTCCTTCACTATCTTCATAACCAATGGAATTATCAATTACAAAACCTACACAGTCAATTAATTTAACATTAGTAGTAAAATCATCTATTTTAATCTTTGCTCCACTAGAAGGGACAAATTTAGGTTCTGTTGTCATTATTTGTTTTCCACTACTAGATTGAGGAATTTCATCTAAACATTTCTTTTTTTCATATTCATCTTCAATATTCGGTACAACTAAGTTTTCAATTACTTTTTTAATGAATGTTGACTTACCTGTTCTAACGGAACCAACAACACCAAAATAAACAGATCCGTTACCTCTTATTGAAATACTTTCTAAGTTTTCTTTCATCAGTTTTCTTCCTTTCTCTAAAGTGTATGAATAAGAAATATTAATTATTACAAAATAAAAAGGCTTATTAAAGACCTATTATCTTTCTGGAATATCTATTTCCATTAATTCACCTAATTCGTCAGCTAAAGTATAATTAAAACAATATATAGTCTTTTTAGGAGTTATACAATAACCTAATCCTATTTGTGCCGATACTATTACTTTACCTTTTTCATTGATAAAGTACATTGAATATAAATCATTCATTCCAGTAGTAGATGTCACTTCCATCTCTTCGGCTGAAACAGTAGTATCAACTATTCTTTTTACTACCTCAGAATCATCTACTATTTTTACTATTTTACTTTTACCACATTTTGTGGTTTTACTATGCCAATCTTTGCATACATATATCTCTTTAGTATCTACCATTTTCTTTTTTATCTCTTCCAGTGATACTAATGGTTTAAGAGGAAATTTTGGAATAATCCTGAAATTTCTGATACCAAGATTAGTTAGTATTAATAAGATAATTAATAAAACAACAATTATACTTATTATATATTTCTTTTTCATTTTTGCCTCTCTTTTAATATATTATTATTTCTAAATAAAGTATAACATAATACTAAATAAAAAAAGATATCTAATTGATATCCTTTACTTTAATAAATAATCTATACAAACTTTTGCTGTTAGAACTAATTCATCTCTGTCATATTCTTCCATAAACTTACTTTCAAATCCTGAACATCTTTCTGGTTCCGTATTTATAAGTTCTCCACTCTTTAAAGTTCCCATATAAGATAATATTATCCAATCATTAAAAGTGCCTGAATTCTTATCAAATCCCTTTTTGTGAATAGCGCCAATAAATTTATCTATTTGAACTTCTGCTTCAGTGCCACCCTCTTCTCTTATCTCTCTTAAAAGCGATTCACGAAAATTAGCATCACTCATATTAGCAGATCCACCAATAGCACAAAGTTTATCAACGTCATCTCTTGCACCTTTACCTCTTCTTTGTAATATTAACTTACCTTCTGAATCAAATATAAAGCATACAACTGCAACTTTAATACCATCTTCAATATCTATATTTAAATCATTTATTTTATTTAATAATTCTTGTATATTAGTTACTTCATCAGTAAACAACATAATTCCACTTCCTATTCTAGAAATATTTTAACATAATTAAAACATTTTATCTACATTACTTGGCACCTTGTCATTTAAAATTAAATCAATTATTTTATTTTCTTGATTTTCTGATACACTTTTACCTGTTAAATTAGATAGTTCATGTATTACTCCACTTAGAGTTTCCCTGTCTTTCATATTACCTTCATTTAATCTACTAGCTATATTTAATATAGCTTCTTTATTTACATGTGTCTTCTTTTCAACTTTCTTAAATAAATCATCATTTAATTCCATAGTAACCTCCATTACTTACTATAGAATATGAAAAAAACATATAAATGTTACTTTATATGTTGTCTTACTAATTTATAACAATAAGCTGATTGTTTATTAAATACGATAAATACTGCTGCTTTATGCTTAATTACTTCCGTATAATTAATTACTTGATCTAAATTATAAGAAGCATCTACTAAGTCTTTAAAATCTGATACAAATAAGACATCTAACTTAGATAAATCAGGAACATTTTTCAATCTAACTATTTGCTTCTCATATTTTTTTAGAATATGATCAAGTGCTATTTGATATGGATCATTCTCTTTGTTTATTGTTCTAAGAATTAAAACAATAAGTAAGATAAACATGATGACAGCACCTAAGAACTCTAAAGTAACAACTAAGTATAATTCATTATCATCATCTTTATTTTCACTGAATATTATTTTCTTATTATTTACTTTATCACTAGTTCTGATAGTTGTATCTTCTCCATTAGGAATTACAATATCTAATGTATCACTTTTAACAAAACTTCTACCTAAATAATCATTAAATAAAGAATAACTTACATTAACAACATATTTTATATTAGAAGAATCTATCATATTAGTTTCGATATCTTTAATATCAAATGAAGAACTTAAATTAATAATATGTCCCGTAACTTCATATTGATAATTATCACTTCTATATACTTCTATATTTTCTCCATTAACTTCTTTATACCCGATAATATTATAATTATAACTACCAGTTACTTCTTCACTAAAAGTTATTGAATAATTAAAATATGTATTAATTGTATCTATCTCATTTAACTTATAAGTATCTTTATTATGAGTAAATACATCTTTACCCTTTTCTTTAACACTAAAGTTCATTTCACTATTTTGAACAACACTTACATCTTGAATTCTAATACCATCATCTATTAAATTATAAAAATAAGCTAAAAAGAATGAAGAAACACCAATTAGAATAACAAGTATAAATATAATATTATAATATAAAATAGTTCTATTCTTTTTATTCATGAACACCAATCCCTTATTTATTATTTACTACATTTCATTAAATACTGCATCTAGATATAAAGTACGTTCAATATTATTACTACTTAAATAATAATCTAATGCTTCCGCATATTCTTGACTAAGTTCGTTTACATCCTTTAATCTAACTTTAACCACTACTTGATTTTTTGTATTAGCTTTTATTTCATCTTTGATTCCTAAGTCTGTATCTACTTGAATATTATTATCTTTATTATTAGTTGCATAATCAACATTGTAGAATACAAAATCACTTAAATAATAATCATGCTCCTTATAAGTAAATAAATAATCATCTAACTTACTTTTAGTTATATTTCTAATATAAGCATCGATATTACCTTTATTTTCAATATTAAAAATAAATGAGTTTATTTTATTTTCCCTATTTAGATTAATATTAAACATAATATTATTCTTTCTTAAGGCTATATCCCTCAAATTCATCGTATTACTATTTAAACTATTAAATTCAATATTAAATTCTTTTGCCTCTTTTGAATAATCAATAGCAAATGAACAAGTAATTGTTAAAAAGGCCATTGATACTAAAAATATAGCAATTACCAAAAAAGTACCAGCAAATTTATAATTTATCTTTGATTCCATACTACACATCCTTACCCTAAATAAATTATATAATTTTTTTATTATTTAGTAAATAAAAAAAGACTAATTAATTAGTCTCAATATAATTTACTACTTCATCAATGGTATTTTGGAAGTTATCAAAATCGACATCAAACCATTTAATATCCATTTGATTATTGAACCACGTATATTGTCTCTTTGCATAATTACGACTATTTTGCTTACATTCATCTACTACTTCAACAAAAGTCTTCTTATCATCAAAGAATTCATAAAGCTCTTTATAACCGATAGCAGTATTTAATGCTTTAGAATTAATTCCTTGTTTATAGAAACCTTTTACTTCATCTACGAGAGGAATAAGCATACTATCAAATCTTTCATCGATTCTCTTATAAAGTAATTCCCTATCAGTAGTAAGACCAATAAAATATACATCATCATACAATAGATTATCTTTATCTTTTATTTGAACTTCACTACTTAAATCACTTTTAACAGAACTTATTAACCTTCTTCGATTATTAATATCAATCACACTTTTATCTTCTTCACTTAACTTTTCGATTAATTCTTCATTATCTAATTCATCAATATAATCTAAGTTTTCAATATTTGTAAAATCATAGTTATATAACGCTGCTTTGATATAAAGACCAGTCCCGCCAACAAGGATTGGAATATGACCATTTGCTTTTATCTCCTTAATTTTATCTCTTGCATCTTTCTGATAATCATAAACGGTATACATCTCCGTAACATCTTTAATATCAAGTAAATGATGTTTTACTCCATTCATCTCACTCTTAGTTACTTTAGCTGTACCAATATCCATACCTCTATATACTTGCGTACTATCAGCATTAATAATTTCTCCATTATAAATCTTAGCTAACTCAACACTCATCTTAGTCTTTCCAACAGCTGTTGGTCCACACACAACGATAATCATATAACCACTTCCACCATTATTATAACAAATTTATGGCATCTACTTTATTTTTTTTTAAATATTTGATAAAATACCCATTAGTTAAGGGGCGAGATGTATGAAATTACCTGATATAAAAATATTAGATGAAAAAGATCCAAGACTTCATCAAATATCTAAAGAAGCTGTTTTTCCTTTAGATAAAGAAACTAAGCAAAAAATTGAAGATTGTCTAGTATATCTAGAAATGAGTCAAAATGAAGAATATGCTAAAAAGTATGATCTTCGTGCTGGTATGGGTTTATCATTCTGTCAAATTGGTGACATGCGAAGGATATTTGTTGTTTCGGAAGATTATGGCAATGGAGAATTTGGCCGTTATATAATAATTAATCCTAAAGTTATAAGTCATTCAGAAGAATTAGTATATGTTGGTGAAGGTGAAGGATGTCTATCAATCAATCGTGAAACTTGCGGTATTGTTCCAAGATATGCAAGAATAAAGATTCGTGCTTATGATGAATTTGGGGAAGAATTCGAAATGCGTGTAAGAGAAGATATAGCAATAGCTTTCCAACATGAACTTGATCATTTAGATGGTATTCTATTTACCGATAAAATAGATCCTAAAAACCCATTTAAAGACAAAGAAAAAATGCGAGAAATATAACTCGCATTTTTATTTTTCTCTAATACTTAATTTTAACCCTAAGTATTCACCAAAATCTGATTCTTCTATATAATCTTTTGATATCCAAATTCGAACATCAATTGTATCTTCCGTATGAGCATCTATCCTAAAACTCTTTACTGTTCCATTATTTAAATCAGCTAAACTATTATAAGATTCATTGTTAACGGAAACATATATCTTATTTAAATCTTTTATTTCATTTAAACTTGTTGTGTTAACAACTAAATCATACTTTACTGTATCATTCGTATTATTTAGCACTTTAACGATATTGGCTGGAGCATATAAAGCACCTACTTCATTGCTGATTGGATACTCACTGACAGCTAGTACATCACTTCCATTTTCATACTTCATTAGTAATTTACTATTAACATGATCAGCAATGTTTTTGTCATTTACATCACTTAAAGAAAGTGAGTATGTTGCCATACTTACGCTAAATACAACAAAGAATAATGAAATAACAAAAAAATATATTTTCTTTCTAAAATAATCACTTAACTTCATATATACCACCTAAGTAATTTAATTATAATTGTTATTTTTAGTTTACTCAATATTTTACAAAAAAATACACATTAATTTACATTATTTAACTGTAAATTAATGTGTAACATTAAATAATATCACCATAGACATTTTTGCCATCTACTCTAGTTATTTTTACATTAACAAAAGTATTTGGTTCAACATACTCATTAAAGTGAACTTTAATATAGTTACCAGTAAAGCCTTCATTACCATTTTCAGATAATACTTCTACGGTCTTACCTAGATAACTTTCATAGAAACGATTCTCTTGACTATCACTTAAAGCAAGTACAGTATCACATCTAACTCTCTTAACAGTATCATTAACTTGTTTCATAGTAGCTGCTTTTGTTCCCTCTCTTTTCGAAAAAGGGAATGTATGAATTTTACTAAAACCAATTGATTTTAAATTTTCTAAAGTTGTATTAAAATCTTCATCCGTTTCTTCTGGAAATCCAACTACTAAATCAGTCGTTATATTAGCATCTTCTCTTATACTTCTTATTTTCTCAATCATTTTCTTATATTCTTCAATATTATATTTTCTATTCATTAGCTTTAATACATGATCGGATCCACTTTGAATTGGTACATGAAAATGACTTACTATTTTATTATTAACTTTTAATTCACCCATAAATTCTTCATCTAACTCAGTTATTTCAATGGAAGATATTCTAATTCTCTTTAAACCTTCAATTGTACTAATTTTCTTAATTAAAGTTGTTAAATTAAAATCCTCTCCATCACCATAAGAACCTGTATGAATTCCCGTTAAGACAATTTCTTGATATCCGGATTCAACTAAACACTTAATTTCATCATAAGCAACATTAATATCTTTACTTCTAATATTTCCTCTCGTAAAAGGAATAACACAGTAAGAACAGAAATTATTACATCCATCTTGAATCTTAACAAAACCTCTCGTATGTCCTTCAAAATTACTTATAGACATATCTTCAAATTCTACTGATCTCAAATCATATAGCTTAGTAATATTAGTTCTATTATTCTTATAATCATTAACTAAAGAAATAATCTTTGATTTATCTTTATTGCCAATAATTATATTCGCATCAATATCACTTAAATCTCCTTTATGATATTCAACCATACAACCAACCACAACAAGTATTGCATTACTATTAACTTTTCTTGCATGTCTAACCATTTTCCTTGATTTACTATCGGCTTGATTAGTAACTGTACAAGTGTTAACAACTATTACATCAGCATCTTCTATAGTGCTTTCTATATAATCATTATTTAAAAATTCTTCTTTTATATATTCGGATTCATAACTATTAACTTTGCATCCTAAAGTTTCTACATAAAATTTCATAATATCACCCATTACTCGTATTATAATATAAAAAAAGATTGAATAAAACAATCTTTTATCTTGCTAAATCATTTTGCAATTGTCTAAGTGCTTTTAAAAAAGCTTCCTCTTTTTCATAACTCATTAAAGTTACTTCAATCTTCGTTTGTGGTATTTCATCACCTAATTTATCAGATAAACTTACTTTCTTAATATTGATATCAGATGAATTTTGATATTCACTATCATAATTAACTCCATCTTTTCCTCTAGCTTCCAATAACTCATCATAACTAATAATCGCATTATTCTCTTGTTCTTGCTCATAACTAGTTAATTCAACTATTGCTGGTTTATAATTAGTCTCAATATTCTTAGTTATTGCTTCTAAATCTATCATATCTTTCCTTGACTTTAAACGTGCGCTCATACTTCTCTCCTTATTCTTCATAGAATTTAAAATTATTATCGAAATAAGAATCATCCATATGATCACGGTAATAAACAATAAATCGTCTATTGTCATGAAATCACATACTTTCTTTTTCCGACTATTATATACTATTTTTACATTATTAACAATACACTTACTAAATTATTAAATCCATGTACTAAAATAGAATATAAGATATTATGATCTTCAGTATATAATTTAGCTAAGTACATTCCCATTGTAATATAGACAATACTTCCAACTACTTCAACTAAATCTAAATTCTTTAATTTAATAATTAGATTTCCATATTCAAATGCATATACTGAAGTAAATAACATTAGTATTAGAACTAATGCTAAACAAGATAGGATTATCTTCATACTCTTACTTTTCTTCGTATCAGTAATAATACGATTTAATACTATTCCTATTAATAATATTTCCATAAGTAAGACAACACTACTTGTTACATGCATTAGTCCAAAGATTAAACCACTTACAGTTATAAATACCCTTTTATTCTTAACTACATCGCCAATACCTGCACGGAATATAAGTTCTTCCGTAATAGGAGCAAATATTGAAACGGAGATCATCATTATAAGCGGTGCACTTTTTAACATTTCTTCTACTAACTCTTGATTTTCAACAGACATTGAATCTAATCCTAAGATTGCTGAAAGAATACCAGTTACGATACCAGCACCAATCTTAACAACAAAGAGTAGTAAACCACTTATAATTACTTTCTTTGCAAAACTTTCGCCACCCATTGCTTTCATCTTTTTTATTCCATCCTTTAACTTATCAAAGTAAAGGAATATAACAATAGCAACTAGTATTACAGAATGAATTGTATCTACTAACAATAGATCACTAGTATTGCTACCATCTAAGGTCATTCCTAGTACATTTCTTAGAAAATATACTAAAGGAATTGAAATAAAAGTAAAACAACAGAATGTGAAAAAGAAACGTATAATTTTTAAACTATCTTTCATAATACCACCTATACTATATAATTTATGGCAAAAATACCAAATAATACATAACAAATATATGTTACGATAACTGACCAAATATTTTGGTTAGTTTTATAAAGATATGTAAGTAATGCCACTAATATGGCTGGTGTCAATGAATAAAATATAGCATTTTCAAAACTTGTATGTAACATGACTCCATATACAATTCCGTATGTTAGTCCTGATACAAGAGATGCCGTACTAGATTTTTTTATTACATTGGAAAATCCTAGTGGAAAAATTATACATAATAGGAATGGCATGAAAATACATTCAACCACTAAGTTAAGTGCAAAACTAAGTGTGAACCTATTATCAAAGTAATTAGTAAACTTATACCCAATACTAATACCTCGAGGATTTCCTATATAGTTAAGAAAATCATGAAGAACTATCGTTACAAGAATAAGAAATACAAAACAGGCAACACAGTAGATTAAACTATTTATCCAAGTTTTACCAAATTTTGTCTTTCCTGCTTTAATATTCTTATAATATATAACGAATATTACTAGAGTTATAAGTAAGTACTTAATCGTATTAGCTATTTCATAAGCTAAACCTTTAAAGTGTAAACCAAATAGTCCAAGTACTTTAAAAAAATAAGTATCAACAAGTACGTATAATAATATACTCATAACTAGTTGAATAATAGCTAATGTTTTACTTTTCATACTATCACCTATATTAAGATTATAAATTGATAATTTTTTTACATCAACCATTTTTGTAAATTAACTTTATATTGACAATTTATTTGACATATATTAATTGTTAATAAATTGCAAAGATAACACATTAAAAAATGACTTGTTTAATCAAGTCATTTTCTCTTAATTAGTATTAATATTACTAATATACATACAAGTACAATAGATGCAACAATCCATATTATTCCTATATTACTCTCTTTACTTTTACTATTATCTACTTTCTTAGTTGTCGTTGATTCAATCATCTTTGTAGTTGTTGTTTGCTCTGTTGTAGTCGTTGTCTCAGTTGTTGTTGTCGTACTAGTTGTTGTTGTCATTGTCTTAGTTGTTTTCGCAGTAGTTGGTTTCTTCGTTGTCGTTATTCTCGGTGTATCTAAATAAATGAATCCATATACTCCATTAGTAATTGCATTTATTTCTTCCAAGTTTATTGTTTGATTAGTAGCAATTCCTGTACTGCTCATCAAAGAACCTCCTTCATCATAAGTAATAGCTGAACCATTAACTCCCGTAACATAAGAAACATGTCCGCCAAAATTCTCACCATAATCCCAAACCATTATTGAATTAACGCGCGGTTCTTTACCTACTGAAAATCCAGCTTTTGCTGCTTTAGTATGCCAAGTTCCTGCATTATACCAAAGAGGCAATTCAACACCCATTCTATCTTTAGCTTGTTGCCATGCATACCATGTACAATTAACTATATTGCCAAATCCTAAATCTTCATAATGGGGATAAGGATTATTAGCAGCATTTACTTTACCAACTAAAATAAAACTCATAAATATTGTAATCAATAAAACTATTCTTTTCACACTATCACCTATAATATTATATCACTATTATTATCTATTTTTTACATAATCTATTGGCCTTTTATAAGGACTAAGTTTCTTAGCAATTATATCTATCGGTTTCTCTGAATCAATACTATCTTCTATTATTCCTGATACTAAAGTTCCAGTATAAGTATAAAAATATGATAGTATTAAGAATAATAATTGATTTCTATTAAATTTACTTACATTCTTAGAAGGGCCAACATATTCATAAAGATCCGGATCAATTAGAACAATACGATCACCTAAAACTACTGTGTTAACAGCACTGACATCAATTATTTTAATTCCTAACTCACTAAAATAATCAACTAAGGTTAATAATTTGTTAAGTTAATCAATACAAAATTCCATATTGCATTCCATAAAATCATATATTTTACCTACTATTTCATGGTAAGTATATGCCTCTACTAAATCACTAGTTTTAGGTACTCGATGATATCTTTCAATTAAATCAATAAAATTATCATGTTTAACTTTCCTAATTAAATCAAAATTATCTTCACTTAAAACGGACATAGATATACCATCAACTAAATGGAATACTTTTACGAGAACATCATCACTCCTAAATATGTGTGATGCCCCACCATGATAAACAGGATTAACTGAATCATCAAGTATAATTGTACCTTTATCACTTTTTAACTCCATACTATCCCCTCTTTTGAATGCTTATTATATCACATTAATAAAAAAGATAGAAATTTAACTTCTACCTTTATATTTAAATAATTTACTAGGTCTATGACCTTCACCAGTCTTTACCTTATCAGTTTTCACAACTTTTGGTTCAATAATTCTTCTAAATGCTGGATCTAATAACTTCTTATTTAAGATTACTTCATATACTTGTTGTAATTCTCCTAATGTAAAATATTCAGGCATCATATTAAATACAATATCCGTATATTCACATTTATTCTTTAATCTTTCTAATCCTGATAGAATAACTTTTGCATGATCAAATGCTAGAGAATTGTTTTTAGTAATCTTAAATGAATATCTATCAGTTGTCTCTTCTCTTAAAGTCTTCTTAATTTGGAAGCTTATTGTTTCCGTACCCGAATCAAGAACAATATCAACTACATTATTCTTTTCTTCATATAAAGTAACATCAAACCATTTAGCATTTTCTCCCAATTTATCTTGTAGCCTATCTTTATCAACAAGTGCCATATAAGATACAGATACAACACGCATACGAGGATCTCGATCAAGAGAGCCAAACGTATATAATTGTTCTAAATAGATATGATCTAGATTAGTTTCTCTTTTTAGTATTCTTTTAGGGGCATCTTCTAAATCTTCATCGATTCCCAAGAATCCTCCCGGTAAACACCATTTATCTTTATATGGGTAACTATCCCTTTTTACAAGTAAGATACTCATCTTCTTAGCATCATTCTTACGATAATTAACTTTTTCCTCATTGGATACACTAAAGACTAATATATCTGCAGTAATAGATAATAGATCATAATCATCCTTGTTATAGGCTGCTAAAAATTCTTCTTCGCTAGTAAACATAATACCACCTCTACTTAAATTATATCACAAATTAACTTTCTAATATTTTATTATTTATTACTTTTATAAAATGGAAATCATTCATTCTAAGACACTTAATAGTTTTAGTACCTATCTGAGATTCAAGTTTTATTGCATTCTTAATTGTGTAATTAACTCCATCAACTGATAAAAATAAATCATCATATTCTTTTTCAGGAACTAAAGATATTACTTTATCTTGAGGAATAATAACTGAATTATTCAAAGTCCTAAAACATTTATTATTTAAAGGTGCTATTGGAGTAATCTGTAAAGTTTTTAAAGTGTTATAGACAATAGAACCACCAAAACTCATATTATAAGCCGTTGATCCCGTTGACGTACTAATTAATATTCCATCTCCCGTAAATTTCTCTAATAACTCTCCTTCTACATATATAGGTAACTTTAATGTATTAAAATCAATATTTCTTAAAACCACTTCATTTAATGATTCATAAGTCTTAACATCATGTTCAGTAATTACTTTAGTTTCTTGAATTCCAAGTTCTTCAACCTTAAACTTATTACTATTTAATCTTTTAACAAAATCTAAAGTCGTATTAAGATCTATTTCTTGTAAGAAACCTAAAGTTCCTGAATTAATGCCAATATAGTAGATATCTTCATTAAAATCATTTTCTTTAATCATTCTTAAGAAAGAACCATCTCCACCAACAGATATTGCCAAATCATAATTCTTCTTAACAATCTTAAAACCATATTTAATTAATTCTAATTCTAGATCCTTTGCAACGACACATGATTTTTCATTATTATTTACAAATAATTTAATCTTGTTTACCTTTCTCATTTATCACACAACCTAACATTTTAATTATTTCATCAATAACTAATTCTTTATTTTCTCTTCTTGTTGCTCGATTAACTTTAAGTGAAGTATCTATATATTTTCCATTATGATAAATACTTACAAACACTTCATTGTCAGCCCCATAGTTATTAAATTCGTCTGCTCTATTTAATTTACCAGTAATGCCAACTCCATAAGTAGAATGAGCAAAATCACTTATATTCTTTGCCATCTCATGAGCTGATTCATACTATATACAGAATATTCATCAATAACTTTAGAGTCAACTCCCATTTTAATCTTATATTCATTAGAATATGTAACAGCACTGAATTTTAAAACATTAGATGAACCTTCTATATTAGTAATTGCGTTTGCAACTCCTCCGCCAGTACATGACTCCATAGTAGCTATTGTTTCATTTCTTTCAGTTAATATTTCAATTATCTCTTTAAAATCTTTCACAGTATCCCTCTATTCATAAAAATGATGTTCTTTAATATACTTCAAAACATCTTTATCTAACAAGTGTTCGTAAAGATCTAAATTATCTCTAATCATTGTCGATGAAATACTTTTCATTTCAATATTAGCAACAATAATATGGTCTTTATAATCCTTGAATCTTTCTAATATCTTATCAATATTATCAGTTTCTCTTTTAATAACCAATACTTTATAATTACTTAAAACACAAAAACCATATTTCCATCTATCCATATATGTAAGATTATCAGTTCCACATATAAAATATATTTCATCTTTAGGATATTCATTTTTAAAATAATCTAAAGTTTCAATAGTATAAGTATCGGTTGTAATCATCTCATGATTATCAACACTTAAATTATCATATTTATTTGTAATAATATTCACCATTTCGTATCTATTTTCGCTTGGTAACATATTACTTTTATATTTATATTTATCTCCGGTTGGAACAAATATTATTTTATCTAAGTATTTATCTTGAATTAATTTAACAGCAATATTTTCGTGCATTTTATGGGGAGGATTAAATGAACCGCCAAATATACCTATTTTCATTTTCCTCACCTTCTCATCCTATCTTTTTTCTTTTAATTGTAGCAATTTCTTATATGTTTCATTTCCATCGTGATGCAACGGTTCTAAGGATTCGCCATTATTTAAACGACTTATTATTTGAGCAATTTTCTCACTGCAATCTACATCTACATACCATTCTTTTTCTTTGATATATTGTGGTACATAAGTTATATTCGTTGAATATACCTTATCAATTAAGCCGTTATTATATGCTTCATCAAAAGCTTCTATTCCTTCTGTGAAAAGAGCAAATGTTGCACATACAAATACTTTCTTAGCGCCTTTATTCTTAGCTTTTTCTGCTATATCTAAAACACTTCCGCCCGATGCAATCATATCATCAACAATAATAATATTTTTGCCTTCCATGCCATCTCCTAAATAGTCATGCGCAACAATTGGATTTTTTCCATTTACTATGACTGAATAATCTCTTCTTTTATTGAAAAATCCAACTTTGCACTTTATTAAATCAGCATAGTATCTAGCTCTTTCAACTGCTCCTGCATCAGGTGCAATAACAAGTACATCATTTAATGAATCAGCATCATTAACATACATTGATTCTAGAACTTTACTAGTCGCATAGAAATTATCAAATGCCATTCTAGAAGCTGCACCAGCAACGCTTGGATCATGAGCATCAAATGTAACAAACGATTTTGTACGATAAAATTCAAGCTCTTGTAATCCCATAGCACAGTCTAGAGATTCTCTTCCCTTACTCTTATGTTGACGTGATTCATATAAAAGAGGCATTACAACTGATACTCTTCTTGCATGATTAGCACTTGCTGCAATTACTCTCTTAACATCAGCAAAATGTTCGTCAGGTCCAAGAATATGGTCGACACCACGATACTTTCTTGTAATAGAATAATTACCTACATCACTTAATATATAAACATCCTTTTCTCTAACTGATTCACAAATTTCTAACTTACCTTCGCCATTTGCGAATCTCGATTCCTTAATTGGAACTATATAACTAGTTTCACTATTTCTAAGCACCTTTAAATGATTATCTACTAGTTCTCCTAAATCTCTTGCACTTTCAAGTACGATTAATCTTAAATCGTCAATTTTTGTCATTCCCAAATACCACCCATCTATAATTTCGTAGAATATATTTTTATACATTCTTCATAGTTCAATTATAACATCTTTATCTTTAAAAAGGGATGCCTAAAATACTATTTTTTAATATTTTATCTACTCAAGTAGTTTTCTACTCGTTTTTCTTTCACAACTTCCAATTCAATACCATTAAAATAAGCTGTACTACCTTGACTTTCCCAAGTATAAGATCCACCTTGATTTATACCGGTTTTATATCTTAAGTCTCTTATTTCTAAACCAGCATCTTTTAACATTTCATTGAATATTCCTAAAACTTCATCTTTAGTTAAAGTCTCTTCGGCTTCTTTATCGATCCCCATAATATTTATTTTTTTCTTAACCACGATTTTTGCTTTTGCTGTTTTGTCTTCATAGAATCCTTCATAGGCAATTGAAGAATTAAGTTCTACTTCAACACTTTCATTTTTTGATTCATAGTATTTCTTTATGAATGATTTTGTCTCATCAACATTTAAATCAATTCTCATATTGTTCCACCTTTCTTATTTATATTTTGTTAATAACAAATACTATTTAAAAAGAGATATTCTTCTCTTCTTATTAACATTATATTAAAAAGATAATTATTTGTCAACACTTTTTATAAAAAATAGATGCTTAAAGCATCTATTCTTCTTTTTCTAACTCTTCTATCCAATTTTTAACTGAAGCATCACTAGGCATTCTTAAATCTCCTCTAGGAGAAACAGATATTGTACCTACTTTTGGTCCATCAGGTAAACAACTGCGTTTAAATTGTTGACTAAAGAATCTCTTAATAAATACAAGTAACCATTTCTTAATCTCTTCGCTTTTAGTATCAGTAAATGTCTTCTTAGCTAGATAATAAATCTTGGCAGGACTAGCCCCATATCTTAAGAAGTGATATAAAAAGAAATCATGTAACGCATAAGGACCAATCGTATTCTCCGTAACTTGTAATATCTCTCCTGATTCACTAGGAGGCAATAGTTCTGGAGATACTGGCGTATTAATAATATCCATAATTATACTTGCACGTTTTTTATCATCTTCTGTTTCCGCATAATAAGTTACTAAATATCTTACTAATGTCTTTGGTATAGATACATTAACAGCATACATACTCATATGATCTCCATTATAAGTACACCAGCCTAAAGCAAGTTCTGATAAGTCTCCCGTACCAATAACAAGTCCACCTACTTTATTAGCATAGTCCATTAGTATTTGTGTTCTCTCTCTAGCTTGAACATTCTCATAAGTGACATCAAGATTTTTTGGATCATGATCAATATCTTTAAAGTGTTGTAGACAAGCATCTTTAATATTTATCTCTTTTAAAGTTGCTCCATATAACTTAACAAATTCACATGCATTATTGTACGTTCTATTAGTAGTACCAAAGCCCGGCATAGTAATTCCAAATATATCTTTTTTATCAAGACCTAGAATATCATAAGCCTTAATAGTTACAAGGAATGCTAATGTTGAATCAAGGCCTCCAGAAATACCAATAACACATTTCTTAATTCCCGTAGCATCTAATCTCTTAGCTAAAGCATAAGCTTGAATATTTAAAATCTCTTCACATCTAGCATCACGATTCTTATTATCTTTAGGAACGAATGGATAAGATTCATAAGTTCTAACTAATTCATCACCAGCATCATATCCCTTAAAGTCTACTATTTGATAAACAGTATCTCGATCTTTAATAACTCCCATATATGATATATCTTTAAATCTAATATTCTCTAATCGCGCTAAATCGACATCACTAATAATTAAATTAGATTCAAAATCAAAACGATTATTTTGTGCTAAACATTTACCATTTTCATAAATGAAAGATGCGCCACTAAATACTAAATCAGTCGTTGATTCATTGATACCACTCGAAGCATAACAATAAGCACTTATCGTTTTCTCAGATTGACTCTTAACTAAACTCTTACGATATTCCGCCTTACCAATTATTTCATTAGATGCTGACAAATTAAATATTACTTTTGCTCCATGAATAGTTAATTCGTTTGAAGGTGGATAAGTGCACCATAGATCTTCGCATATTTCTATTCCAAACATTCTCATATTATCTTTATTTTCACGGAATAGAATATTTGTTTTAAAAGGTACTTCTTCTCCATCAATAATAATTGAATCACTTATTCTTCGATTATCTTCACTAAACCAACGTTTCTCATAAAATTCTCCATAATTAGGAATATAAGTCTTAGGAACAATTCCTAAAATATGACCACTCTCTAATACAGCCGCACAGTTAAATAATTGATTATCACACTTAATAGGTAATCCAATGATAAATACACCACTAACATTCTCAGTATAGTTCTTTAATTCAATCAATCCATTCATAGCTGAATTAATTAAATGTTCATTTAAGAATAAATCTGCGCAAGTATAACCTACTAAAGATAATTCTTGAAAAGTAGTAACTTCAACATTTTTACTACTTGCTTCATCCATTACTTTTTTAATACTTTCAACATTAAAACTAACATCACTTATCTTTATTTTAGAAACCGCAGCTCCAACTCTCATAAATCCAAATTTTTTCATAACACACCTCATTTATTTAAAATTTTTCTTGCTCGTTCAATAGCAATAATACTATTGGCATCATTTATTGTACCTTCATCCAATAGTTCTAATACTTCATCTAAGTATGCTTCAACATACTCGATATATTCATCACGATCTAAAGATTGCTCATATACTTTTTTACAACCCAATGCTAGATAACAATAGTTATAGGCACTCGAACATCCTTGATCTTGATAATATTCTGCTAACTCAATCATTTCATCAGGGACATATCCTGTTTCTTCTCTTAATTCTCTTAAGGCAGCTTCGCGAGGATTTTCCCCTTCATCTATATATCCGGCAGGAAACTCAACCGAGATTTTATTTTTAGTTAATATTCTCGGTTGAATAACAAGTATTACTTTTCCTGTTTCTGTAATAGGAACAATTATTGATGCCGAACCATCACGATCCCCTTTTAATATTTTATCCCTTATTACTATTCTACCATCATTTAATTCACATTGATATGATTTTACATTAATAAAATGTTTTTCTTTTTCAATTTCTTCTATCGACTTAATAGAAAAACGTGATTTTATTTCTTCTATTTCTTGTTTTATCATAATTACTTCAATGTTAACTTATGTGCCTCATTAATCATATCATTTTTGAATTCAACATATTCTTCTGTTCCAGATACATGGTATAGATGAGGCATCGTATTTCTCTTTACTTCCGGATATAAAGTTGCCATTTGAGCTTCGCAGTATGCTCTTGTAGTTTCAAAGTCAGGATCTTCAAATACTAACACACCATTATCATAAATAGTTTGTTGTAGAGGTACTAATTCAAAGTTAGTAATCTTCTTTCTCTTTAGATAATCAGTTGTACTAGCGATAATTAATTCTCCATCTTCAATACTCTCATTTTCACGAGTCATGATATCTGCTATAGCATAACCTGTATCTTTATCATAAGCACGATATAGATTCTTAATATCCGGATTAACTATTTTAATAGCATCTTCACTTAATTTGATTTTAGGTATCCATTCTCCATCTTCTTTGATAGCTACTTCTTTATATACACATCCAACATTTCCATTAGGTTTACTGATATTATCTCCTACACCTAAAGAGTCAAATTCCGCTCCTTGTTGAATTAATGATTCAATGAATGGTCCCGTAAGTCCATTACTTAAACAAATCTTAGCTTGAGGGAATCCTGCTTCAACTAACATCTTACGAGCACATTTAGATAGATAAGCTAAATCTCCTGAATCAATGCGAATACCAATATGATCAGTAGGAAGTCCAAGATCCTCCATCCATTTAAATGTCTTAATAGCATTTGGTATACCACTATTTAAAGTATCATAAGTATCAACTAATAACATTGCATTATTTGGATAAACACTAGCAAATGCTTTAAACGCTGTTAATTCGTCAGGATAACTTTCGATATAACTATGAGCCATTGTACCCATACCTACTTTATTAACCATATGAGCAGCTAAATCATTACTAGTTCCCACACATCCAGCCATCATACCATATAGAGAAGCATCAATTGCTGCTTCATCTCCATCAGCACGTCGAGCACCAAATTCCATTACTGGTTTTCCTTGAGCTGCTTCAACAATAACTCTAGCTCCTGTAGCATGTGATATAGCACCATTTAGTTTAGCAAGAATTGTTGTCTCAACTAACTGAGCTTCAATAATTGGTGCAACTACTGTTAGAATTGGTTCGTTTGGAAATATTGGTGTACCATCAGGTATTGCTTTAATTGTACCAGTAAATTTAAAATTCTTTAAGTACTCTAAATATTCTTCACGATAACCACACTTTTTAAAGTATGCAAGTTCATCCTCCCCAAATCTCAAGTTTTCAATATGTTCAATGACTTTATCAAGTCCAGCCATAATAGCATATCCTCCACCATTAGGCTCTTTTCTAAAGAATACATCGAAAGCAGCTAAATTATTTTGCTTGCCATTTAGTAAGTATCCTTGAGCCATTGTATGTTCGTAAGTATCACTTAAAAGTGAATAGTTTCTTGGTAATCTTTTCATTCCATTTAATATTTTCATAATCATTCCTCTTTCTTATTTACATTTTGTTAATAACATATTTTATAAAAAATACATTATCTATATAACCCCAATTTTTTTTCTTCTTCTTTTAGTTCTTCATAGTCAGCAACATATTTGATTCCTGCTTGTTCCATAACAGCACGAGCAATTTTCTTCCAATCTTCTCGGTTATGTTCTAGTCCATCAAATGTATCGACAGTAGATGCAACTACATAAAGATTAACTATACGATTTATTTCATCTAAATATCGAGCATAAGTTCTTGCAAAATCTTCAACACATAAGTCTTCACATACTCCATTAAACACAACCATTTTAAGATTCTTCATATTACGAATATCACTTCTTACTTGATCTAATACTCCGTTAATTGAATTCTTTTTATAATCTCTGACATTAGGTTTTAGAATAGCACTATCTCTTAGATAAATACCATTTTCATTTTTTTCATAGATTCGATCTTGAATTGCTTTAATATATTCAGCTTCCTTAGTACCGGCCACACAGTGAGTTGGATAAGCTCCACCATTTTCAATAAACTCAGTTGCACCAACATCATGCCATTCACCAATAACATTTACTGATTCTCCACTCTCTAAAAAATCATCCATGATTTTCATTTGTTCATCAACTAAGTCATTGTAAGCTTCATTACGCATAGCTCCAATGTTGACAAAACCTTCAACCATATCGATATTATAAAGTGCCTTTCTGTAATCTTGTAATTCTTTAATTTGTTCCATATAATCTCCTTCTTTCTATTTGTTATTATCATTTTATTAATAACATATGGAATTAATTTTCAAAAGCGTTTTTTGCCTTTGTTATTAACATTATATTAATAAGATATAAATTTGTCAACACTCTTTTTAACATTTCTTTAAAAAGATATAAATTTACCTATTAATTCGACAATAATTAAATTATTTGTTATAATAACCACTATGTTTAAAGGGGTTTTTATATGGAAATAAATATGGATATTATCAAGAATACTTTAGAACATCATGGGGAATTAAAAGGTACGTTTGGTGAATACAGTAAGGTATATCTTAATACTACGGAAAATATAAGTGGAATTATGGCTAATATGAATCTATCAGACAAAGATGTATTAACTGTTGCTGGTTCTGGAGATCAAGCTCTTAATGCTTATCTTAACGGAGCTAAAACAGTATCTGTATTTGATATTAATCCCCTATCGTTTGCAATTACGGATTTAAAAGTAACGGGAGCTAGAAAATTAAAGCATGCCGAATTTTGCAATTACTTTATGCCTATTTGGGGAGAATTTTTAGAATATGATACTTTTAATAGATTAAGCAAATACTTAAGTGAAGATACGGCAATCTACTTCGATTATCTTTATAGCAATTATACTACTAGAGAAATATTTAATAAGACAATGTATCACTTCACTACTGATATTACTACATTACATAATTTAAATGATTACCTACAAAGAGATAATTATGAAAGATTACAAAAAATACTAGAAGAAAAGGATATTAAATATATTAAATCTAGTCTAACTAAATTACCAGAAAAGTTAGACGATAAATATGATGCTATACTACTTTCCAATATAAGTGATTCAATTGAAGATATATGGAATATCGATACTTTAAAATGCTATAAGAGATTTATTCATACTCTAAGTAAAAAATTAAATAAAGGAGGAATAATTCAATGTGCATATATCTATTCTAAATACAATAGTCAAATTCGAAAACCAATAATAGCAAATGCTTCAGAAAGACAAAAAATATTTACTGAAGATGAATTTAAAGAAGTAGATGTTAATACATTTGTAAGTGTTTCTCCTTATGATGATAAAGTAATCTATTTTGAAAAGAAAAGAAAGCGTGTTTCCTAACATTCCTTCTTATTTTTTTATTACATATAATACCTTTTTATTATAGAAAGCATATAATACATCTTTAAGTCGCATATGTTGATTATCTAAGCACTCTCTTAACCATGATTCACTTTTATTAATATTAACTAAAACATCTATATTAATTATTCCATCTATTATTATTGGTAATGGACTATCAACATTATCTTTCTTTTTAAATATTGACAACTTTCCATTATTTTCAAGTATTGCATAATTTACTTCTTTAATATTCGCAATACTATTTTGTCTAAGTTGTAATAATAAATCATCTAAAGTATATCTTTGTTTAATCATTTCTTTAATATTTAATTTACCTTTATTAATAATTAAACTAGGTTTCCCATCTATAAGAGTTCTTACTCTATTACATTTAAGTCCAATATAAGAAGACAATATCTCAAAAGAGACAAGTACTAATATTGGCAAGACAGTTAATACCATCTTATCATCACGATTCTCAATACTAATAGCAACTAATTCAGCTATAAGTATAGAAATGGTAAGATCACTTATCTGTAATTGACCAATCTCTCTCTTACCCATTATTCGATAACAGAATAGAATTAAAAAATAAAAAAGAATCGTTCTTAATATAACTATAAATATATCCATAAGTATCACCTACTATATAAATGAGCTATATTATTAAGTTTTATTCAAAAAAAATAGATATTTTAAAATATCTATTCTATTTCACCAATAATATTATCATAGTAGCTTAAACAAGCTTCTTTAGTTTCTGGAACATAAGTTACACGATATAGAATTAAATTATTATTTTTAACAGTAGCATTATAAACTACTTCTTTAGTATTCTCAACAATTGTTATACTTTGCCAATTATTCTTTCCTGTATGCTCAACTATGTTATCATTTAATTCATGATAATACTTAGTTAATCCTTTAATAAATGACTTAGCATTAGTTTTATAATCGAGAACATTAACTTCCATCTTACATTTAGGAACTATTTCATTTTCTCCATATAGATAAGCAATACTACTATTACTACTTATATTTTGAAAATCAACTAATTCAGGGAATTTAATTATATCATTAATTGAAACATCTTCTTTTACTTTTAATACTCCATCATATTTAAATGTATCAATAATAATTTCTTCATCAGTCCTTTTCGTTGGTGCTTCCGGAACTAATATATATTTATCAAGATATTCCATTGCTACATCATATAGACAAAAGCCATAAATAATAGCAACTATTATTCCAACAACGGATGCTACTAAAGTATCAGTGCCTCCATTAGTAACAAGTAAATCTTTTAAATTCTTTTTATCTTTTGAACGATATTCAACAATTTTGGCACCTACATAACTAACATAACTTTGATTGGCAACAAATCCACAAATAATATGAGAAATAAGAATTACTGCTAAAGTAATAATTATATGAACATTTAATAACGGCAATAATATCAGGAATATTAGATTAATAACTGACCAAGCAGCTCCTAATATATAACATTTACGATATAGAAAATAAATTCCACAAAAGACAAATGCTGCATAGTTAAACTTCCTCTTAGTTATTCTTTCATAATTGCTGCCTATAAATAGTTTAAAATATTTTTCATCTTTAACATCTAAGAAATATGGATTATCATAAACTGTTTCTTCTACTATTTCCTCTTCTACTTCTTTAATTTCTTTTTTCTTATGATCATCAGGAACTAACAAATTATCAACAATAAACTTATTTTGATCTTCACTATTTTTACTACTCATACTATTCACCTAATATAATTTTAATATATTTTTGAGTTTAATGAATTAAATATTAAAAAAAGATGTGTAAATTAACACATCTCTAAATCACGATTATCGCGTTTATTAACAACAAACTCAATGAATTCATCAAGACTCATTGTAACTTTTTCTTCACTACCATAGAATCTTAAAGTAACAGATTCATTATCTCTTTCATCATTACCTAGTACTAAAGATACAGGTATTTTCTTCATTTGAGCTTCTCTCATACGATATCCAAGTTTTTCTTCACTAGCATCTAATTCAACACGAATATTCTTATCTCTTAACATACTTTCTACCTTTTTAGCATATTCTAAATGATATTCGTTGTTTACTGGTAAAACGCTTACTTGTACTGGACTTAACCATAATGGTAAAGCACCTTTTCTCTCTTCTAAGTAATAAGCAAAGAAACGATCGATACTACCAAAAACAGCACGGTGAATTACGACAGGACATTTCTTTTCCCCATTCTTATCAACATAAGTTAAGTTGAATTTTGCTGGTAAACAGAAATCTAATTGACAAGTAGATAAAGTATATTCATTACCTACAGCAGGTTTAACTTGAACATCAAGTTTAGGTCCATAGAAGGCAGCTTCACCAATCTTTTCAATATAAGGCATACCTATTGAATCTAATACACTTCTTAACTTATCTTCAGCCATATTCCACATTTCATCATCAGGATGATACTTCTTAGTATTTTTTGGATCTCTTAAAGATAATTCAAAGTGAAAATCTTTAATTCCTAATTCTTTATAACATTCAAGAATTAAATTAACTACTATTTTAAACTCTGATTCAATTTGTTCAGGAGTTACGAATAGATGGGCATCATTTTGACAGAAAGAACGAACACGTTCAATTCCCTTTAATGCTCCACTAGCTTCAAAACGACAATCTCTTGCAATCTCACCAATTCTAAGTGGTAGATCACGATATGAATGAATATCATTAGCATAGATCATCATGTGATGTGGACAGTTCATTGGACGAAGAACAAATTCTTCTCCCTCAACTTCCATCTTAGGGAACATACTTTCTTGATAATGATCCCAGTGACCTGAAGTCTTATATAGTTCAACATTACCTAAAGGTGGAGTTAAAACATGTTTATATCCTAATTTCTTTTCTTTTCCCTTAATATAGTTTTCTAGTTCTTCCCAAACTATATATCCATTAGGTAAATACATAGGAAGTCCCTTACCTACTAAATCATTCATCATAAAAAGTCCTAAATCTTTACCTAATTTTCTATGATCTCTAAGTTTTGCCTCTTCAAGTTCTTGTAAATAATTATTAAGTTCTTCTTCAGTTGGGAAACAAACACCATAAATTCTTTGTAATACTTTATTGTTTGCATCACCTTTCCAGTAAGCCCCACTAAATTTAATTAATTTAAAATACTTACATTCTTTAACTGTATCTACATGAGGTCCTCGACATAAATCAGTAAAATCTCCTTGTGAATAAGTAGATATAACTGTATCAGATTCATCCATTCTTTCAATCAAATCTATCTTATAAGGATCATCTTTAAAAGTCTCTAAAGCTTCACTTTTACTTATTTCATTACGAACAATTCTCTTGCCATCTTTAGCAATTTTCTTCATTTCTCTCTCAATAGCTTCAATATCACTCTCATTAATAACTTTATCACCTAAATCCATATCATAATAGAATCCCGTTTCAATAACAGGTCCTACCCAAAATTTAGCATTAGGCATTAAGTGTTTAACAGCTTGTGCCATCATGTGTGCACAACTATGATTTAATTTATTTAAATATTCATCTTCTTTAAAATTTACCATTTT
>CAZKFB010000013.1:0-29099 GCA_964551965.1 uncultured Muribaculaceae bacterium
ATGTATAAAGAATTAAAAGGATTACCAATGACAGTTCGTTATTTAGATCCACCTCTACATGAATTTATTCCTAAGACGGAAGCTGAAATGAAAGAATTAGCTGAAGCTATGGGAGTAACTGTAGAACATGTTAAAAATGTTTGTAGTGAATTACATGAATTTAATCCAATGATGGGACATCGTGGATGTAGACTTGCTGTTACATATCCAGAAATTGCTCGTATGCAAACTCGTGCTTTAATGGAAGCGGCAATTGAAGTTAAGGAAAGTGAAGGATACGATATTGTTCCTGAAATCATGATTCCATTAGTTGGTGAAGTTAAAGAACTTAAATATGTTAAAGATATAGTTATTGAAACAGCTGAAAAAGTAAAAGCTGAAAAGAATTCTGATATTGAATACCATATTGGTACAATGATTGAAATTCCAAGAGCTGCTTTAACTGCTGAAGAAATTGCTAAAGAAGCTGAATTCTTCTCATTCGGAACAAATGATTTAACTCAATATACATTTGGTTTCTCAAGAGATGATGCTGGTAAGTTCTTGGGCTCTTACTATGATGCTAAAATATTTGAGAGTGATCCATTTGCTAAACTAGATCAAGTTGGGGTTGGATCATTAATTAAGATGGCTGTTGAAAAAGGTAAATCAGTTCGTCCAAATATCAAACTAGGTATTTGTGGAGAACATGGTGGAGATCCATCAAGTGTTGAGTTCTGTCATAATGCTGGACTTACTTATGTATCTTGTTCACCATTTAGAGTTCCAATTGCAAGACTAGCTGCAGCACAAGCTGCTATCAAAGCAAAGAATAACTAATTCAAATTAAACTAAGATTTAAATCTTAGTTTTTTAGTGTTTTTGTTGTTTATGTTTTATTTTTGATATATAATGTAAGTGTATTAAATAGTTTGCCTGATATTTATATGACAATTTAATCGATAAAGTTTATTTCTAGAGGCAAAATAGAAATATACATGATGCGGAGATACTTATCTATAAGATAAGTGTCTCTTTTTTGGTTTGAAAAAAGGAGGAAATATAATGAATGAAATGATAGAAAAAGATAGTATAGTAATTGAAAATATGATTTATGAAGTTAGAGGGGTACAAGTAATGTTATCATCTGATGTAGCTAAGCTTTACCAAGTTGAAACGAAAAGAATTAATGAAGTTATTAAAAGAAATATTAATAGATTTCCAGAATCGTTTTGTTTTCAATTAACAAATAAAGAAATTGATGAAATGTCTTTAAGGTCGCAATTTGCGCTCTTAAACAAAAGCAACAATATGAGAGGACAACATTTTAAATATTTACCTTATGTTTTGACAGAACAAGGAATAATGATGCTGTCTGGATTACTTAAAAGCGATATAGCAGTTAAAGTAAATGTACAAATTATTGATTCATTTGTAAAAATGGGACGATATTTTGCAAATAATATATCAAACAATGAAATGTTAATTAATCATGAAAATAGAATATTAAGATTAGAAAAAAACTTTGATAATTTCAATGACAAAAAAGAAATGAATAAAATCTTCTTTGAAGGAGAACTGTATGATGCATATTCATTAATTTTAGATATTTTTAATAAATCCAAGAAAGAAATCATAATAATAGATAATTACGCATGTAAAGAGCTTTTAGATATCTTGAAAAAAATAGAAAAGCAGATAATAATAGTATCTAAAAACATAGATGACACATTAAAGAAAAAATATGAATGCCAGTACAATAATATAACTTTTATCAATAACAATTCATTTCATGATAGATTCATTATAATTGATAAGGATATCTTGTTTTCGTGTGGTGCATCATTTAAAGATTTAGGCAAGAAGTGTTTTGCAATTAATAAAATTGATAATAAAGAATATTTAATTAGGTTACTAAAAATATTAGATTTATGAAGTGATTTTAATGATTAAATAGACATAATCTTTATAAAGTGTTGTTCATTTTAATAACTATTATTGATAAGATTAACTTATGAATAGGAGGTATTTATTGTGAATACAGATAAGATTTATGGAGAGCATATAGCTAATGAATATTCGACAAAGAAAGAATCAAAAGTTATAGCACTTAGAAAATTAGATAGAAAGGCCAAATTACCAGTAGATATATTTGCTTATACTAATGGTATTATTATGAGTTTGATATTGGGATTTGGAATGTGTTTATCTATGGGTGTTTTATCTGATGGGAAATATTTTATTTTAGGAATTGTTATTGGAGTTATAGGAATAATTGGTGTAAGTACAAATTACTTCTCATATAAAAGAATACTAAATAGTTCAAAATCTAAATATGCAAGTGATATAATAAGATTAGCTAATGAAATTGCAAGAGAAGATAAGTAATTAGAAAGTGGTGGTATTAAATGAATAAAAATGGAAGTAAATATTTTAATACCGCCATTCTTTTTGATGAAGCATTAATTTCTCTACTTGAAAAAAAAGATATCGACTATATTACTATAAAAGAAATTTGTGATAAGGCAGGATTAAATAGATCAACATTCTATTTGCATTATGAATCCATTAATGATTTAGTCGAAGAAACGACGAATTATATAAATAAAAAGTTTACAGATTATTTTAATGAAAACGAAAGAGATTTTATTGATAAAATAAATTCTTCTTCTAGTGAAAACTTAAAATTAATTGAAGAAAAGCATTTGACTCCTTACTTGAGTTTTATTAAAGAAATAGAAGTCTATTTAAAGCATCGTTTAATAATCCAATAAGTATGAATGCTTTTGAAAAATATAATAATCTAAAAAAATATATTATTATTCCCATCTTAGAAAAATTTAATGTACCAGAAAAAGAACATGAATATATAATTACATTTTATATAAATGGGATTATGGCAATGATAAAAGAATGGATAAGAACGGATTGTAAAGATTCAATTAGTGATATAGAAAACATTATTATAAAGTGCGTAGGAAGATATTAAATAATATATTAAGCAAATCGATTATACAAAGAGATTTGCTTTTTTCATGGTATAATATTATCAAGAGTTAGGAGATAATAAAATGATTTATAAATGTATGTATAAAACGCCTAACGAATTTTCAAATATGATAATGACTAGTGATGGAGAATACTTAACGGGCTTATGTTTTGAAGATTCAAAAAATGCTTCTAAACATCAAATTGATTTTTCAGAAGAATATTTAGAAATATTTAAAGAAACTAGTAAATGGTTAGATATATATTTTAGTGGTAAAACTCCTGACTTTACTCCGAAATACAAGTTATTAGATTTAACTCCATTTAGAAGAAATGTAGTTGATATAATGCAAACCATTAAGTATGGCGAAACCATGACATATAATGATATAGCTAAATTAATTACTAAGAGTAGGGAAATTAAAAAGATGTCAGCACAAGCAGTAGGTGGCGCTGTAGGTTGGAATCCTATTTGTATTATTATTCCATGTCATAGAGTAATTGGTTCTAATGGGAACTTAACGGGATATAGTGGAGGAATAGAAAACAAAGTAGCATTATTGAAACATGAGAATGTTGATATGAATAAATTATTCATACCGAAGGAGATTATATGAAAAGATGTAAATGGTGTAATTTAAATAATGAATTATATATTGAATATCATGATAATGAATGGTGCAAACCTAATTTTGATGATAAATATTTATTTGAAATGTTGATATTGGAATCTTTTCAAGCAGGTTTATCTTGGGAATGTATATTAAATAAAAGAGAATATTTAAGAGAATCTTTTGATAACTTTGACATCGATAAGATATGTAATTATGACAATAAAAAAATACAAGAACTATTGAATAATGAAAAAATAATAAGAAATAAACTTAAGATAAATGCTACTATTAATAATAGTAAGATATTTAAGAGTATTCAAAATGAATTTGGAAGTTTTTATAATTATTTGAGAATATTCACAAATGATAAAATCTTATATGAGGTAGATAAAACAACAAATAAATTATCTGATACGTTATCGAGTGATTTACAAAAAAGAGGAATGAAATTTGTTGGAAGTACAATTATATATTCTTATCTCCAAGCAATAGGTATTATTTATTCCCACGATAAAGAGTGCTTCATGTATAAAGATAAATAAGAGAGGAAAATAATAATGAAATTTATAGCAAAGTATTTTAATGAATTAACAAGTAAAGAATTATATGAAATTTTAAAATCAAGATCGGAAATATTTGTAATAGAACAACATATTACTTATCAAGATATGGATAATATCGATTATAATAGTTTACATTGTTTTATTATGGAAAATGATAGAGTTATTGCTTATCTTCGTGCTTTTTATCAAGATAATGAAGAAATAGTAAAAGTTGGTAGGGTATTAACAATAGAACATGGTAATGGTATTGGAAGAAAACTAATGGAAGAAAGTTTAAAGGCAATTAAAGATAAAATGAACTGCAAAAGAATAGTTATGAATGCTCAAAAACATGCAAAAGGTTTTTATGAAAAATTTGGATTTAGACAAACTTCTGATGATTTCTTAGAAGAAGGAGTTGTTCATGTAAAGATGGAGAAAGATGTATAAATATAAACCTTCAATTATAATTAATATATACATTAGACGAGTGAAAACGTAGATTAAAAAGAGCTTCAATGCTCTTTTTTACTTTATAATAAAAAATTTTAGTGTAAAAAAATATGTATTATTTGTGCTGTTTTATATGCTATAATTAGTTTAAGAATGGTGGGATAAGATGAAAACATCCGATAAATCAAGAATGTTATGGATTGATGGTTTAAAAGGACTAAGCTGTTTAGGAATATTTATGCATCATTTTATGTACGCTTTTTATCCGGCATCTATAATTAGTACAGCAGCAATACCACATTTCAAATATGAAACAATGTTATCCCAAAGTGCGTTAAGTGTTTTTTTCAATGGTAACTTCTTAGTATTTGTATTTTGTATACTAAGTGGATATTTAATTTCTGCTTCTACTTTAAAATCGAAGAAGATAAATGTAACTAATTCTATTACAAAAAGATATTTAAAATTGACAATACCAGTTGTTATCATTGGTATAGTTGTGTGGCTTTTGTCATCATTTAATCTATTTTTTAATCAAGAAGTGTCAATGATTACTAGTTCCGATTGGTTAAGAATGTTCTATGCAGAAAAAGTGTCATTGTTTAATGTTTTAAAATCGTCCATTTTTATTGCTCCATTTTTTGGTGATACATATATTTCAAATGCATTTTGGATGTATGGATATATATTATCAGGTTCAACATTAATTTATTTATTTGGACCTTTACTTAAAAAAGAAAAAATAAATATTCTATTTGTAATAATACCTCTAATAGGTTTTATATTTACAGCAAATTTTCTTGCTTGTTTTGTAATTGGATATTTACTATGTTTATTATTTAATAGTGATTTTGTAAAAAATATGAAGTATAAGAATATAATTGGAATTGTATTAATTCTAATTGGACTATATTTTGGAGGATATCCTTCTTGTATAGTACCTACAAACTATTATGCTATCACAACTTTTAGCAATTGCTTTTATCCACATTTAATAGGTGCTTGTTGCTTAATAATTGGTATTAATTTCACAAATATCTTTAAACGTATTTTAAGCAATAGATTATTTGTTAATCTAGGGAAAATATCTTTTTCAATTTTCCTAATTCACATTCCACTTATTTTTTCTTATAGCACATTTTTGTTTAAAAAGTTGATTCCAAATCATAGATATAATTATGACTGTTTAATTGTTTTTATTTCTACATTGATTATTCTAATAATATTAAGTTATTTATTTAATTTGTTAGAAAAAAGGATTTCAAAGTATGTTAATAGTAAAATTGAGGGAAAAACATCATTAACAGTTAATATTTAATGATAGTTTTATAACATCTATTAAGTAAGTTTATTATGTAACAAAAATAAAAGTATAAAATAAATATAAGGAGAGTTTTATATGATTGAAATTAAAGAAGTAACAAAAAAATATGGCAATAAGTTAGCTGTAGATAATGTATCTTTTACAGTTAATGATGGAGATGTATTTGCCTTCATCGGACATAATGGAGCAGGTAAGACAACACTTATTAAATCAATAGTCGGTATCCACGATTTTGATAGTGGAGATATCTTAATAGATGGTATGTCTATTAAGAAGCAACCTGTTGAATGTAAAAAACTAATGGCTTTTGTTCCTGATAATCCAGAAACCTATGAACATATGAAAGCCATTGATTATATCAATTTTATTTGTGATATGTATGAAGTAGATGAGAATGTAAGAAAGACTAATATAAAGAAGTATGCTAATCTATTTGGAATGGAAGATAAGTTAAATGATACGATAGATAGTTTTTCTCATGGTATGAAACAAAAAATAGTCTTAATTTCAGCTTTAGCTCACGATCCTAAAATACTAATTATGGATGAACCTTTTGTTGGACTAGATCCTAAAGCAGTATTTGATATAAAAGAGATTTTAAATGAAATGGTTAAAGAGGGGAAAATAGTTTTCTATTCTACTCATATCTTAGATGTAGCAGAAAAACTATGTTCGAGAGTAGCTATTATTAAAGATGGAAAACTAGTAAAATGTGGTAGCATGAAAGAAATTAAAGGTGATAAATCATTAGAAAAAGTATTCATGGAATTAGAGGAAAATAAATAATGAAAAAGTTATATTCTTTAATTAGAGCATGTATGACTAGCGATATGTCTTTATTTAGGTTTAAAACTAATAAAAACAATAAACTATCTATTCTATTGCCATTATTTATTTCTGGTTATTTAATGTATATGATATGGGATTTATCAAATTCTTTATTTGAAAAACTATCTCCATTAAATCTATCATATCTATTATTATCTTTATTTGTTTTATCTATTTCTATTATGACTTTCATCGAAGGAATATATAAATCAGGACCTCTAGTGTTTAATTGTAAAGATGATCAGTTGTTGTTATCATTACCAATAAAGAGAAGTACTGTATTGTTTGTAAGAATATTTAAATTCTATTTATTTGAATTATTATTTAATTCATTATTCTTACTTCCTATAATGGTTTCTTATATAAGTTGGGATAGTGATTTAAATTGGACATATTTTTTAACTAGTTTCATTATGCTTTTATTACTACCAATAATACCAATTGTATTGTCTTGTATACTCGGATTTATTACTTCAAGTTTATCTAGTAAATTTAAATACAAAAATGCAGCTCAAATAATAATATCAATGGGCGTTTTAGTTGGCATACTTGCTCTTTCATTTAATATGGATGGAATATTAGAGTATATTATCAAGAATTCTTCTAATATAAATGAACTCGTTACTAAGATATATTATCCGGCAGGAATTTATGCTAAATTGGTGAATGATTTTAATATAGTAGATCTATTAATATTTGTAATGGTTCATGTTGGTGTCTTTGCTATATCAATTGTTATTTTAAGTAAGTTCTATTTTAAGATTAATACAAGATTAAAAAGTGTTTCATCAACAAGTAAACGAGTAAGTATTGATAGTCTAACTATTAAGTCAAAATCGGTAACTAGATCTCTAGTAAAAAAAGAAATGAGTACATTCTTTAAGACTCCTGTATTTATTATTAATGCCGGATTTTCACTTGTTTTATTCTTAATAGCAGTTATTGTAATTGCCTTAAAACATGATACTATTATGCCTTTATTAATAGCTCAATTATCAGCACTTGATTTAAAAGAAGAAATCATTATGAATAATATTCCTATAATTATATTAATTTTAATATCATTTGCTTCTTATATGACTTCAATTACTAATTCGATAGTTAGTTTAGAGGGTAGAAATATTACGATACTAAAATCATTGCCAATTAAAACTAAGACAATTTTAATGGGGAAAATATTGGCTTGTTTAAAAATTACAACTCCCGTGTTATTTATAGGTGATATTATATTATTTATTGTATTAAAGATAAGTGTTATTGATTCGTTACTATTGTTAATACTATCAATACTTATACCACTAGTATCTCATTTTATTGGACTTATCGTGAATTTAAAATATCCAAATTTAAATTGGGAAAACAGTGCAGAAGTAGTTAAACAAAGTACTAGTTCATTTATTTCTGTAATGTTAGGTATGGCTCTATTTGTCTTAACATCAATGGTAATATTTAATGTGATTGGTAAGATAAGTGGAACATTACTATTAATTATAGTAACTACTACTTATATCTTGATAGATATTATTTTATATCTATACTTATTAAGGAGAGGAACAGTAGATTTTAATAATTTAACAATATAATAATTGTAGGTGATATTATGGAAGGATTAATAATATTCTTAGCAGTATTTTTGAGTATTGTAGTAGTCTTATTAATTATTGCAGTAGTTATTTATTTTAAGATAAAGAATAGTTTAAGTTCTTTAGGATATGGAGATACTAAGAAAATAATAAGCATGATTAAAGAAAGTGAAGAAGAAGCTAAGTACCGTCATAAATCTGTATCGGGATTAACAAATATATTAGTCCCTAAAATAAAAAGAGATTTCCCTAATTTTAATGAGATTGAATTTTATAATAAAGTAGAAACAAGTATTATTGGAATACTAAATACTTTATCTAAAAATAAAGTTAGTTCAATTAAAGAATTAAGTGAGATTAGAAATAATCTTGAAATTTTAGTTCAATCACGTGTTGCATCAGAAATTAAAGAGAATTATGAAGATATTAAATTTCATAGTCATGCTATTAAAGACTATAAAAACGAGTCGGGAGTACTTATGATAACTGTCAACTCATCTCTTGAATACTATTATGAAAAAACAGAGAAGGGGAATGTTAAAGTAGCTCGCAAGGACTATAAGAAACAAACAACTTTTACTACTTCATTTGTTTATATTTATGATCCGGACAAATATAATGTGAGTAAATCTTCGTTGAGTGTTCATTGTCCTAATTGTAGTGCACCGTTAAAAAATATTGAATTAAGAGTATGTGAATATTGTGGATCTAAAGTCGAAGATATAAATTTACGAAGTTGGTATATTACTAAATATAAAGAAAATTTTTAAGTTTTTAAAGTAAAATGGAAATCCTTTGTTAATATATTGTATAGAAGGGTTTTTATTTTGCAGAAATTTTATTTATATGTTATTATAACTTCCGAAAAGAAGAGAGTTATGGAAAAGTTAGATTATAGTCAAGAAATTAAAGATATTGTTGGTTCTAAAATTTATGGAGTATTAGATGGTCTATTTATTAAAAGAAATAAGGGAACTTCTTATATAGAAACTTTAGAAATAATAGACAAAAATACTGATAAATTATCATTGGACAATTATGCTATTTTTGATAAGTTCTATGTCGATGAAAATGATCGTATTAGAGCTTTTGGTGGAATAAATTATGATGATTATCTAACTTTTAAAAAACTTTATTTAAGTAGTAATATAGACAAGAAAAAAATATTAAGAGATTTAATTAAATGTATTTGGGAATTAGATAGTATTGGTATTAAATATACTGATATTCATTCGGAAAATATTATTGTTAATAGTAGTAGTAATATGAGATTAGTCGATTTAGATGAAGCGTATCCATTTCCAACTATAAGTGGAATTAAATCACTAGTTGATATAATTATTGAAAGTTTAATATTATATGATTTTAATGCTACGGCAATGCAATATGTTACTCCAAGATATGTGATTCGAGAACTTTCATCAAAAAATATTTTATCGAAAAAAACTCTTAATGCATTAAATGGTGTTGAAAGTGAAACTAGTTTTTATGCAAATGCCGAATCATATATAGAGGAATTAAGTGATATTGAAAAAACTTCAGTCTTAAGAAAAGAACTAATTAATACAAGGCCTGAATATTTTTGATTTTATTAAACAAATGTTTGAAAACGGCTTGATAATATGATAGAATTAAGAAGGTGAATAAAGTGGAATACATAAAGGGAAAATACAAAACATCGATATTCAAAAATGATTCTAGCGGTTATCAAGTTGGACTCTTTAAAGTTAAAGAGTCAAGTACTGAATTAGAAGATATAAATGGTAAGACATTAACTTTTACTGGTTATTTCCGTGAGTTGAATACGGAAGATACTTATATCATGTATGGTAAGTATGTATTTCATGATCGTTATGGATATCAATTTCAAGTAAGTGAATATGAGAGATGTGAACCAGACTCAAAAGAGGCTGTCGTAGAATTTTTATCTTCATCTTTTGTTAAGGGATGTGGAGAAAAAACGGCAGAAAAAATAGTTGAAAAGTTAGGTAGCAATGCTATTAGCTTAATTAAAGAAGATAAGAATAATCTTTTAAAGTGTGGAATAAGTAGGAAAAGTGTCGATAAGATCTATGATTCTATAATTTCATATTATAACCAAGATGAAATTATAATTTATTTAAAAGAATTAGATTTTAGTGTTAAAGAAATAACTTTATTATTAAATATGTTTGGTAATAAGATAAAAGATATCTTAAATAATGATCTTTATAGTCTTATAGATTTTATTGATTTTAAGAAATTAGATAAAGTTTATTTTCATTTATTTGAGAGCACAAATAATATGAGAATAGAGGCTTGTGTTCTTGAAAGCATCAAGAATATTACTTTTGAATCAGGCGATACTTATTCTTATAAAGATGAAATAATTAGTTATATGAGAGAATTTTTTCAAATAGATGTATGTGAGATATTCGATGAAATAATTGATTCTTTAGTTAGAAAGAGAAAGATGGTTGTATATCATGATAAATATTATTTATATAAGACTTATCATGATGAAGTATATATAAGTGATGCATTGTATGACATAAGTTTTTATGATACAAGTTGTATGCATAACTTTGATAATTTACTTACATCAGTAGAAAAAGAATATAACATCACTTATAATGAAGAACAAAAGAATGCAATAAGAACCGTTATGGATAATTCGATAACGATAATAACGGGTGGACCAGGAACCGGTAAAACAACTATCGTTAATGGGATACTTCGAATGTATCAGTTAATTAATATGATACCTGATTCTAGATTTAATCAGGCCGTAGCACTTTTAGCGCCAACCGGACGAGCTAGTAAACGTCTAAGTGAAACTACTAATTGTGGGGCTATGACAATACATAGATATTTGAAGTGGAATCATGAAACAAAAGAGTTTGGAATAAATGAATATAATAAGAATGAACATCGTTTAATCATTGTCGATGAAGTTAGTATGATCGATAATGAACTAATGGCATCTTTACTTCATGGGATTGAACATGATTGTAAGATTGTCTTTGTTGGTGATGAATTTCAACTTCCATCCGTTTCTCAAGGAAATGTTTTGAAGGATTTAATCGAATCAGATATGTTTGCTCATGTAAGACTTAAAAATATCTATCGTCAAAGTGATAATTCATTTATCCCGATCCTTGCACGAGAGATTAAAAACATTAATATTGAATCCGACTTACATGAAAAGAAGGATGACTATAATTTCCTTGAATGTAAAAAAAGTGAAATTAAATCAATGCTGAGTGAGATTATATCGATGTCAATTGATAAAGGATTAAGTGAAAAGGATGTTCAAATATTAGCTCCAATGTATAAGGGAGAAAACGGAATAGATAATCTCAATATTATATTACAAGAATTATTTAATTCTAAAACTAGTAAGAAAGTATCTGTTAAAATTGGACCAATAGAATATCGTGAACATGATAAAGTATTGAATTTAGTTAACAATATTGACCAAAATATATTTAATGGCGATATTGGGTATATCAAAAAAATCAATGAGAAGAATAGTCAAGAATTCATGGTTGTTGATTATTATGGCAATCAAGTGACATATAAGAGAGAAGAAGTGGGAACTCTTAGACACGCTTATGCCATGACGATACATAAAAGTCAAGGAAGTGAATTTAATCATGTCATAATACCTATTACTAAAGAGTTTAATAGAATGCTCTATAATAAACTATTATATACGGGAGTATCTAGAGCTAAGAAATCTCTAGTATTAATAGGAGATATAGAAGCTTTCTTATATGCCGTAAATAACTCCTATAGTGTAGAAAGGAAAACTTCTTTAACAGAATTTATCATGAATAAATATAATAACATCCAACCATAATAATAATGGAGGTTGTTTTATGGGTAAAATCATGAATACGGTGATGTCTGTAACGTCAATTGGTTGTTTGGCAGCAACGACATATATGGTACTAAAAAGTAAAAAAAATATGTTAGATGTCATTATTGAAGAAATTGAGACAATGAAATAAAAAATAGAAAGATGAATAATCTTTCTATTTTAATTCTGTATAAATTGATTTATTGAATGTATGATCTTTAATATCATATTTTTCTAACATACTTGTATCAATCATATAAAATTTATGTTCAAGATAGTTCTTTGATTTATCTTCAACACTCAATGGATCATCCCAAGTTAAATCAATATGCTTCCAAGAATTATCAATATTAACGACATTCCATACATGAGTATTACTAGCAACTTTGAAATTTTTAACACTTAGTCTATCTAAAAGTATTGCCATTGCATCGGTATACCCAGAACATATTGCATATCCCTCAAAAAGAGGACCATTAGCTTTAGAAGCTTGATGAGTAGTAGGCTGTTTAGATTTAAAAACTTCATATTCTTTTTGAAGATCTTTATACCTTTTAGAATCTTTATCAAGTGATTTCAATTGACTTTCATATTCATCTATTCGCAAATTATAAGTAGATAATTCAGTTTCATAATTTTCATCATATCTCGTGTGATTAATTACATAATCATGGAAAGCATAAATAATATCTTGATTAGTCATATCAGTCGTAACTATTTCTTTCCAAATAGAATCTATTTTATTAGTAATATCTAAGATATCTTGCTCACTATATAATCTTGTAACATTTATTGTAACCTCACCGGCAGTATCATATAATACATCAATTGATTTAAAGTTATTATATGGAGAAACATAATTACCAATAGTAGTTAATATTTCAACACTTTCTGGACTACTAATTTTTTCAACATCACTTATGCAATCTTGATATTCACTAGGACAATAGAAAGTAAATGTTTCATATCCAGCATCCATAGTTGTATAGAATATATTTAAAAGATCTTGATAGTTATAAGGAACAAAATCTTTAGAAATTTGAACAAAGTCATAATCAACTTCTTTGGCAAATCTGTTTTTCTCGTGTAAAGATATCGTAGGAGTTGAATAGAAATACTTTGCTAAATGTTCTGAAATAGTATCTAATTTATAAAAAACAATTCCAGATATAATAATACACAACATAAAAGTAAAAATACGTTTTTTCATTATATCACCAATAACATCATATCAAAAAGGCAAAAAAAAAGAAATGTTATTTTCCCATTTCTTTAACTTTTTTATTTAATCTTGACTTTTGTCTAGCACAAGTATTCTTTTTTACTAATCCTTTAGAACAAGCTTTGTCAATATTAGCTATAACAGTCTTAAGTTCTTTATTTGCTAGTTCAGAATCTTTATTCTTAATAGCGTTTTCGCATCTCTTAATAGAATTTTTAACTTTAGCTGTATATTCATTATTAGCTACAGTTTGAACTGCGTCAGTTTTTACAGATTTTTTAGAACTTTTAATATTAGGCATTATTTATCGCTCCTTCCTTAAATACATATTAGATTTTATCAAATAATTACCTAAAAATCAAACATTTTTAGTAAAAATATGCAAAATAATAGCATTTATAGTTATTACTATATATAAATTAAGAATTATAACAAATATATATAGGTGGAATTATTGCTTAATTATTAAATAACTATATTAACTAAATTTGATAAATATAACATAATGTTAATCTAAACTTGCAATTTATGCAAAAATGTTATATTATATACGACCAAGAGGTGAAGGTATGGAAAGTATTGAGTATGAATGTACAGTATTAGATATTGATTCACAAGACTTTATATCCAAATTAATATCTCTAGGGGCAAAGAATAAAGGGGAATTCTTTCAACGTAGATATGTATACGATTTTAATCCAGTAAATAAGAATAAATGGATTAGACTTAGAACAAATGGTACTAAAACTACTATTTGTATCAAAGAAATCAAAAACCGTGAATTAATTGGTGGAACTAGTGAAATCGAAGTAGAAGTTGGTGATTTTGATAAAGCCAATGAAGTATTAGAAGCGCTTGGATATCATCATCGAAACTATCAAGAGAATGTTAGAAGAAGTTTTGAACTTAATGGTGTATCTATTGATATTGATTCATGGCCGCTGATACCAGACTATGTTGAAATAGAAGGTTCGTCTGAAAGTGAAGTATTAGATACTTTAAAATTATTAGGGATAGAAGAAGATAGGATTACAACATTGGACGTAGAATCTATATATAATGATATATATGGCATTGATTTACTTGCAATAAAGGAGTTAAAGTTCGATGAAGCTTTGTTGGAATCTAACTACACTTTGTAATGAAAACTGTGTATATTGCTTCCGTGAACTATTAGAAAAACCATTAGACTTAGATAACGACTTAATTATTTTAAAAAAGTTAAAAGCAATAGGAACAACTTCAATTACATTTGCTGGTGGAGAACCATTGTTGTTTAAAGGTTTGGATATATTAATGCAAGAATGTAATAAACTTGGAATAAAGGCAAACTTAATTACTAATGGAAGTTTACTAAATAAGGACAATTTAGATATATATTTATCTAATATAACGAAGTTGACGTTTTCTATAGATTCGCCAAATTGCTATATTAATGAAACGAGCGGAAGAGGTGCTCATCATTATGAACATATTAAAAAGCTATTGCCATATATAAATGAAAAATATCCAAACATAATATTAGAAGTCAATACTGTTGTTACTTATGATAACAGTGATGAAATGGATTTTATGTTTGAAGCTTTAGGTAGTGAAATTTCATTTTATGGGTTAAAAAAGTGGAAGATAAGTAGATTTTGTCCTTTAAGAGGCTATGCTCGAGAGAGAAGAAACTTATTATCAGTACCTGATGTAGTTTTTGAAAGTATAAAAGATAACTATGCAGACAAAAGAGCTTTTTTTGAAATTCAAGTAAGAAATTTAGATGCTATTGAAGAAAATATTATTATCTCTCCTTCCGGAAACATGAAAAAAGCAGTTAATTCGGAGGAGTATACAGTTGTATCCGATTTAGTTAACAAAGATCCGGAAGAGATAAAAAGATTGATAAGAAAAGATGGGGGTATGTATGTATAATTCCAATTTAAATCTAAACTTATATAAAACATTTTACGATGTTGCTCAATATGGTTCAGTATCTACTGCATCAAAAAATTTAAATATTTCACAACCAGCAATATCTCGATCAATAAAAAAATTAGAAGAAGATTTAAATGTAACTCTTTTCTATCGTACATTAAATGGTATGATCTTAACAGAAAAAGGCAAAGAGTTACTAAGTTATGTTGAAGAGGCTTGTAATAGTTTAAGAGTTGGGGAAAGAAGCATGATGGAAACCAATAACTTAATAAAAGGTAAATTATCTATAGGTGTTCCATCTCACATAGCTTCATTCTATTTGTTTGACAAAATAAGAAAATTTCATGATGAATATCCAAATATTGAAATATCAATATTTTCTAGATGTACAGCTGAATTAATAAAATTACTAGAAAACCATGAAATTGATATAGTAATTGATACATCACCAATATGTGGCAATGAGAAAGAATTGCATATTGAAGAATTAATTCATGTAAGCCATATCTTTGTTAAGAGAAGTGAAGATAAAGTAAATGCAACTTGCTTAAAAGATTTAGAAGATTATCAAGTGATTTTACCAGTATCTCGTAGTTCACATAGAAAAAGACTTAATGAAGTAGCTAATGATAATCATGTTAAATTTAAGAAAGTTATCTCGATTGAAAATTCAGAAACTATTAGAGAAGCTGTACTTCAAGGAAATGGAGTAGGTTATATACTTGAAGGATTAGTTCAAAAAGATATAGATGCAGGAATCCTTGAAAAGATTGATATTAAAGAGGAATTACCTTATGTCACTGTTAATCTAGTTTATATAGATAAATACCTAATGAAAGCTCCAAAAGTATTTATTGATAAATACTTAAAAAACACTATATAACAAAAAGTTATATATGATATAACAAAAGTGGTATATTATTACAAAATATTATAATCCTTATTTAAAATTGGTATTTTACAAATATTTAAAAATAATTATAATAGTTAGGTACTTGAAGGAAAAATGGAGTGAATGTATTCATAAAACTACAAATTTGGCATATTATTCACTTAATATCTCAAGTAATAAGGGCAAAGAATAAAAAGGTTACTAAAGGTATCAATTGTTGTTGTAGCTTGTTTAAAGTCATTAATTGACGATTATATAATAATTTCTTAACTACAAAACAAACCATATAAAAATATTCAAAGAATGCATATAATGCATAATACACTATTCTTTGATTCTTTGTTGAAAATCAATATCTGCTACATAACAATTGATATTTGATATTGATAGAATAAAAAGGATATATAAAAAAGGGGAAAGAATAAAAAGGGAAAAACAGGATTATTAAATCCTGTTTTTTTATGTAAATATGTTATAATTAAAAAGTAATTTATTATATTTTGTTGTGAGGTATTTATGGAAAACAAAAAAAATAAATTAACTGCCGAAGGTTATGAAAAATTGATGACGGAGCTGAATTACCTAAGAACCCGAAAAAGACAAAGCATAATTAAGGCTCTAAGAGATTCTTCTGAATATGGAGATTTAAGAGAAAATTCAGAATTCGATGCAGCAAGAGATTCTGAACATCGACTTAATGAAAGAATAAAAACTCTTGAACATATTATCTACAATGCTGAAGTTATTGATAAAATTGATAATGACATGGTATGTGTTGGATCTACTGTTGAAATTAAATTCTTGAGTGATGATGAAATTTGCACATATAGAATAGTTGGACCTCTAGAAGCTGAAGATAATAGTATATCTTATCTTTCTCCATTAGGTTCATCTCTATTAAATAAAAAAGTAGGTAATATAGTAAGTGTCAGTTCTCCTAGCGGTAGTTATAATGTTGAAATCATTAGTATTTATTAATGATTATTTTTTTTGTTCTTTTTTATTTTATAAACAATATATTTTATTAGGTGAATTTATGAAAAAAATAATATTATTTTTGCTTGTTTTATTCCCGATAAATGTATTTGCTATTGCTGATCATGCAAAATCAAGTATATTAATTGAAAGTTCAACGGGAACTATTATCTTAGAGAATAATAGTAACGAAAAAGCAAGTATAGCTAGTATGACTAAAATGATGACAATGTTAATTGTTATGGAATATTTAGATAATGGAAAAATATCTTTGAGTGATTCGGTACCAATAAGTGAGAAGGCGGCTTCAATGGGAGGCTCTCAAGTATATTTAGCTGCTAATACTAAAATGCCTTTAGAAGTTTTATTAAAATCCGTTTCTATTGCATCAGCAAATGATTCGGCTGTAGCATTAGCTGAATATATTGCTGGATCAACAGAAAAATTTGTTGAACTAATGAATAAGAAAAGTGATGAATTAGGACTTACTAACACCCATTTTATGAATGTTCATGGATTAGATGAAGAAAACCATTATTCAACAGCTTATGATATGGCGATGATTGCTCGCGAACTTGTTAAACATGAGAGTATCCTTGAATACTCTAGTAAATATGAGGACTATGTAGCACACCCCGATGGGACAAACACATGGATCGTTAATACAAATAAATTAATAAATTATTATCCCGGATTAGATGGATTAAAAACCGGTTTTACGAATACCGCCGGTTACTGTATAACAGCAACAGCAAAACGCGGTAATATGCGATTAATAAGTGTTGTTATGGGAGAAGAAAATAATCAGATAAGAAATCAAGATACAATGGAATTATTAAATTATGGATTTTCAAATTACAAGATGGAAACGATACTAAAAAAGGATGATGTCGTTGGTTCTATTGGTATTAAGTTTGGTAGTAAGAAAAGAGTAGACTTAGTATTAAAAAGTGATTGCCAAGATCTTGTTAGTATCTTAGAAGAAAATAATTATTCATATGAAATTATAAAGAATAAAATTAAAGCTCCCATAAAAAAGGGAGATGTTGTAGGTAAAATAAATTTATATTCTGATAGTACAAAGATTAATGAATTTGATTTAACAGTTAAAGAGGATGTTCGAAAGTCTAACTTCTTTGAACTATTTATCGATAACTTAGTTAGTTTAACTAAAGGATATTATTAAAAAAAACGGAAATAATTTCCGTTTTATTCATTAATACTGCTTATTGCATCTTTTATTACATTAATTGAACTAGTTAGTTTTTCTTCTTCTTCCGGATTCAATGGAATGAATATCTTTTCCATAACTCCATCACGATTAACAACCGCCGGAGTAGATATACATATTTGATGTTTAGTATCTAAACTAGATACGGGAAGTATTACTGATTCATTATTGAATATTGCTTTAGTAATTCTCGCAAGACACATTCCAATACCATAGAAGGTAGCGCCTTTTCTCTTTATTATTTCATAAGCTGAATTTCTAACATTATCTTCAATTTCTTTCATATCATCTTGAGATATAAAATCTGTTATAGGGGAGTTAGCAATTACGGCATTACTCCAACAAGCAAATTCAGAATCTCCATGTTCCCCAATAATATAAGCGTCAATATCTTTAGGATTAATATTTGTTTTCTCACTTATCATATATCTAAGTCTTGAAGTATCAAGAGTAGTACCAGAACCGATTACTTTGCTCTTATCAAGTCCTGAATATTTTAAAGTTAGGTAAGTCATAACATCTAATGGATTAGTAGCAACTAAGAATATACCATTAAATCCTGATTCCATAACTGGACCAATTATACTTTTAAATATCTTACTATTCTTATTTATTAAATCCATTCTTGTTTCTCCGGGAGCTTGATTAGTCCCAGCAGCTATGACAATTAAATCAGCATCATTACAATCTTTATATTCACCCAAACTAATATTAATCTTACTTGGACTATAAGAAAGACAATGATTTAAATCCATTACTTCTCCCATTGTTTTTTCAGTATTAATATCTATTAATACTAATGTATCAACCGGAGTAGTTTGATTAAGTAGAGCATAAGCATAGCTCATACCAACATTTCCACATCCAATTAAAACAACTTTATTCATATTATCACCAACTTAAATATAACATATTATTATTTTTTTGGAAATTTAAATCTCTTCCTTTTTTGTATTTTTTTATAAAATATGTTATTATATATCACCAAAAGAAGGGGAATTTATGAGTAAAGGGATAACTGAGTCTATTAAAGAATTAATTAATATATCAGGATTACCAATAGAATTTAATGGAACACACCCAATGTATAATCATTCTTTATTTGATAATATTGGTACCACGCATATCTATAAAGATTCAAATGAAGTAATAATATTAGAAATAAATTATGATAATGTATCTTTATTACATGTAGAAAATAATAATCTAATGTACTTATCATCAAAAATAGATGGTTCTGAACTTAGAGTTATAAGAGAATCAGATAATAATTCTTCATATGTTAGGTTATCACACGATGATATGAGAGTAATAATATCTAACTCACTAACTTTTGAAGTAAGAGAATTATTAAAGAAATATCAAATAAGACATAATATTAAAACTCCTAGTAATCTAGAATATACTGAATTTAACTTTAAATTACCATTATTGGTAGAAGATGAAAGTAATATATTTGATTTATATCAATACATACCTGAATCTAAATTAACAGTAATAAAAGGACATGATGGTGCAACCTATGAAACTTATGGGGAACATGGAAGAAAGTATTATCGTGAAGAAGATTTCAAAGTTACACCAACTTTAATGTGCGAAAATATTCTTCCCCATTTTAGGGAGTGTTCAAGAATGACAAAAGAAGATATAAATATTAATCCTTATAATTTAAGTGATATCTCTAAATCACTTATTCCTATACGTTCATCAATTACTAAAGAATTATATAAAGAGATATTCCTTGAAGAAGAAAATAAGGAATTATATAGATTCTTCGTACGTCGTTTTGATGATGCCGTATATGCTATAGATTATTTTCAAAATGAAAATAAGGATGATTTTTATGTCTTTGAAGAAGACTTGAAAAAACTTAAACAAATAAAAAATAAAGATATATAATTGATTATTATAAAAGTAATAGATTTAAAATAATTAATGTGATATAATTTAACGAGATTGGTGGTTGCTATGGGAACAAAACGAAGTGAATTAAGAGAAAAAGTAATGACAATTCTATATCAAATATCTTTATATACACAAAATAAAATAGAATATGATGTCGATTCTGTAATTAAAGAAAATGTGGAAATTGATAATGAATTTGTTAAAGAATTAGTTTATGGAATTATAACTCATAAAGATGAAATAGATGAAATTGCCAATGATCATTTAAATAATTGGACGATTGATAGATTAGACTCAATGGGTAAGGAAATACTAAGAATGGGAATATATGAAATGCGTTATACTGATACTCCCGACTTAGTAGCTATTAATGAAGCATTAGAACTTGCTAAGAAGTACAGTGATGATGCTGTTCGTAAGATGATTAATGCCGTATTAGATAAATTAATAAATGAATAGATGCTTCTATTCATTTTTTATGTTATAATTAAATTGGTAGTTAACTTATTGTAATATTTTCATTTTTTATTAGTACAATTTATTAGAGGATAAATTTTTAACCTTATAGTCAAAAAAGTGTAAAATATTAACAATAATTTATATTATTTTAATGTTATGATGTTATAATACACAACAAACGAGAGGAAAATTTAGATGAATATAACAGAACAAATAATTGGTTTTTTAGAATCTATAGGATATTATGGAGGAGTAAGTACCGTTGTTAGATATTTTATAGAGGAGAACATTAAGGGGATTTATGGAACTACATATATGAATTCGAATGATTATAGTCTTTCTTTAGAAGATGATTCTATTGATTTAAAAAGTATTTTTAAAGAAGGACGTTACATAATATCGGTAAACTTTGATAGAGATCTAGGGACTTCCACATTAAAGTGTGATCGTGTAGTTAAAAATGAAATCAAAAGGGCTTTTGAAATAACTGATTCCGAAAGCATCTCAACAAATAGATTTTATTCAGAAGATGGAACACAAAAAGAATTGAGTTTTGATAAAACAAACAATATCTTTTCCCTTCAAATAAGTCATGAAGAGGAGAATCAACAAGTGCTTGATTATAAAGGATCTTTAACTCCGATATATTCAAAGACTGGTGACACTGATTGGTTTACATATTCAAGAGAAATGCCACCAATGACAAAAGAAAAATCATTGTTAAAAAGAATTGCCGATGAATTATCTAATCGGGGATGTAGTAGGCAAATTGTTACAAGCTCCGATGGAACTATTGGTTATGAGGAATTCCCAATTAATATTTTTGGTGTTCTTCTTCAAGAAGCTTCAATGGAAACTCAAAGTAAGGGTAAAAGTGAAAAGAAAAGAATTCGTAATTAATACGAATTTTTTATTTTGTAAATATTGTAAATATATTTATTAGTATTTACATATAATGTATTAAAGTTGTTTGAATAATTAATTCATTTGTGCTATTATAGAAAACAAAAAAATTGATGGGGTGATTTTGATGAAAAAAAAAGATATGATAATTAACGCTAAAAAAGCTATTGATAAGTTAGAATATAAGAAAAATCAATTTATCTATCATAGATATACTAAATATATTGTTGATTATCGAATTGAAGGAGATTGCATAAGAGTTTTCTCTAATTTAGGTGTATCTAGAAAAATCAAAAACACTCATAGTAATATGAATAAAATAAATAGAACTATTATTAAAAATAAAGTTGAAATTGCAAATCGTATTGATGAATACGAAAATAATAGCAATGATAGATCTCTAGTACTACTAATTAATATGTTTTTATTATGTGCATCAGGCGCAATGGTTGTATTAACTTTATTTATTGGTAGTTATATGTTATTCCTATTATCTATTATTTTATTTTCTTTATCAGTATTAGCTTCTTCTATTATGGGATTAAACTACTATATAAAGGTTAAAGAAATTCAAAACTTAAAACAAATTACGGGATATAAGATGGAAAATGAATTTAAATTACCACATATTGATTTATCTTCCATTAAAACAAGATAGTATCTAAATAGCAGAAATGCTATTTTTTTATTTGGTTTTATTGATATCATTTATTAAATCTATTATAATTGAATAAAGGATTGGTAGTATGAAAAGATTGTACAACAATGAAGTAATATCGAGATTTTTAGTTTTACAACCAATGATAGATATTATTACCTCATTAATGATAAATGAATTATTAATCCCAGTATCGCTAGGAATGATTATTCGCTTTCTATTTCTTGTATATGCTAGTATTTATTTAATAAATAAAAAAGATAAGAAGATAAATGGGATATTTATAATATTAATTCTTTATATGGGAATATCTACAATAGGTAATTATCACATTAAAGATAGTTTTAGTTTATTTACACAAGCTTCTTTTATGTTAAAGTTTATATATTTCCCAATAAGTTTATTATTTTTCTATGAATATTTTAAAGAACATAAAGAATTAAATATGAATGTTTATATTCATGCATCTCTTTTAATGACATTATCTTTATTTGTATCTATTTTAACAAATACTAGTTATTGCTCATATATGGGTGGGGATTTCGATTGTCATTTGCGTGGTTATCTAGGTTGGTTTAATTCAGCTAATGAAACTAGTGTTATATTAATTTTCTATTTTGGTATGATGTTAATTAATTATCTAAAACAAAAGAGTGGTATGGGGTATTTTTATTTATTATTGGTAGCAATATTTATGATTCTAATTGGTACGAAGACAGGATTTATTGGTCTATTTGGAATACTTGTAATCTATATTTTATATTATTTAATTTCAACAATGATTAATAATAAAAAAGTAGTATTATTTAAGAAGATACTAATTCTATTAATATCTTTAATTGCTGTAATATTATATATTCCAAATACTCCTTTATATTTTAATTTAGATTTATCTTATACATATTCTAAAGAACAATTAGTTAATAATAAGAATAATCAAGAAGAAAGTGAACCAATTATTGAACCAAGTATTCAAGATGATGATACTATTGTTGCTAACCACTTAGTATTTAATGATCGTGATGAGTTCTTAATTTATAATAAAGAAATCTATAAGAATAGTAGTTTATTTAATAAACTATTTGGTATTACTAATCAAGGTAATTATATTAATGGAATAAAATATGATCATATATGTGAAAGAGATCTTCATGATTTAATTATTTATTATGGAATAATTGGATTATTAGTTGAACTTTTAATACCATTTATCCTACTTATTAAATTAATTAAAAATATAGTTAAGAAGCCTAAGATAATGTTAGATGATAAATTTATTATTACAGGAATTGTATCTGCTTTAATACTTGCTGTAAGTTATTTAGCAGGACATACATTGTTTAATCCAGCCGTATCAATTTATTTAGCACTTGTAATAACTAATCTAGTAAGGATGAGTGATATTCATGAATAGTGCAGTTTTTATAATCGTTAATTACAATGATTCGGATAACACGATTAAATTAATTAACAATGTTAAAGACTATAAATCAATTAAAAAAATAGTTGTTGTTGATAATAATTCTAGTGACGATTCATTAGATCATTTGCGCGAGTTAGATATAAAAAAATTACATATTATTGAAAGCATTCATAATAATGGATATGCTAAGGGATTAAATATGGGAGCTAAATATGCTATGGAAGAATATAAAAATCCTATATTAATATTTAGTAATTCGGATATTGAAATTAAATCTGAAGATACGATTAAAAATCTTATAAGCAATTTTAAAAATAAAGATATTAAAGTAGTTATGCCAAAGATTAAAGAAAAAGATAATTATTCTTATGGTTGGAAGTTAACTAGTCCTTTTAAGGATTTACTTATGAATATTCCTGGTATCAATAAGAAAATTCGCAAGAAGTATAGATACTATGATGAAGACTACTTTAATACTGATACTTCAATAGTAGACTGTATATACGGTTGTTTCTTTCTTGTTGAAGGTGAATTTCTAAAAAAAATAAATTACTTTGATGAAAATACATTTCTTTATTTTGAAGAATATATTTTAGGTAAAAAAGTAAAATCATATAATAAGTTATCAATTGTTGATAATCGTGAATATGTTATTCATAATCACAATATATCAATAGGTAAGAATGTATCGGATATTAATAAATATAAAATATATAAAAAGAGTCAATTCTATTATGAAAAAAAATATAATAATGCCAATGCATTAATAATGTTTTTCTTTAAAGTATTTTATTATATTAATTTAATTCCATATAAATTAAAAAGAAAATGAGTTATAATATATTTTGGAGGGTAATGGTATGAAAAAAATATTAATAACAGGGGGATCTGGGCAATTAGGATACGATATTTATAGAGAATTAAATAAGAGATATGGCGATGATGTAAAAATCTTTATGCCTAATCATGCGGTATTAGATATAACTGATGAAAATAGTGTTAGAGAACTTATTGATTCATTTAAACCGGATGTAGTATTTCATGCAGCAGCATATACTAAAGTAGACGATGCTGAAGATAATAAAGAAGCATGTTTTAAAGCTAATTCTTATGCTACCCAAGTAATTGCTGAAGCTTGTGAATCTATTGGAGCTAAATTAATCTATGTAAGTACTGACTATGTATTTGATGGTAAAAAGGGAAGTCCTTATTCAGAAGGAGATCTAATTAATCCAATTAATATATATGGTAGTAGTAAAGCTGCCGGAGAAAAGAAGGCAATGCTTAATCCTAAGACATTTGTTGTAAGAACTTCTTGGGTGTTTGGTATAAATGGAAAAAATTTTGTTAAAACCATGTTGGATCTTGCGGAAAAACGAGACAAATTAACAGTTGTAAGTGATCAAATTGGAAGTCCAACTTATACAGTTGACCTGGCGAGATTACTGGTTGATATGAGTGAGTCTGATAAGTATGGAATATATCATGCTACAAATGAAGGGGACACTACTTGGTATAATTTTGCTAAAGAAATATTTGAAGTAAATCATAAGAATATCATCGTTGAACCAGTAACAAGTGAAGAATACAGTAGTAAAGCCGAAAGGCCTACTGATTCACGTTTATCAAAACAAAAATTAGTTGATGCTGGATTTAAACCACTTCCACATTATCGTGATGCTTTAGAGAGATTCTCTAATGAATTAGAAGTTTATAAAGAATATATGGCAACATACTATGCTAATGAAAATGTTGAATTTGCCAATAAGACAAAAGCAATATCAACTAACTTAAAAGATTGCTATGTCGTAGATCCTCATGTATTTGGCGATGCTAGAGGTTCATTTGCACCAATATTCATGGCAGAATATATGGAACAATTAGGATTTAGAAAAAGTGTTCAAGACAATCGAAGTATTTCTCATAAGGGAGTGTTTAGAGGATTACATTTTCAAAAAGATCCTTATAGTCAAGCTAAAATTGTCTATGTTGATAAAGGTGCAGCATTTGTTGTAGTTGTCGATATGCGTGTTGATTCACCAACATATTTGAAGGGTACTTCGCTTTTATTAACGCCATTTGACCCTAGTGATCCTAAGAGTGGATTAGAATTATTTGTACCAACCGGATTTGCTCACGGATATTTGGCTTTAAAAGATAATACATGGTATATGTATAAGATTGATAATGATTATATGCCATCAAGTGAAGGTGGGGTATTATGGTGTGATCCTTCATTAGATATCGATTGGAAACGTCTATTTGCTGAAGGATGTATTGATGAAGATGATCTTGATTTAAAAGATGATGATAAAAATAGACCTAAACTAGATGGAACAGAAGAATATTTCCATTGTAAGAAATTAGAATTGAATAATAAACCTACAAATTATAATTTTGAAGTAGGAATGTAAGTTAACTAGCATCTTTCATTTAAAAGATGCTTTTTATATAAAATAGAATAAAAATTTGATACAATTAAGTTGGTGATCGTATGGAAAAAGATTTGGTTTCAATTATTGTTCCTACATATAATCGGGCAAGGACTCTTAAAACTTCAATTAGTAGTCTTACTTGCCAAACATATGATAATATCGAGATTATTATTGTTGATGATGGTTCGATAGATAATACTCAAGAATTAGTTAGTAGTATTAATGATTCAAGAGTTAGATATATTAAGTTAGATAAAAACTATGGAGCTTGCTATGCCCGTAATATAGGTATTAAAGCATCTCTCGGTAAATATATTATGTTCAATGATTCTGATGATGCATTTGATTCAAAAAAAGTTGAAACACAATATAAGAATTTATTAGCGAATGAATCTGATATGGATTTTTGTAAACTAAGAATACATTCGGATGATACGATAATAGAAATACCTACTGAAAGTCAACTTGATGATATAAATAAGAATGGATTAGTAACTGAGTTATGCAAAGCAAATTTTATAAGTACTCAATCATTTATCGTTAAAAAAAGTATATTAGAGAAATATTTATTTGATGAAAGTCTTCCTCGATTACAAGATTATGATTTATTTTTGCGAATGGTTCCTCATATTAAAGTATCATTTACCAATGAATTCTTAGCTGATCTATATCGACAAACTGATAGTATTAGTAGATCGAATGTTAGATTAAGTGAAGCTATTGGTATCATGTATGCCAAAGAATATGATTTAAGTCGAAGGAATATGGAATCCCTTCATCAACAGATATTTAGAATAAATGAAAATCTATCTAGTTATATGAATTTATTAGAGACAAATCTTCAAAGTTCTCAAAGCGATGTTGAAAAACTAAATTCTGAATTAGAAGAAATGACTAAAAATTTACAAAGAATTAAAAGAGAAAAAGAGGAAATAGAACAAAAATATTATAAGGTAGTAAATTCTCGTGTTTGGAAGTTTTTCGATAAGGCAAGAAGAATAGGAAAGAATGTTATAAGAAAATAATTATTAAGTACTTTAAAAAAGTACTTTTTTTAAAGTTTTATTGAGAATAATATATATAATATGGTATAATTTTATATATAAGACTCTATGGAGATGATAGGTATGAAAAGAGAGCATTTTTATTTGGGAAATGCCGAAAAAAATTTACTTGGAACAAAAGATTTAGAAAATAATTATGACTTTGATGATAACTCATATGTTTATGATGAGAACAAAAAAAATGATAGCCATGTTGCTGTTGTAAAACAAATCAAAGATAATAGTACAGTCCTTGATATTGGATGTGCTAGTGGAATACTTGGATCAATAATTGCTAAAAATAAAAATTGCATTGTTGATGGGATTGAATATGACAAAGAATCTTGTAGAGTATTAAAAAAAAGAAATATATATAGAGATATATATAATTTTTCAATTACGGATTTTCAAGGGGAAGAATATAAAAAGTTTATTAAATTAAATAGAAAATACGATTATATTGTGTTTGCTGATGTACTAGAACATTTAGTAGATCCATGGCAAGTTTTAGTCAATATTTCAAGTTTATTAAATAAAGATGGAAAGATAATAATATCTTTGCCAAACATTGCTCATTTAGATATTATAAAAGGACTAATTAATAATGAGTTTAACTATACGAGATGGGGAATTTTAGATAAGACACATATTAGATTCTTTACACCATCATCTCTTAAAGACATGATAGATAATATTGCTGATGAATATAAAGTATATTTTAGTCTAAACAAATGTGAAGATATACTTATTAAACCTGAGTATTTTGATGATTTTGAAAAATATAGATTATTTAATGTTAATTCTAATTTAGAAAGCTATTTAGCATTACAAAATGTTTATACACTAACATTAGAAAATTCTAAGAAAAACATGAAAAACAACATAAAGAATGAAAATATAGATAACTTTGATAAAATGTTAGAATCATTTAACGCTTTATATGAAACAAACGAAAAGAACAACAATGATATAGAAAAAATAAGAAAAGAAGTCGAAAGACTTGAAAATGAATTGACAGCAATAAAGAATAGTAAAAGATGGAAAATGCTTAATAAATTTATGAAGATATTTGGAAAGTAAAAAAAGGAGCTGTAATTATGAAAAAGGATAACGCAATTGAAGTAAAAAACATGACAAAAACTTTTAAACTATTTTATGACAAACCAAGTACTCTAAAAGAAAGATTAGTCTTTTGGAATCATAAAAAAGCGGAAACAAGAACAGTTCTAGATAATATAAATGTAGACATAAAAAAAGGTGAAACAGTTGCACTTATAGGTGTAAATGGTTCCGGTAAATCTACTTTATTAAAACTTATGACAAAGATAATATATCCAACAAAAGGAACAATTGAAACAAAAGGTAAATTAACTAGTTTGCTTGAATTGGGTGCAGGATTTCATCCTGATTTTACAGGAAGAGAGAATATTTACTTTAATGCATCTATATTTGGCTTGACAAGAAAAGAAATAGATAAGAGATTGGATGATATTATTGCTTTTTCAGAACTTGAAGATTTTATTGATAACCCTGTAAGAACATATTCAAGTGGTCAATATATGAGACTTGCATTCTCGATTGCAATTAATGTTGATGCTGAAATCCTACTAATTGATGAAATATTAGCTGTTGGAGATCAACATTTTCAAGATAAATGTTTTGCAAAATTAAAGGAATTAAGTAAAAGTGAAAAAACGATAGTTATTGTTTCTCATTCACTTGAGGCACTTAAACAATTGTGCTCAAGAGGAATTTGGATAAATGAAGGTAAGGTACAAATGGATGGCAATATTAATGAAGTAATTGATGAGTATCTTAAGATTTGTGGGTAGGTGATAGTATGAAATTGTTTAAAGATTTATATGCCTATAGAGAACTTTT
>CAZKFB010000014.1:0-26505 GCA_964551965.1 uncultured Muribaculaceae bacterium
ATAAAAGATTTAGTATTATTATTTGTGCATATAATGTGGAGAAATATATAAGGCATGCAATAGAAAGTATATTATATCAAGATTTTGAAGATTTTGAATTAATTATATCTAATGATAGTTCTACAGATAATACATTAGAAGTAATAAAATCTTATAAAGATGAAAGAATAAAAATTATAAATAATAAAAATAATCGGTGGTCCTAGTGTAGCAAGGAATTTAGCTATTAATAAAGCAGTAGGTGAATATATATTATATCTAGATGGGGATGATACTTTATATGATAATCAAACCTTATCTAAAATAAATCAAGTTATTGGAGATGAAAAGATTGATTTGATTTATTTTGGTGTTCAATATGTTGGCGGAAATGGAATGGCATATATTCCTAATGAGCAGAATTCTACTAGAGAAGCAAGAATTGCTTGTGATATGCATTTTGCTGTTGCTAGTAAATGTTTTAGAAGGGAGTTTTTAAAAGAGAAAAATATCCAGTTCATAAATGGCATATATTATGAAGATATGGTATATTCAATTAAAGCTTCAATTTTTGCAGAAAACATAAAATATGGCAATTTTCCAATATATTATTATTACAGAAATAGACAAGGAAGTATTATGACTACACCATCAATAAAAAGATGTTCAGATATGTACAGAGTATTAGAAGAACTTATGAAATTATATGAAATAAATGATGGAGACATCATTATTGATGGAATATCAACAAAGAAACTTACTCGCGATAACATTCATAAACTATTTATAATGGTATTACAAGATACTTGGCTATTCGAAGGAACTATTCGTGATAATATTAAGTTCAATAAAGAAAATGTAACTGATGAAGAAATATGGAATGCTTTGCGTACAGTTGGAGTAGATCATTTTGTTAAGACTCTTCCAGGAGGATTAGACTATGTATTAACGGAAAGTGATTCAATTAGTCAAGGTCAAAAACAACTTCTAACTATAGCTCGAGGTATGATTGAAGATGCACCATTCTTAATTCTTGACGAAGCAACAAGTAATGTTGATACAAGAACAGAAGAGTTAGTACAAAAAGCTATGGATAAGTTAACAAAAGGTCACACTTCATTTATTATTGCTCATCGATTATCAACTATAAAAAATGCTGATTTAATCTTAGTAATGGATCATGGTAATATAATTGAAATGGGAAATCATAATGAATTAATGAAACAAAAAGGTTTCTATTGTGATCTTTATAATTCTCAATTTACAAAATAAAAACGTTTTAAATTTAAAACGTTTTTTGTTGGTTATAGAGAAGTTTTGTCGACTATTGTCGAGTGTATTGAAATTAATAAATTTATACATATAATAAAGTACTCGAGAAGCAAAAGAAGATGCTTATCACCTAAATACTCGGAACAAAATAATTTCAGGGGTTAGATAAGGGTGATTGTATGAGGAAAGATATATTAATTATAATATTATTTCTAATTATATTTGCATTGTTAGACTTACTAGGTAAGTAGAGCAAACGAAAAGCACCTTCTTCTTTTTGAATAAGGTGCTACCAAAAAATATGTGGTAAGCATTATGTTCCGAAGAAATTTTGCTTCTCACTAATTATATTATATACTAATTACTTCGATTTTATCAATAATTATTTTTTTACTATTATAAATACGGTAGTAACATTATTAGAGTTAATAGCTGTTTCTGTTGTTTCAATTTTCTCTTTTCTAAATACTAACTTAAAAGAAAATTGTTCTAGATAATTATTTATTTCTTCATCAGTTTGGTAATTCATATATACGGCATTCTTTCCATTATCTTCTAAATATGGTTCGTCTGTCATTTCTTCTCCAAGTCCCACTTGATAAGTAAATAAGAAAGTACCATTATCGCTTAAGATATCATATACATTAGCAAATAAATTTTTTAAATCATTACTAGGTAAATGGAATAGGGAATATACAGCGAATACTGCATCAACTGAGTTACTAGAAAAATAGTTCTTAAGATTAACCATATCATCATTGATGTAAGAAAACTTACCATGCAAAAGATAGGCATATTCTTGCATTTTTTTAGAAAAATCTAAACCAATATAATTGTATCCTTTTTCGTTGAAATAGGAATAAGTTCTTCCAGAACCAGCACCTAAATCAAGAATAGTAGTGTTTTTATTTAAATATTTTTCAAATTCATGATAGACATCTAAATCTTCAATATAACTACCAAAATCTCTGCTATATTGATTTGCAATTAAGTCATAGTCCTTTTTTACACTTTCTCTTTTTTCTAAATCAGTCATATTATTTATCATTATTTCATCCCTAACTAAATATATCTTTATTATATACTAGATCAGTATTAACTACAATTCTAATATCATCATTAGAACAAATCCAACTAAAGTAAGATATGCTATTAGAGTTTTATGATTAGTATTTTCTTGGCTTTCTGGAATTAATTCTTCAATGACTACATATAACATTGCACCAGCAGCAAAACTCAAGAAGAATGGTAATACAAGAGTTACTTTCATAACTAGTATGGCACCAATAATAGCTGCAAATACTTCAACAATACCTGATAAAGATCCAATTATAAAACTTTTCATTCTACTGTATCCTGATCTTCTTAATGGTATACTTATTGCAGCTCCTTCCGGAAAATTCTGAATAGCTATACCAATTGTCAATGATATAGCTGAAGCAATAGATACACTAGGTAATATTTTAGCAGAAGAGAAGGCAACCCCTACGGCGAGACCTTCCGGAATATTATGGAGTATGATAGAAATAATAAGTAAGAATACATTTTTACTACCATTATTCTTAACTAGTTTCTTTTCAACTAACTTATTTAAGAAAATTAATATTATAGTACCTATAAGAATAGATGCTGGTACGACAACAATAGTTAATAATCCTAAATTATTTGCTTGTTCAATAGAAGGTAAGAGTAGAGAAAATATTGCAGCAGCAAACATGATACCTCCAGAAATACCTAGTAAAGCATCCATAATATTCTTATTTATCTTTTTAAAAAATAATACTAAAGATGAACCGAAAACTGTAACGAGAAAAGTAATTAATGATGCTATAAACGCTTGTAAGATTGGGTTCATCTCATAAAAAAAATTAATCATATTTATCCCTCACGATATTATATGATTAATTTCTTTCTTTGCTATTCTTTTTAAGAATTCTTTTTTATATCCATTATAACTGGTAGAATCATTGGTCTTCTTCCAGTCTTTTCATTTATAAACATATTAAGTTCGAGAATAACTTGATTCTTTAAATCTGTAATACTAGCTCTTCCTGATAATGCTTTATTAACTATTTCGGAAACTTTATTTTCAATTTCTTTTATTAATTCAGCATTTTCGTTTACTAGTACAAATCCTCTAGTAGTTATATTAGGTTTAATAAGTAAAGTTCTTGACGCTGAATCAATATTTAAGATCGTTACTAGAACACCATCTCTACTCATTAATTTTCTATCTTTTATAACAACGGAACCAATATCACCTATACGAGAACCATCGACATATACATCTCCGGCAGTAACTCTTTTACCTCTATGGCAACCTTCATTATCCATAATAATAACATCACCATTTTCACATATAAATGTATTTTCCTCTTTAACTCCACAAGAAACTGCTAAGTCAACATGTTTTTTTAACATTCTATATTCTCCATGAATAGGCATCAAGTATTCAGGTTTAATAAGTCTTATCATCCATTTTAATTCTTCTGCTTTAGCATGTCCGGAAGTATGAATATCAGTTAATTCTGAGTTTGTATAAACTTTAACACCCTTTAAATATAATTTATTAATTATACGATTAATACTTGCTGAATTTCCAGGAATAGGGTTAGAAGAGAATACAATAATATCGTCAGGTTGTAATTGTACTTGTTTATGTGTTCCATTAGCTATTCTTGATAATGCAGCTAATGGTTCACCTTGCGATCCTGTACATAAAATACATATTTCATGTTTCTTATAATCTTTTGCTTGATTAGAATCAATAAATATTGTTGAATCTTTAATTAATCCATTTTTAAGAGCAATCTCTTTAGCATTTTCCATACTTCTACCAAAAGTAATTATCTTACGATTATTCTCACGACAAGTTTCAACAATATGTTTAATACGATAAATATTTGAAGCAAATGTTGCTAAGATAATTCTATTAGTTTGGGATTTAGCAAATACATCTCCCAAAGCTTCATCAACGATTGCTTCACTTGCTGAAAATCCGGGCGATAGTGCATTAGTACTTTCAGATAATAATAATTTAACACCACTAGAACCAAGTCTTGCCATCTTATGAATATCTGCCATCGGACCAATTGGTGTTAAATCAAACTTAAAGTCTCCTGTATGAACTATCGTACCATTAGGTGTAGTAACCACAATAGCATAAGAATCAGGAATAGAGTGAGTAGTTCTAATAAAATCTACACTTATATTCTTATACTTAATTTCTGTTGTTTCATCATATAAAGTTAAACCTTCATAATGCATATTTTTATCATCTAATTTATGTTGTATTAAATCAAGAGCAATTTTAGATGCATAAATAACAGGTATTTTAACATTTTGTAGTAAGAATGTAATTCCACCTATATGATCTTCATGTCCATGCGTAATAAATAAAGCTTTAATCTTATTTTCGTTTTGTTTTAAATAAGATACATCTTGGATAACATAATCGACACCTAGTAAATCATCTTCAGGGAACATTACTCCAGCATCAATTATTATAATCTCGTCATTATATTCAATTACGTACATGTTTTTACCGACTTCGCCTAAGCCACCTAAAGCAAAAACAGACGTAAAAGCGTCATTCTTTTTCATAAATTTTCCTCCTTAAAAAATCACGATATAAAGCTCTTTGATTACTAATAATATACTATAAATTTTATAAAAAGTCTAGTCTCGTTAATATTATTTTAATTATAAGTAATTAGCATGTAAAAACTTTACAAGATAATTTATCTTATTTTATCTTAAAATGTCGAATCTATTTTTTTGTGAATTCATATTTTATATAACATATTTAGGTGATAATTATGTTGAAAATTAATATGGAATATCGGCGAGGAATACTTTTTATCCGTCTCAATGGAAATCTAAGTATCAATACAGTTTCTAAATTTGAAGAATATACAATTCCCATAATAAAGAATTATGGTATTCGTTATGTAGTCTATAATTTAAATAATATAGTTAATCTAGATGAGTCTGGTATTACTTCTATAAATAATGCTGTTAGATTAATTAAAAAGAATAGAGGTAAAGCATTGATTGTTAGTAAAAAGGACAATGATACATTTAATAATATTAATATTTCAAATGAATTAGTGGCTTTAGAATTACTCAATACATAATGGAAGAAAAATACTTAGAATGTGATTTATTAATTCGAAGTATTGCTAAGAAATTCTATAATGTTGAAAGTGAGGATTTATATCAAGCTGGATGTTTGGGACTAATAAAAGCATATAATAACTACAAAGATCCAAATATACCTTTTTCATCTTTTGCCTATAAATATATATTTGGTGAAATGTATGAATTATATTTGAAAACAAGAAATATTAAGATGAATAGGTATTATTTAAGTATATATAAATTATTAAATAAAACTCAAGAAGTATTAACTAATAAGATGAAAAGACAAGTAACAGATTCTGAATTGGCTGAATATTTAAATATAAGTGAAGAAGATATAGTATGTGTTCGTACAATGATGGATACTACTTTAAGTTTGGATGACGAATACAATAGAATAGAAATTGGCTTATCTGAAGATTTAGATACGAGAATTGATTTGGAAGATTCGTTGAGTAATTTAGATCCATTATCATCTGAAGTAATGTATTATCGACTGAAATATGATTTAACTCAAACAGAAATATCTAAAATACTCGGAATATCTCAAGTTAAAGTATCACGTATTGAAGCATCTTCTAAGGATAAAATACTCGAATATATTTCGTAAAAATCTCCATACTAATAGTGGAGGTTTTTATATGGATTATAAAAAATTAGTTAAAAGTCTTACAACACCAGAAAATTATTTTAAAAATACTTTAGTTGCCTTCTTAAGTGGAGGAGTAATAGGAGCTATATCGGAGATTTTAGTAAGTACCTTTAATGTAGATACAATGTTAATAATTTGGATCTTTATTGCAGCCGTTTTAACGGGATTATCAATATTTGATAAGTTAGCAGATGTATTTAAAATGGGAATTATTATACCAATTACGGGATTCTCTCATTCGGTTTCTAGTTCGACACTAGAATATAAAAAAGATGGATTAATTACTGGTATTGGAAGTAATTACTTTAAACTTGCTGGTTCCGTTATATTATATGGAATTTTATCAGCATCATTATTAGCATTTATAAGGGGGATTTTATGTATACTATAAATTTGGGCAATGTCTATATTAATGACTATTATTCGATAGGGGGACCCGATGAAGGTAATAGTAATATTAGAAACTATGATTTAATTATTAAAGATTTAGATTATGGAGAACCTACTTTCGAGAGAGCTGAAGTTAAGATGCAGAGAACTATATTATCGAACTTATTAAGTAGAAATAAGGCTGATTTGGTTATTGGAGGAGATTTGTCTAATCAAATTGGTATAATGAATACGACTTTAAAGTATTATAATTTGCCTTTTCTAGGAGTATATAATGCATGTGCAACATTTATTGAATCATTGATAATTGCATCATCTTTCATAAATTCGAAGATGGCAAAATCAATTATTTCTTTAACTTCTAGTCATGTAAATGCATCGGAAAGACAATTTAGATTTCCCATCGAATATGGATCAATTAGGAAGAATTATCAAACGACAACAATGACAGGATCAATTGGAGCAATTGTATCGAGTAAGAAAAGTAAAATTAAATTAGTATCAGCAACTATTGGAAATGTTGTCGATTATGATGTTACTGACGTTGCAAATATGGGTGCAATAATGGCTCCGGCAGCATCTAGTGCAATTTATAATCATCTAACGAACACTAAGACATCAGTAGATGATTATGATGCGATTATAACGGGGGACTTAGGGAGTTTAGGATTAAAAATATTAACTAATTTATTAAAACTAGAACATGGAATAATAACTGATAAAATAATGGATGCAGGAACTCTCATGTATAAGTGTAGTCAAGAAAAACTAGCTGGAGCATCGGGACCTACTGTATTGCCAATATTTTTCTTTAATCATATAATCCATGATAAAAACATAAAGAGAGTATTGCTTATTGGAACTGGTGCTTTACATAATCCAACATTAGTTAATCAGCATAATTCCATTCCTGCAATAGCTCATGTGATAGAAATCGAGGTTAACCATGATAATTAAATCGTTTTTATTTGCCGGAACTATCTGTGCAATAGCTCAAATAATAAAAGATCATACTAATTTAACTAGTGGACATATTACCAGCTTATTCGTTGTAATTGGATCTATTTTAGGATTCTTTGGAATATATGATGCCATTGTCTCTTTCGTTGGAGGTGGGGCTAATGTGGTAATCCTTTCCTTCGGTAATTCTTTATATAATGCAGCAATTGAAGAAGGTATATTCAATATGCTTATTGGGGGAAGTGTAGGTATAATCTCGTCACTTCTCTTTGCAACGATAATAACTATTTTATTTAAGGCAAGAAGTTAAATCTTGTCTAAATTATAATTATTATTTATAATTATAATAGGTGGATAATATGAATAGTAGATTAAGCGTTAATAGATTATTTATCATATTTGTTCTCATTTTTACTATTGTGCTTACGATAAGTATATATAATCTAAGTATTGATTCTAAATACATGAGTAAAGTTAATGACATTAGAGAAACATTAGATATCAATTCATCTAAATTAAATGTTAGATACATAAAAGGCAATATGATAGATGAGAAAATTCAATATGGAAATATAATGTCTAAAGTAATCGAGATAAAGAATAAGAGCAATGAAGATTTAACTTATGCTATTAAGCTAAATGAATCAGAGATTTCTAATCAACAATTAACTTTCCGTATCTATGAATCATCAAACCTAGATGAGAATTCTTATTCTCCATTAACAAAAGAAGAATTCTTAAACAATAATCCTAATCTAGGATATAATTTCTATGTTAAAGCTAAATCTACAAAATATATTAAAATTGTCTTTAAATCTAATCATGAAGATGGACTTACAGAAATTAAAGGAGTTCTAAAAGTTACTTCTAATCTATCAGAAAAAGATATATTTATAAGTAATACTAATTTAATTCTAAGTAATTTATATATGAAGATAAATGAATTAAATGGAATTAATAATCCCGGAATATATATTATTAACGTTAGTGAACTTAAAGTCCCAAATTATAAAGGATATATCTTAATCAATGCTGAAGATATAAGTGATTTAAAATATTCCTTATCCATCTATAACGATAAATATATGGCTATTAATTTGTTACAAAAGAATTTAACTAGTAAGCATATTCAGACTATATCAAATGATGAAATAATCAAATTAAATGAGGAATATGTATGTAAGAATTATTCTAAGAAATCTTGCTTAAGCTTCTCTAGTATTGAATATAATCCAAAAGGGGGGAGAGAAGTCTTCTATAACGAAGTTCAAAATATTATAAAGAAAGTTCAAGATAGTTTTTCTGGTAATAAACAAGTATACGTTTACAATGTGCGTGAAGATTTAGATAGTAATTCTGATTTAGAAGGATTTATTTTAATCAATAATACTTCTAATGATCCTGAATACTATTTATATGTTCACAATAATTTATTTATGATTTCTGGGTATAATTATTCTAAACTTGGAAATTTTAATAAAGATTCAAATACAATTAGAGCATATAATAATACCGCATTTAATTTAACTAATACGAAAAATAAAGTTTGTCTATTTTCTGGTTTCTCAAACTGTGTAGATAAATCGGAAAATTTAATAATAGAATAAAAATAAGAATAGATATCTATTCTTATTTTATTTTTACTTCAATATATGGAATTTTTTACTTCTTTAATTATTTCATTCTGCATATTCCAAGATGAATTAAAGTCAGCATTTCTACTCATGCATCTAGCTTCTAAAAGTTCTTTATCTATTGTTAGTAATACGATCAAATCACATTCAATTAAGACAGTTCCAAATACTGGGCTCCCCACATTAATCTTAATTCTTTCTCGTGTAACTTTATTCATGAAAGAACCAATACTATTAGTCCATGGCTGTCTACACACATATTCAGTTTCTTCTTTACTTAGTAAGGGAAATAAAAGATCATCCATATCATAACAATTTCTTAGTTCTTTTAATAAAGTAGATTTACCAATACAGGAAGTTCCAATTACACATATGCGTTTATCTTTATTGCTTTCAAATATCTTATTTAGTTCTTGAGTAATATTCATAAAAATCCTTTCTATTAATTGATTTAATAATATGACTTTGTTATAATTATCTTAATAATAGGAGAGTAGAATGAAGAAGAAAATAACTATCATTATTTCTATATTAATAGTATTGCTTTTAGTTTGTATTGTAAATATACTATTTATTAATAATGGTTATATAAATAGACAAATAGATAATTTTAAAAGTGAATATGAATTATTCTATAATAATATTAATAAGTTCCCTATTTATGATGAAGGTAAGCTAGATATTAATGCTAATTATCGAGGAGCTCACGGAGAAAATAATCCTAATAGATTTGTCTTTGATTATAAATTAGATAATTCAATCGTAAGTTTTTCTAATGAAGTTGGATATAAAGACTATGAGTATGATAATAAAATAACTGAATTAATTAAGGGTATTAGAAAAATTGATGTTAATGATTTAGAAGAAATATTAAAAGAATCTAAAATAGAAAATAATAAGTTAATTATTGATGAGAAGAAAATAAATAATATAACTAATTTTAACATTAATAATATAAGTATCACATTTGAATCAACTAATATAATAAAGAAATTAAAGAGAATAGTTATTAATATAGATGATGTTAAAATATCTATTGAAGATAAAATAATTAATATTGATTATAAAGATAACCATATAAATGTAAAGATTAATTCTTCGGGATATTATTTAAGCATTAATGATACTTTAAAAATGAATGCATTTATAAATGATAATAAAAATACTTATAGTATTGTTATTGGGGATAAAGTCTTAAGAGTAGAAGTAAGTGATAATGAATTAAAAGTGCTTGGCGGCTTTGAATCAGCTATCTATAATAGTATTGAAATTACGGCAACTAAAGGAAAAACAAATATAGTTAAAAATAATGAATTAGAATTAAATGATGTTCCAATTTTAAGATATTTTACTAATACTGATTTATCATTTTGGAATTAGGAGGAAATATGAAAAAAGTAATATTGGGAATAATGATTTTTATTTTAGTTGGAGTAGGTGGAATATTATTATATTCTAACTTTAAGAATGAAAATACTATTAATATGGCGGGACCTCAAGTTAGCTTACTATTAAATCAGGTCAATAATCAAAAATCGATAAATGATCGATTAAATAAAATATCCTCATCTAAGAAATATACTTTATCAAACCCTTATTATGAATTAAACCCTTATAATATAAGCCCTTTATCAGCAATTGTAATATTTAATACAACTGATAGTGTACCCGTAAATTTATATATAAATGATGTCTATGTAACAACGATGGAAGCTACGACAGACCATGTTATTCCTGTATATGGCCTATATGAAGACTTTGAAAATAAAGTTAAATTAGTAACTGATATTGGTGAATCTGAAATTACGATAAAAACCGAAAAGAACAATATTGAATATCCTTTAAATGTAAAATATGCTTCTAGAAATTTAAATAAACAAGAAATGTATTTTACGGTTGCTTCATATAAAACGTATTTAACTGGATGGGATACTGAAGGTAAGCTAAGATTCTATTTAACTGTAGATAATCGTATGGATGTAGAGTGGCTTGATAATGGGCACTTTCTTATTGGAACTTCACAAGGCCAATTTGCTGAAAATTTTGTATCTTTTGTTGAAATGGATTATCTAGGTAAAGTCTATAACTACTATGTTCCTTCTAATGGTTATTCGTTTGAATTTCAAAAGTTAAGTGATGGGACAATAATGCTAGCTGGCGGGAAAAGCCCCGTTTATATTGATGAACAAGTAATTTATACGATTGATCCAAAAAGTGGAAAAACCATAGATCTAATTAATTTATCTTCCATTATTTCAAGCGTTGATCCTGAATTTAATAAAATTTATTTAGGTCAAAAAGCTATTAGAAATGCTTTTTACTATAATGAATCAACTGATGAATTATTAGTATCATTTAGAGGTTTAGATGCTGTTCTATCATATAACTTCAAAGCTAAATCACTTAATTGGGTGTTTACTGATTCAAATAATGAAGCATTTCAAAATGAAGTATGGAAGAGTTATATAGTTAGTACTAAAAATGGACGTTATCCGCTTGGGATACATTCCGTAATATTAACTAGCGATGGAAACGTAGCATTCTTTAATAATGGCTATGATAGATTGCATGGATTCGAAAATGGGGGAAATGATCTAGTAAGTTTCTATAAAGATAATTATTCCTCCGTTGAGATCTATAATATATCTGAGCATACAGCAAGACTAGTTTGGAGTTATGATGACAATAAATCGATGTTCTCTCATCAATATGGATCTGTTAGAGAAACTAATACCGGATATCTAATGAATTTTGGATATAACTTAAAAGATGAATATCGAATTAGTGAATCAGGAACTCTTAGTAATGCTGAATCATCACCGGATAATATTTATTCGAGAATTATTGAGATGGATAAAAAACACAATACTTTATTTGAAGCTACATGTGAAGAAGGAAAGTTTAGAGCATTCAAACATGGAATATATAACGAAACTACTTCTAACATAGATATAAAGGAATTAAACATTTTTAATAATTTAGAACCTGATAAATTAACAGAGAAGAACTATAAAGATCTTGATTTACCTGAAGCCCAAGAATGGATTTATTCTTTTGATTTAACTGATAATACCTTAACAACTAATTATCAAATTACCGAAAATGATCAAATAGATTTATATTTTGTTAATAAAAAAGGAGAAGTATTTATCTTAAATTATAAAGATAAAAATAATACTAAAACTAAGAGAATATTTAATCTTAATTTAAATAATGATATCTATCGAGTTTATGTATTACTAAATAATAACTTATATAAGATTGATACGGTTTATGTAGAAAAGCATTAATTAATGCTTTTTTTATGTTAAAATATATATGTAAGTAGGGATTATTATGAAGAATAAATTACTATATGTGTTATTATCTTTATCAATTATTATTCTATTATTAATTGGAATTAATTTAATAGATATTAATAATATAAAAAAAGAAAAAGATAATAAGAATTTAGAGAGTGCTATTAAAGTATTAACTGTTGAACTTTCTAATTCTAACTTTTCAATTGTTAAAGGAAAGAGTTTTAATATCAAATATGATAAGAAAAAAATTGAAGCAATCAATCATGATAACAAAGTAGAAATAAAAGAATTAGATAATAATTCAGATAAAATAGAAATAACTATACCGGAGGAATTTAAATTCAATCAATTATATATTAAAAGTAATAAAGGTAATATAGAATTAGATGATGTTACTAGTGATTTCTTTTCTATTGCAAGTGAATCAGGTAACATACACATTAATAAATTAAATATAACTAATAAAACCGACATAGCTGTTAATTCAAGTAAGATGATAATTAAAGAGTCAGATATTCACAATGCAGATGTGTTTATTGCTGATGGAAAACTTACATATGATGGAATCTTAGGTGGAAGAAGTGAAATCAACACATCTAAAGGAACTCTAGATTTTAATTTAAAAGATAAAATAAATAATTATCGAATTGAAATTTTAGATGCCAATAAAAATATTAAAGTTAATAAAAAAATAATTGATAATAAGTCATATACAAAAGGAGAAAAAACAATTATAATTAATGGTAAGGGTACACTAAATATTAATGGAGATGATAGTCATGAATAAAAAGAATAATAAATTAGATACTAAAATATATTTTATGCCAATAGGTATGTGTGTAGATATGATCATTGGAACAATAGTAGGAGTACAAATTAAAAATGTATTTCCATCAATCTGTATAGCTATTTCTATTGGTACTATTGTAGGATTGATAATCGATAATATATTTAAAAAATAAAAAAAGTTGCTTAAATCTAAGCAGCTTTTTTAGTTGATTTCCATTCACGATTAGTTAAATCGTACTTAACACCATCTATTTTCTTAGTTTGTCTATTTAATTTTTGTTTCTTTTTTGTAGCATTCAAAGCATGGCTTCTTGAATTTCCAGTTAATGGTTTTCTATCAGTTTTAATCTTTGTCATCGTTTTCCCTCCATTCGCAAGTTCGTTAAGATTATATCAATTATTATAGTATAAGTCAACCTTTTTTGGTGTATTTAATATTTTCTGAAATTGATATAATTTACTTCTTTTGTCCTAATTATTTTATTGTCAATATCAAACATATGTTGTATAATTTGATTAGGTGATAGATGTGTTTACTCCATTAGGCGTTAAAACTGATTATTCTCTATTAAAAAGCTTAATAAAAGTAGATGATTATGTTTCTTATGGAATAAATCATGATTTAAATACGCTTGGAATTCTCGATAATAATTTATGCTCGTCTCATATCTTTTATGAATTATGTAAGAAGAATTCCATAAAACCAATAATTGGTCTTGATATAATAGTTGATAATTATCATATTTTTCTATATCCAAGAAACTATGATGGATTAGTAAATTTATTTAGACTTACTAATTTAGAAAATATTTCTATTAGTACATTAAATGATTATCAAGATAATGTTATATGTGTTTTACCAATACAATCTAGTGAATTATTTGAAGTAGTAAGTAAAATATTCGATAAAGTATTTGTATCATACTCAAATAAGGAAGAAGAAATAAATGCATCTCTTATAACAAATAATACTATTTTTATTAATGATACCAGAGTAATCGATGCCAAGAATGCTAAATATATTAATTATTTAAATTTAATAAATGACAATAAAAAATTAGGAGATATTGAACTAGTTAATTATAATAATAAGGTATTAAAAATAGAGGATAAAGATACTTCTAAATTAACTGATTTAATTGATATTGATTTTCCTAATGGAGAAAAATATATTCCAGTTTTCGATGCTAAATCAGACTCTGTTGAATATTTGAAAACTTTAAGCTACCGCGGGCTTGAAAAACGTTTAAATGATAAAGTAACACCTCAATATAAAGAGCGATTAGATTATGAATTAAAAGTAATTATTGATATGGGGTTTACGGATTATTTCTTAATTGTATTTGACTATGTCAGATTTGCTATTAAAAATGATATTTTCGTTGGCGTAGGAAGAGGTTCGGCAGCCGGTTCATTAGTTGCATATTCTTTAGGTATAACTTGGATAGATCCATTAAAATATGATTTATTATTTGAAAGATTTTTAAATCCTGAACGTATTACGATGCCTGATATCGATATTGATTTTGAAGATGAGAGAAGAGAAGAAGTAGTAAATTATGTAAGAGAAAAATATGGGGAGAATCGAGTTGCTAAAATTATTGCATTCGGTACAATGGCCGCTAAAGATGTCTTAAGGACAGTAGCTAAAATAAATAATGTCGATGAACTTACAATAAATTCTCTATTGAAATTAATAAGTAGTAAGAAGACATTAAAAGAAAATTTAACAGACGAAGTAAATTCTTTACTTAATAGAAATTCGATTTTAAAGAAAGTATATGAGGAATCCTTACCTTTAGAGGGGTTAAAAAAACATATTACTATTCATGCTGCCGGAGTTGTTATTTGTAGTGATGATTTAACTAATCATTTACCATTAATGACAAGTAATGGAGAAGTGTTAACAGGTTATCCAAAAGAAGAACTTGAAGAATTAGGGATCCTTAAGATGGACTTCCTATCGGTAAAGAATCTTACAATTATGTCAGATTGTCTAAAGAGTATTAAAGAAGATAATATAGATATAAATATTAATAATATTCCTTTAGATGATAAAAAAGTATATGAATTATTCTCGAAAGCTGATACGGTTGGGGTATTCCAATTTGAATCAAATGGTTTAAAAGATTTCTTAGTTCGATTAAAACCAAATCGTTTTGATGATTTAGTAATGGCACTTGCAATTTATCGACCAGGACCAATGCAATATATAGATTCCTATATAAATAGAAAACATGGAAAAGAAAAAGTTGTTATACCTGATGAATCTTTAAGATATATTCTTGAACCGACTTATGGTATTCTTGTATATCAAGAGCAAATTATGGAAATATTAAAATGTATGGCTAAATTTAGTTATGCAGAAGCTGATATAATAAGAAGAGCTATCAGTAAGAGAAAAGTTAAAGAAATTGAAAGTATTAAAGAAAAATTTATAACTAATTCTATAAATAATGGATATAGTGAAGAAGTTACTAATACTGTATATGAATGGATATTAAAATTTGCTGGATTTGGATTTAATAAATCTCATTCGGTAGCTTATGCTTTTATCGCATATCAAATGGCATATTTAAAAGTATATTATAAAGATTATTATTATATTAATCTCTTGAATTCTAATATTAGTGGTGAAACTAAAACTAAGGAATATATTGAAGAAGCTAAGAGATGTGGAATAAACATCTTAAAACCTGATATCAATTTGAGTCAAAATAAATATTCTAAAGAGAGTGATGGAATACGTTTACCACTTCGTGTAATTAAAGGTGTAGGTTCTTCATCAAGCGATGCCATTATTTCGGCAAGAGGAGATAAACCATTTACTGACTTCTTTGATTTTATCGCGCGTTCTTATGGATTTAATGTTAACAAAAAAACTCTTGAGAATTTAATTCTAGCTGGTGTATTTGATGCGTTTGGATATAATCGAGCAACACTTTTAAAGAATATTTCATCTTCAATAACTTATGCGGAATTAATACATGATTTAGATTCATCACTAGTTAATAAACCAGAAATGGTTATGGAAAGTGAAATGCCAGAATTTGATTTAATGCAACATGAACTTGATCTATTTGGATTCTATGTTTCAACTCATCCTGCTAGTAAATATACGAAAGTTATGAAGCAAATCGATATTGCATCTAATTTTAACAAATTAATTAAGACAGTAGTTTTAGTTGAAAAGATTAAAGTAATAAAAACCAAAAAGAATAAAGATATGGCGTTCCTTGTTGGAAGTGATGAAACGACTTCTAATGAATTTATCTTATTTGATAATTTAAATATAAGCGAAATAAATGTTGGAGATTTATTACTAATTGAGGGACGTGTTGAGAGAAGATTAGATAAATATCAAATAATTGTTAATCAGATAAGCAAGGTTTAAATTTACTTAATTTAGGGGGATATCAATGAGAGAAAATCTATATGAAAAAGAAAGAGTTTCTAACACTAGAATAAAAATAGATGAATTATATAATATTGTAGATAGTTTCAATTTGGAATTAAATGATTATATAGAAGTTCTTTTTACAAGCGGGTTAGATAAAAGAGATATTAATCATCTTGAACAAATAATAAATAGTTTAATGCAATTAGAATATCAAATAAAAGTAGAAATTAATGAAGCTATTCATACTCGATATCTATTTCGGGAAAAATATAGGGGTTATCCTTATTTCCGTGTAATATGGCCTGAAGATGAAAAAGAAATTTTCTATATGTGGGACAATATTATCCGCTATGAGAAAGAATTATTAAAATATTTAGGAAGCATAGCTATTGAATTCTATAAGATATTAATAAGTTTAAAGAAAAAATATCAAAAAGTAAGTTACACAGATTTTATCAAAAATGAAGCAAGTTTATTACATTTAGTTTCTACTAATAATCATAAATTTGCCAATATAAAGAAAGTATCTGATGATGCTTTCCTTTTCTGTTGCCAATTTCATAATGAAGGAACTCCATCTATGCGGGTTAATTCTCACAACAATACTATAAGATGTTATGGATGTGGGATAGAATTAAATGTTATAGACTATATTATGGAAGTAGAAGAATTAGATTATTGGCATGCCTTAGCATTACTTGCCGCAATTTATAAAATTGAATTTAGAGATAACCCATACAATGAAGAAAGCGAATTGGTAAAAAAATATACAAACAATTATGCTTTAGCTAAATACAAAAGACGTTTAGAAACAGGATATAAAAGAGCAAAATATAAAAACAAGAATTTTAATAATTACTTAGCTCTAGCAAATTATGAAAGAGAATTTGCTTCATTATCCCGTATTAAAAAGGGTGAATATGTAAAACATGATAAGATGCCCGAAAATAAAAAATTGGTATATCAAATGCCTATTTTTTCTGAATTTTAAAAATTAGAGAATGTTTATTGTCAAATATCTCTTTTTTTGTTATGATAATCTCCATTAGAGAAGGATTGATTTTATGACACTTTATAAATATTATCAAAGTTTACTAGGACCTATTCCTGAATTTTTAAAAAAGTATTTAGAATTAGATATTCTAATAAGACTAATGGATGTATCAATATTTTGTGGTATGGAATATGGTTCAAAAAAGATGTATGAATTTCATGCTTTTATAAGTCGTTTTGATCATTCTCTAAATACTGCTTTAATAACTTGGAGATTAACGCATGATAAAAAGAGTACATTAGCTGCTTTATTTCATGATGTAGCTTCACCAGCATTTTCTCATGTAATAGATTTTATGAATAAAGATTATCTTGTTCAAGAATCAACAGAAGAAAGAACAGAAAGTATTCTTGCTAGTTCAAAAGAATTAATAGAAATGCTTGAAAGTGATGGCGTTGAACTAGAAGATATAATTGATTATAAAAATGATCCGGTTGTCGATTCTCGAAGACCACATCTATGTGCTGATCGTCTTGAGGGTATTATTTCTGTAAGTATTGGATGGACTAATTTAATGAATGAAGAATTATTGAAAGAAATACTCGATAGTTTGACCCTTTTTACAAATGAAGAAGGCGAATTAGAAATAGGTTTTAATAATAAATTAGTTGCGGAAAAAGTAGTAGAAATTAACAATGAGTATAATAGAAGAACTAGTTCAATTAACGATTATTATATGATGAATTTAATGGCTAAAGTTATTAAAAAGTGTCTTTCATTAAATATCTTTACGATGGATGACTTATATCATTATGGAGAACATGGGATTATTGATATCATCGAAGAAAATAAAAGTATTGATAACGAACTTGAAATGTTATGGTTAGAATTTAAAACTACTAAAGAAGCAAATTTAACATTTATGGAACCTGTAAAAGATAAGTGTATAAACCCCTTAATATTGGGTACTAGATTATTTAAAACTATTAAAAATTAATAATGTTTGTTATAATTATAATTAGGTGATTATATGGATAATTCAAATGATAAGAAAAAGATATTTATATTGAGAGCAGTTATTGCTTTCATTCTATTATTAATCGTATTATTTTCTGTTGTTGCTATATTGGATTTTCAGTCAGATAAGAATGATCCAAAATATTTGAGTACAACAACGAGAAGAACATATAAAAAAGAAAGTACAACAAAACAAACTATTACTACAAACTCAGAAGAAGAAAAAACAACGACTACTTCAACAACGACGGCGAAAATTCAACAAGGATCAACGAGAAAATCAAGTAGTAGTTCAAGAACAACAACAAATAGAACGACAACAAAGAGTAGTGGAACTGGTTCTATATCACCAATACCTGACGTTCCTGATTATACGGAGGCAACCGGTGCATCTAATCATGCCAATGCTGTAGATTCATGGGAATGGTATGTTGCTGACAAAATAAATGAAATGAGAGAGAGAAATGGTTTAAATAGACTAACTGTTGCTGTTGAGCTAAGAGAATTTGCTGAATCGGCCGGTGATGTATATAATTCACAAGGAGAAGAAGCAACTACTGATTATCTAGATGGTTATAGTAATTATCGTTTCTGGACAGTTAATCAAAATGTTAATCAGGATTATCTTGTTAACAATACAATAAATGCTACAAGTATTACAACTAATAAATATTATACATATATGGGAGTAGGAATAATAAAACATGTAAATAAACAAAATGGGTTACCATCTTATCATTATTGTATAATATATCAATAAACTCGAGGAGGAATAATATGTTTGAATATATGGGTGACAGATTACAAAATGCTATTAAAAACATCAAAGGTATGGGTCGTATAACTGAAGATAATATTGGCGAAGCAATGCGTGAAATTCGTATGGCATTACTTGAAGCTGATGTTAACTATGAAGTAGTAAAAGAGTTCACTAGAAATGTTAAAGAAAAAGCAATTGGTATGGAAGTTGAAAAAACTTTAAAACCTGAAGAACTATTTATTAAATTAGTAAAAGATGAATTAGTAAGTTTACTAGGTGGAGACTATGTTCCTTTATGTGTTGATAAAAATCCAACAATAATTATGATGGTTGGTCTTCAAGGTTCAGGTAAGACAACTACGGCTGGTAAATTAGCTAATCTAGTTCGTAAAAAGAATAAGAAAAATCCTTTACTTGTTGCTTGTGATGTTTATCGTCCGGCAGCAATTGATCAATTAAAGAGTATTGGTGCATCTCTTAATATACCAGTATTTGAAGAAGGTAAGTCAAAACCATTAGATATTGTAAATCATGCTCTTAATTATGCTAAGGAAAATAAACATGATTTTATCATTATCGATACAGCAGGACGTCTACATATCGATGAAGAATTAATGGGAGAATTAATCGAGATTAATAATACAGTTAAACCTAATGAAGTATTATTAGTAATAGATGCTATGATGGGTCAAGATGCCATCAATGTTATAAATGGGTTTAATGATGCTTTAGAACTTACTGGTGCTATCTTAACAAAGATGGATGGAAATACTAAGGGTGGTGTTGCTCTTTCTGTAAGACACTTAACTAATGTTCCAATTAAGTTCATTGGTGACTCGGAAAAATTAGATGGAATAAGTGAATTCTATCCGGAAAGAATGGCTGAAAGAATTTTAGATATGGGTGATATTTTATCTATTGCTGAAAAAGCTGAAGGTATAATATCAGAAACCGAAGCTAATGATTTAGCAAAGAAAATGCGTAAAGGAGATTACAATCTAGAAGACTTCTTAACAAACTTAAAACAAATTAGAAAACTTGGACCATTAGAAAATATTTTAAAAATGATGCCTGGCGCTAGAAAAGCTGGTTTAAATAATATCAATATTGATCCTAAAGATATGGCTCATGTTGAAGCAATTATTTTATCAATGACACCTTATGAGAGAAGACATCCTGAAGTATTAAAGGCAACTCGTAAACAACGTATTGCTTCCGGTTCGGGAAGAAGTGTTGAAGAAGTAAATAGATTACTTAATCAATTTGAAAGTATGAAAAAGATGATGAAACAATTCTCTAATGGAAATATGAAAATGCCATTTTAAAACTGAAATTATTTCAGTTTTTTTTTATTCTCCAATTTGTTATAATAAACATAGATAGTTAATAATTAGAAGGTGAATACATGAAGAGTAAATTAATATTATTGTCATCAATGACAACTATTATAGTAGTAACTATTATTGGTATTATTATTTCTTTAACTAGTTATAATCGTACTATTAATGTTAAAACTATAGATGGCTATCACACAATTAAACTAAATTTAACAGATAAAATTAAAAAGATAAAAAATAAAGAATGTCAAAGTTCTTTAAATAATATGTTGAATCGTATAGACGATACTTATCTTTCGGATAATACCAATGTTAAAAACTATTATGAAACTTATTTTAAAGATGATTTAACATTTCTAAATTATTATGATGATGTAGTCAATATCTGCAAATTATCTAAGAAAGAAACCGATATTATTTATATTGATGCTCTTGCTTCAACTAATTATCCTAATTCAATTAAAAAAGAATATTATTTAAGGTATGAATTTAAAATAAGAGATACTAAATCTTTAAAATATCTTGAAGAGAATGATTTAGTAGGTACTTTTACAACTAAGTATTTAGAATTAAAAGTACTCAATTCATTAATAGAAGAGGTGTAGTATGAAAAACTTATATCTTGTTCTTTTGGTATTAAATAATATAGCTTCAATTATTTTAATAGGTATGTTTTCAAATAATATAGCATTGGGAATTATATCAGCAATACTATTTATTGCTTTTACAATTGCTATAATAAAAAATAAAAAAAAGATTGAATTAATAGATTTAATAACCTTATCCATTTATATGGTATTTGTAATCTCAATATTTATATTTAGTATTATATTTCAGACTTCTAATACTAAAACATTTAGTATAATTTATTTTAGTCAATTTTTACTTTTACCAAATATATTATTTAATATATATAATTCATTTAAAATAAAAAGTTCTTCAAATTAAGAAGAACTTTTTTTATTAACTAAATATAGACCGATTAAAGATATTAATAATATAGGTATAATATATAAATAAAGAGATAGTATTAATTGATAATGCTTACTTATTATACTTGCAATAATTAATATTGCTACTAGTATAACATTTAGTATAACTTTATTATTAACTTGTCTTTTAATCGTATTACCACAACATAATATAAACATTAGAGCATCAATAAGCCAAAATAATGATAACATATTTTCTAGATTAGTTAATGATCCGCTTATATTTATACTTTTTAAAACCATATATTCAGGATATCTAAATATGTCTGAAAGATTAGGACCAAGAACTAAATATGTAATAAATACCATAGCTAATATAGTTATTGAAGATAATATATATGTTTTATAAATCGGAATATTAGCTGTCTCTTTGTATCTTATAATAAATGTTGGTACAGTTGATATAATTGCATATTCAAATGCTGATATTATTACATTCTTAATACTTACATTAGTATACATTAGATTACTTATGTCAATATTTGGTAAAAGAGATAGGAGAATAAAGAAGAAAAAGAAAACAACTAAAACAATCATGATATTTGATATTCGATATATCAGCACCTCTCTACATTTTAGAATATACATTAGAAGAAGAATAATAGGTATTCCTAGTAATAGTTTCATCATATGGTTTAAATACATTGTACTCACAAGGTTTATAATGACGACAAAGGCACAAGTAAATAGAGCAGTTGCAACGATTGTATTAACTATATTGTTCTTAATTTCTATGTTTACAAATTTTAATATTAATAAACCAATTAATGTTCCAATTATAATAGATATAGGATGTAGTTCATGAGTATTCGAAAGAATTCTCGAAATACCAATTCCAATAAAGAAAGCTCTCATATTAAAATACTGTAAGATATTATATTCTTTTTTCATTTTAGTAGTTGTCCTTTCTTATTAATATTTACTTTAGTGTTAATATCAAAATCATATTCATAGAAATTCTTATCAACATTTTTATATTTATTATTTATTAAAGTTTCTAGACCCAAAATATCTGTTTTTCCTTCTTTAATCTTTTTAATGAAATCATTTATATAATCATTCATATAAGTATTAACAATACTCTCTAAATAAGTTATATCTTTAACAGTAGAATCTTTTATGCTATCATCTTTTTCTTCGATTGCCATCTCTATATTAATATCTATTTGAATGTTTTTATCAACTTTAATATTCTTTATAATTTGGTTAACAGAAAGAACAATAAATTTATCATCGATCATAAACTTTAAAGTCTCATTGGAACTCTTATTAGTCAATATCGAATATATTAGAGTATCTTTAGAACTTAATGTATCTATTACCTTATCTCCATCATATATATTTACTTCATCCATGCTTAGCTTTTTATCTAAGAAGGGAAGAGTAATATCCGAATATTCATTTAAATAATCTTTAGTCATTTGAAAGAAATCTTTGCGTTTAAGGCGACTACAAATATTTTTAATCTTTAAACCAATATTTTCATCTTTATCATAGAAATCATCACTGTCAGTTGTTACTAAAAAGAAGTTTGTATTTACTTTTGGATTTCTTAAAAAATAATATATAATATCTTTTATTTCTACTTTAGAATCTATTATTACAGCATTTAAATGACTTAGATAAATGTCATTTTTACTTTTATAGTTAAAGCTACTAATAGCTTCGGCAATTGTACTTCCTGAAGAATGAACATATTCCATTTCTTCATCTTTATATATTTCGGAAGTTATTTTATATTCACCATCATATTCGATAAATAGGGAAGATGTAATACCTAAATTCTCAAGTTCTGTATAATCTGCACAACCAGTTAGAAAGAATAAAGATATAATTATTAGTATTATTTTTTTCATGGGGTATCTCCTTTACAAGTATTATTACTTAATAACTTACTTCTCTTATTATTTTTCATTCTAAATAAAGTCTGTTTAATATAAGTTAAATCAAAAGGAGCAATCGGGAAGAAATATGGATTTCCAAGGATTTCATAATTACAAATATTAGCTATTAAGAAAATGAAGGCAATCAATAAACCATATACGCCAAATAGAGAAACAACAACAATAAATAAAAATCTCCAATATCTAATAGCATGTGTTATATCTAAATCAGTAAATATTAAACTGGATATAAAGGTAATAGCAACTACTATTATCATTATCGGAGATACAATTCCGGCATCAACCGCGGCTGAACCTAACACTAATGCTCCTAATATTGAAATTGCTGATCCATACGAAGAAGGAAATCTTAAATCACTTTCTCTTAGTATTTCACAAGTTATTAAAGTTATTAAACATTCAAGAGCAGCCGGAAAAGGTACTTCAGCTCTTTGATTTTGAAAGTTAACGAGTAAGTTAGTGGGAACTAATTCTTGATTATAAGTAGTTATAGCAATATAAAAAGCGGGAAATACAATCGAAAAGAATAGACAAAAGAATCTCAATATTTTAATAAAATTAACATTTATTCCCTTTATATAATCATCACTTACAGGATTGATAAAATCTGATAAGAAGGAGGGAAGAATAAGGGCATAAGGGGAGTTATCCATTACGATGACTATTTTACCAGCAAGTAAAGATTTAGAAACTAAGTCTGGTCTTTCAGTTATTTTAATTCCGGGAAATACATTTCTACTATCATTTACTAAGAATGGTTTTAATTCCCCGATATCATTGAATCCATCAATGTTAATACTTTTTAATCTTTCTTTTAGATAATCGAGTTCCGTGTTTTTTGCTATAGAGTCAATATAGAGAATATTAATTATTGATTTAGTATATTTTCCAATTGTATATTCCATACTCTTTAAATCATTAGATCGTATTCTTCTTTTTATTAAACCGATATTAGTTTGAATACTTTCCGTTAGAGAATCTTTGGGACCAAATAGAGTAGACTCCGTTAATGGCTTATCGATACTTCTAATTAAGTCTCCTTTAGTTTCAATAGCAACTACTTCATTTTCATTAATAATAATTGTAAATCCGGAATTTAGATAGTTTTCAAAATCTTCGATATTAGAAATCTCTTTTAGATTTGGACTAGCAATTTGTTCTTTTATATTTTTTACTTTTTTACAATCGACAATTTGTTTTAAAATATAATCATTAATCTTATCTTGACTTATTAAAGTTTCAATATAGACAATATAAATGTTTTTAATACTTTTAATAATTAAGTCACTAACATCCTTATAATCTTTTAAAATCAAATCAAGATAGTTCATATAATCACCATACTTAGTTTACTCATAATTTGCCAATATATAACAATCATAAGTGTTTACAAATAATCATTTTACATTTATAATTAATTTAAGGTGATGATATGAAAAAACTACTCGAAAATCGTATAGTACAAATTGGAGTTATGGCATTTTTAGTAATTGCAGCCGCCATACTATTTTATTACTTATTATTCTTACTCCCTTCAATTTGGTCACTTATTTGTAAGATAACTACGATTTTAAAACCACTTATTTATGGACTAGTACTTGCTTATATTATGTCTCCAATCGTTAAATTGTTTGAAAATAAAGTGTTTACTAAGATTAAGAAAGATCCCGTTCGAAGAAATTTGAGTATTCTTTGTACGATAGTTGTAATAATTGGCGTTATTGTTGCACTTATAAGTTTCATTATTCCTCAATTATTACTTAGTATTCAATCTCTTATTGTCAATGTTCCAACATATGCTAAGAATGTTGAATCTGCATTATTGGATTGGCTATCAAATTCTGATGTTGAAACAACTATTTTAGATAATTATGATGATATTATTGGCTATATCACTAAGGCTTTAAATGATGTTGTTTTACCAGCGACTAATTCAGCTATAGCAAATTTATCTAAAGGTATATTTGGTGTATTCTCATTTATCTTTAATTTTGCTATAGGTACTGTATTTGCAATATATATTCTTGCTAATACAAAGAACTTTGGTGCTGGAATTAGAAAGACTTTATATTCTATTTTCAATATTAATAGGGTAAATGATTTTATCGATGAGATTAAACATATTAATCATATATTTGGTCAATTTATGATTGGTAAAATATGTGATTCTTCCATAATTGCTCTTTGTACTCTAATATTCTTACTTGTATTCAAATATCCATACGCGTTATTAATAGCAGTTATTATTGGTTTAACTGATTTAATACCATACTTTGGACCCTATATTGGATCAATTCCATCCGCATTATTGATATGCTTAGTAGATCCTGTAAAAGCAATTACATTCATACTATTTATGATTCTGTTACAACAAATAGACAGTAATTTAATTACTCCAAGAATTCAAAAACAAGCAACGGGATTACCAAGTTTCTGGGTATTGTTCTCAATTACTTTATTTGGTGGATTGTTTGGTCTAATTGGTCTGTTGATAGCTGTTCCATGCTTCACGATTATATATGAATTAATTTGTGATACCATCAATAAAAGATTAAGAAAAAAGAACATGCCAACAGACGATGATTTTTATACTGATGCTAAATCAATTGAAGAAAAGAAAATTAAAGCAAAAATATAGATAAGATATTATTAATTTAATATCTTTTTTATTTAATATTTGCTATAATTATTGTAGGGTGTGAAATATGAAAAGCATATTCGATTACAAGTTAGATGATTTAATTGAATATTTTTCATCAATAGATGAAGGAGCATATAAAGCTAAACAAGTATTTGATTGGATTTATAAAAAGAGAGTATTTGACTTTGATCTTATGACTAATTTGTCTAAAGAGTCCCGAGAAAAACTTAAAAGTAATCTAGATATATCATTATTAACCCTAAAAAAACGACAAACTAGTAAAGATGCTAATAAGTACCTATTTGAACTTAGTGATGGCAACTTAATTGAAGCTGTACTTAT
>CAZKFB010000015.1:0-23267 GCA_964551965.1 uncultured Muribaculaceae bacterium
CACAACTATGATTTAATTTATTTAAATATTCATCTTCTTTAAAATTTACCATTTTTATCTCCTCTTTCTTTATTGTTTTAATCCTTTAGTCCCATTTAGAAACTCTTCCGCTTCATCAGGATCAAAATTATCAAAATTATTCATTTCTTCGTAATACTTATCTAATTCATATCTATCGGGATTCATTTTCTTAATCATATCTTTAACAGCATTAAGTCCAGCATGTTGTCTATAATCTTTTGGAAATGTTATAGAATACATTGCTAATTCTTCAGCTCTTTCTGGAGCCATATTAATGTAAGCTATTGCAAAATTTATAATTAAGATTACCCCATTATCGGTGAGTAACTTTATTATCGGGGTGATAATATATTCATGATTCCAATCAAATCTAAATCCATTATCTTTAACAATACTTTGAAATCTCTTAGAGACTTTTAAGTATTCATAAAAATATTTAACATGATCATCAATATCTCTTTTAATTGGTATTCTATCTACATATCCATCCGGATACACCAATACAATTGCTTGATTAAATATTTCATTCATAACAATCTAGCTCCTTCATCAGTTCTAAGTAGAGTTTCCGGTAAGAAATCTTGTTTTTCAGCATCATAATAATATCTAAAAAATAAGGTTCCATACATGGCATCTAACTTTTCATACTTTTCTCTTTGTTCATCACTATAAAACTTAGTACCTAAAAAAACTTTAAATTGAGGTGGACAACTATATATAATACTTGGATCATTAATAATATCTTTCAAATTATAATTATAAATTGCTATTACCCCATTTTGTAGTAATGCTAAATCAATATGCATATGAATACCAACATCAAAGTTAAGATTACCACATAGTTCTCGAAAACGCGTAGAATGTTTAGCATGTTCTTTTAAAACTAAAGAATGAACTGATTCTGTTCCAATCGGAATCTCCTCAATAAATCCATCCGGATAAATGAGAACAATCGCCTTATTAAATAAATCATCCATAAAATTCCTCCTAAAATAAAAAAAGAATGATACCTAGGAGTGTATAAAAATACACGGTACCATCCCTTGTTTAACTTATTCTTGATAACGGGGTTCCCCGGAGTTTATTAACTCTCTCAAAAGGTAGTAACTATTAATCTCAATTATCTATTTCCACCAACCATAGACTCTCTATAAAAATTAATTAATAATCGTGTCCTCTATCAGCGATTTCATTCATATAATAACACTTTAAATAAATGATGTCAAATTAGTAATAGAATTAATCTTATTAATATGTTATTATTAAAATAGGGAGTGAATATTATGAATAGTAACATAGTATTTAAATTATCACAAAACACCATTTCTATCTCTGAAATAAAAAAAGAAGTAGATTATAAGAGTTTAAATAACACTAATGTTATCAATGTAAAAGAATTAAAATTCTCTATTGAATATATTCACGAAAACTTTGAACTAGTTTCATCTTTTTTAAATGTTGCTATTATTAAAAGAGATATTAAAACAGCCATTATTAATAATATGGATATTGCTCTTATAAGTATTGATTTGATAAATTCCTTAGAACACATTGATTCCGTAATATTTAAACCTGATAAGAAAGTAAGTTATGATCTATTCTTAAAACTATTAGAAAGTAATTATTTAAAGAAGATTGAATGTTTCGATATGTCACACTTCCTTATTGAAAGACTTGATATCAATAAGAATTTAATAGTTAAGACAAGAAATAAGATTAGTAATCCTACTCCATTATCTATTATTAATAATTTAGAAAGTTATTCCGATATCTATTATAAGAAAGTACTTGTTATATCTAATAGTTTTAGTAAAGATGAATTAGATGAATTAAAAGCATTTATTTCTATTAATAATAGATTAAAAGTTATAAAACTAGTTAAATATTCTAATGAGATATTAACAACAATTATTAATGAATTAAAAGATAATAAAAAGAAAAATATACTTATTCAAGTATATGAAAAGAACAATGATTTAAATACCATATTTAATTCAGTAAATTATATTAAGAAAAAAGAAAAGAATTACTTAGAAAAGAATAATATTAAGTTTAAATTAGATTATTCAAATGAATATAAAAGTAATAATTTCTTTAAACAAATAAACTTTAAAATGTTTGCTACTTTAATTGGTATGTCTGTAATCTTAAGTGTATTAATTGTCGGTTTAAATTATTATCAAATGCAATTAGATAGAGACAAGATAAATGATACTATGAGTGAACTTGATAATATTATCGAAAACGCTATTACTACTACATCTACTACGACAACCAATATCGGAATTACAGAGCCAACAACTACTACAGCTGCTCCACTCGATCCAGTATATTTAGCAAATTATGAACAAGTATTTGATTCTCTATTAAAGATGAATAAAGATACGGTTGGTTGGATATATGTCAAAAATACCAATATTAATTATCCGGTAGTTCAAGGAAATAGAAACAATTACTATCTATGGCGAGATTTCAATAAAAAGAGAAATAATTTTGGTTGGATATTTATGGATTATCGAAATGATCATAATAATCTAGATCAAAATACTATCATATATGGACACAATGTTAAAGAAGGAATCATGTTTGGAACAATGCGTACAATGATGAATCCTAGTTGGTATAACAAAACCGATAATAGATTAATAACATTTAATACTTTAAATAAAAAAATGCAATGGTTAATGTTCTCTACTTATCGCATACCAGCTACAGAAGATTATTTAAAGACAAACTTTGATTCGGAAGAAGAATTTATGGAATTCATTAACTTAATTAAATCAAGAAGTAAAAAAGATTTTAAAGTTGATATTAAACCTACAGATAAAATCTTAACAATGCAAACATGTTCATCAAATAATACAAGAAATGTTGTCCATGCTGTATTAGTTAATGTTGAAGATAATTAAAAAAAGAACTTATTTAAGTTCTTTTTATATTTGTTTTAATTTAGGAAGTTCTATGTCATCCTCATTATTATTAACAATAACTTTCTTTTCTTTTGGTAATGTTATAGTTACTAATTGTTCTTTTGGTATTTCTTCTGCACTATTTACACCAGCAATTATTATCTTATCAATCTTATAAACTGATAATCCAATAATCCATGTAATAAATAATCCCATAGCAAGTTCATATAAACTCATTAATATTGGATTAGTAAATACTGAGAATTCATCAAAAGGTATATTATTAGTATTTATATATTCAATTATACATAAGAATAGAAATGATATCGTAATTGGAAAAGAAGAATTAATTAATTTAAGTAACCAATGACTCTTCTTACTAATTAAAGTAATTGCCATAATAATTAACGATATAATCATAACTCCCATAAACTCTAATGTTGTTGGGAAATAAATTAATTCAATAAACTTAGTAGAAACATTATTAATGAAAGTTATAACTGTTTCTAAATAATTACTAATATAAAATCCAAATACTACAAAACTTGCTATAGCACTAGTTCTATTAACTATTTTTTTATTCATTAATCTTCTAAAGATAAATGCAATAATTAATATTTCTAATTCAAGAACTAATAGTACAAATACTTTTGATTGCATTAAAGAATCAATAGCATATTTAATTATTTCTAATATACTCAATTCTGGCATATTTATTACCCCCTACTAACACTTACTAATTCATAATTGAATATCTTTTGTGTTTTTTTATCTACTTTATTACAAGTTATTAATGTTAAACAACTTGCATCAGCATTTCTTCTTATTGTTAACATTCCATCTTTCGGTTCATCATAAGTATTCTTAAGCTCATATTTATAAACTTTATTATTATAAGTTACATAAGCATAAGAACCGATTTTGACATTAAGTAGTTTATCAAAAAATGATACTGAACTATTTCCACGATGAGCAGCTAATATTAAGTTTCCTTTTTCTACATCCGGCATTGTCGAACCTTCAATTAACATGACATTATATTTAACTGAATTATATTTTGAATCAAGAGATACAAATCCTCGTTTAATATTTGCATCCGGAACACTTAAATAACCAATATAGTTATCTTTGCCATCCGTTACAACTTGCGTTGTTGGTTCTTCATTTATAATATCCGGTTCTATTATTTCTTCTAACTCTTCATCAATACTAACTTGTTGACTAATTAGTCTAATATTTTGATAATTAAATACATTATGTTTAATTCCATCAAAATAATTAAATAATATTAAACCAATACCTAATAGAATTAAAAGAATACTAAGGGTTATCTTAGCATTCTTTGATAGTCTTTTTAACACAAGCTATACCGCCAATTAATAGTGCTACACCTGATAGTATAATCAATGTTGCTGATGATCCAGTTGCTGGAACTGGTACTTCTTTCTTATCTTCTGGTGTATTATAGAAAACTACTATTGCACTATCTGCATATTCCCCTGAATTATTCTTTACTCTTAATGTTCCATCAGTTAATATTTCAAAATTAACAACTTCATTACTTAAAATATAACCTTTAGGTGCACTCTTTTCACTTAAAGTATATTTTCCAACATTAAGTGATAATTGATATACTGAAGTACTAGAAGTGAACTCAGATACTACATTACCTGCTTCATCTTTAATTACCATTGTAGCTCCAGCTAAGTAAGAATCTGTCTTACTATCTTTCTTAGCAAAACTTACAACATCTAGTAATTCATTAATCATAACTACTCTATCAACTAATACATAGTTGTTCTTATCATTTTTTACATAAACTTTTCCATCGACATCAACTTTGAAACTAATAGTTGTTGATGATAATCTATAACCTTTTGGAGCTATTGTTTCATTTAATGAATATTCTCCAGCTCTTAATGTTAATTTATTTGGTTTATCAGTAGAAACCCAAGTAGATACTAAATTACCAGTACTATCTTTAACTGTTAATGTAGCTCCCGGAATTTCCTTAGATTGAGTTACATCAGATTTACTGATTTGAACTTGATGATCGTCAGGATAATTTCTAACAATCATATTTACTGAATCTTGAATTGTTATAGTTCTATCTAAAGTATCTTGAAATAAGATCTTTTGATATTTACTACTATGATAATAGTAATATGCTTCTTGTTTAGCATAAGATCCTGATACATTAAGTGCGAACTTTAATTGATTTCCTTCATCGATTTTTTCAACCGGAATCTTAACTTTAACTCCATTACCACTCTTAACTACTAAAGATCCTTTAGGAGCATTAGTTAAAGAGTATTTTAACTTACCTGTTAAATTTCTTGTAGTTACAGGTATAACTGATGATACAAAGTATCCATCTTTCTCAGTAAAAGTAATATTTTCCTTACCTAATGCTAAACCTCCAGTTTGTTGTACATAACTTTGAGCTCCATTAAGTAATTCAATAATCTTCTTACAAACATCGTTTGTATCTTTATGCGCTACGATATATTTCTTAACTGCTGTTTCTAAGTTCTTATTATTTTGATTTAAATAATCTTCATAATACCAAACAGCCATTTGTGTAATATAGAAGTCTTTATCTTTATCACCAGTATTTGGTCTATTATTTAAGATATAGATAAATCCAGGATTTACAGTACTTTGTTTAGTAAAAGTTACTCCCTTATCATAAGTAGCTTCCATATTTATACAATAAATATAGTATTTGCCATTGTCGGCAGTCTTAACGATAACTCTAAAATTATCTAAGTATTCGATAATTTTATAATTATCTGATGTAAATGTGTCTGGGATACTAGTACTAGCGCTAACACCAGTAATTCCAGCAAATAGCATAGTTGCTATGATAGCAAGAAATGCAAATAATTTGAACTTCTTCATAATTCATTCCCCCTTGAATTGCCGTCTATAATAACACACAATTAGAAATAATGCAAATTTTTTGTCCTATTTTTTACATAATTTAATAAAAACCCTAATTTTATTGATATTTTTGCTTAAATAATCATATATATTTATGAATAATTTCAAAAAAGTTATTGCATGACCCCTTAATTTATGATATATTTATTTAGCAAGTGCATGGATCTTTAGCTCAGTTGGTTAGAGCATCCGGCTCATAACCGGGCGGTCGTAGGTTCGAGTCCTACAAGATCCACCATTTTATTTGCAGGTATGGCGGAATTGGCAGACGCGCTAGACTTAGGATCTAGTGGAGTGATTCGTGCAGGTTCAAGTCCTGTTACCTGCACCATAAAGTAAATATTGCTCGGACAAATAAGTCCGAGTTTTATTTTGCATTGATATTTAATTGAATATTTAGTAATATAACTATCACGAGGTTGGTATTATGGAAATCCATTATTCAAAGTTACAAATTGAAATAACTAGATTATGTAATCAAGTATGTAAATTTTGTTGTCGAGGTAAAGCTCAAAATATGCATCAGACTATTGATAACATAGATGCCCTATTTGATAATAATGATATAAGATATATTGATGTACTTATGTTTTCGGGTGGCGAACCTACTTTAAATGGAAAGTTAGTAGATTATGTAGCTGATAAAGTAATCCAAAAAGAAATATTAGTAGATCAATTTATAGCAAGTATAAATGGACTTAGTTACAGTGAGGATTTAGTTCATGGTTTAAATAAGTTAAAGGATTATATCATTGAAACTAGTGACTATGAACGTTTGTGTCCCGGAATTTTAATGATTACCCAAGATCAATTTCATGCTGAACCTGATCCAAAAGTTGTCGAAAAATTAAGTGGTCTATCTTATTTTTCACCAATATTAAAAATAGAATTACCAAAAGAAGATATATTACCTTACGGATATGCGTTCGATAATCATTTAACTGATGTCCCACAAAATTTAAGTGATTTAACTGATTATCAAAAGAACTATGAAGTTGTCACCGAAAACGGGAAAACTTATCTATATATTGAATATCAATATATATCATCAAATGGTAATATAGATAATGATGGATGCCAAAGTTATGATTTACTAGATAAATATGCTTTAGGTAATGTTAAAAGAGATAGAATCCAAGATATATATTTATCAAGTGAAGAAAAAAGATTATACTTACATTAAAAATAGCAGTTATCTAACTGCTACTTTTTTATCTCTTAAATAATTATCATTTTTAATTTCAACTAATGTCCCAAGAATGGATGCATATATTTGATATATGGCTTCCGAACTTCCAAATTCTTGAGGTTGATCTAGAATATCACAAATCATATCTTCTAAATGTTCAACTGTCTCTCCACTTTCAAAATAGCATTTACCTAAAAGGCAACCAATCTCTCTATTCATATAAGCAAAAGCTTTTCTTTCATTTTCTTCCGAATCAGTTCTCGAAGATAATCTCTTACATAAAACTTCAATAACTTCTAAGTGTTCATATACACTTCTTTCATTAACTATTCTTGCCATATTACATTCCTCTTTCTTTTTCTTTATTTATTGCTATTCTTAATGCTTTAGGTTTAATACATGAATTATCAAATTGATGATTACTTATTGCTCTTTCATATTCCGAATCAACATCATCTTTACTTACCTTAGATACTTCAGTTGGTAAATAAAGTCCATTATAACTCTCGATATCCGATTTTATACCGGAAGCTGCATCTATTACTATACCATCTTTTTCAAGATAAGTATGATAGTATTCAGCTTTAAAACCGGATTTCATAAGTGATGTAACTAGATTAACTTTATCATAGTAAGACATTAATTCCCAGCTTACATTATGACAATTTTCCGCTAATTTGTACTTATTGAAAAATTGAACAATATCTTCTTCATCGAGTAATTCAAATATAGATTGAAATACAATCGAACCATATTCACTTTCGATATGGACTTTATCTTGACTCACATAACAACCATCAATTATTGGTGAAGAATCTGCATAACTAATGAAATCTTTACGTTCCCATATCTTTTGTGAACTGCCAATTAATTTACTAAAGAATTGGATTTCCGTACGCATATCATAATCTGAACATTTAAGCATTTCATAGAAAACTCCTAAATACTTTCTTTGCATATTATGTAGGAAATATCGCACAAAACTAAATTGATTTAAATAATCATCTTCTTCTATTCCATAATAAGGGAAGATACTAGTAAAGCCAACTCCAGTTTCATGATAGAAGCTATTTAAGAATTCTTTAATTGCATTAATTTCTTCCGGAATATGCTTAAGTTCTTTTTCATAATAAATCTTATCAACACTCATATAATACCCCTTTAATGCTTATTTATTGTACATTAAAGAATATAATTTGTCAAAGTTATATATTAGAAACAATTGAAATAATTAAATCAATTGCAAATATAATAGATAAGACAATAGTAATAGAAGGATGTATCTTGCTTATTAATTTATCTGTATATTTTCTTATAACAAATAAATATAATAAAGACATTAACACCCATAATAAAGATGAAGGTAAAGAAACATATTTACCTATATGAAATGGAATATTGGTATAACTCCACATTACTTTATTAAATAATTTAAGTAGTAATATTCCCCCTATATATTCTAATAAGGATAATATAATTAATAGACTTATAGATAAGATAACTATTCTTTTCTTTTTATCTTTAATTTTCTTTTTTAAATAATCATAGATAATAATATCTATTAGTACTCCACATCCATAAAATGGTGTCCAAAATAGTTTCATAAATCCACTCTTATTAGAAACTTTAAGTAATTTATATATAAAAGTTTCAAAAGTATGACCAAATATAGAAAATGTTAAAAAGTTATTTGCATAATACATCTAAACCACCATTATTAGTTTGAACAATTATCGACAAAATTATACATTATATTAGATTGACTAGTATATTCTAATTTGTTATCATATAAACCTAGGAGATGAAACTAATGAGCAAGATAGTAATTACAACTGATAGTGGTATTGATCCTATTAATACAAATAATATGATACCTAGTCAAATAATTGAAAATGGGGAGACTAGTTATCGCGATATGATTGATATAACTCCGAAAGAAATATTAAGTAGACAAGAATTAGGTAGTACTTTTAAGACATCTTCCCCTATTCTATCTGATTATGAAGATAAGTTTAGAGAACTATTGGGTGCTTATGATGAAATCATTCATCTATCTATGAGTAGTGGTATCAGTGAAGGAAGTGTTAATTCTTCAAAGTTAATTGCTGCAGATTTAAATGATGAATTAGGAACAAAAATTCATGTTGTTGATACACTAACGGGAGCTACAGGCGGTACTCTACTTAATGAAATAGCCAATAATCTATTATTTAAATGTGATGACAGTGAAACTATTATAAATATCCTTAATGATATAAAGACAAGAATAGCAACTAGTTTCTATGTACCTAATCCAGAAGGATTTGTTAGAAGTGGAAGAAATAAATCTGATTTATGTTTAAAAGAAAAAGCTTTACTAATGGGAGTAAAAGCATCAATAATGGCTGGTATTAAATTTAGAGTTGATTTCAACAATGAAGGAAATCTATATACTAAAGGTATTAGTAGAAAGAAAATAAGTCAAGGTGCTATAAAACTAGTGGCTGATGTTGTAAATGAAGATAATAAACATCTATTTGAGAAAAACTATGCTGTAGTTGGTACGGTTCAAGAAGATAAAGTTAATATGCAAGATATAATTGATTACTTATATAGTCTAAAATACTTTAATCGAGTTATCAGAAAAGACATCAACGGAATCGTTGCTTGTTATGGAAGTCCAGATCTAGTAGGAATTAGTTTAGTTAGAAAACAAAAATAAAAGAGAGAATTACTTCTCTCTTTTTTAATACTCTAAAATTATTTATCCATAGCTGAAAATAGATTAATCATAAATTTGTCTTTTTCTGAATTAGCTTTTGAAATCATAACACCTTTATAAGTAGTTAACTCAGCTACATGCCCTTCAAGTAATATTTCTGTTGGCATGATAGTTTCTAACATAACTACATTTTGTTCTTTATAAACTATATATCTTATTTTAACTTCCCCATGTACTTGCGTAAATAAATGATCACTAGGTAATTTTAATTCATAAGTTTCTGTATTATTTGCTTTATCAGAACTCATTAATTCACCTAAAAATTCACCACTTCTAAGTGCAGGATAATATTCGAAGTTTAACTTTTTAAAAGCTAACATATTATATTTTTTTAATGCTCGCTCTAACTTCTTGTATTCATTTTCGTTAATATAATCAAGAATAAATCCTTTCATTAGTATTCCCCCTTATTCCTTAATTACATAGTAATTATATCATTCTAAATCTCCCATTGTCAATTTAGAGTAAATAATATCTCTTTATGTGACGTTTAGTTTACCACAATTGATAACTATTTGTCAAATCAGATTACAAAATATAGATAGTTAATATTTTTAATCTAAAACATAAAATTATATATGAACGAAGATCGAGAGAAAATATTGAATGTTGAAAATATAGTTTGGATTATCTATTCCTTATTTGCTGTTGGGGGAATTATAGCCAATAATCTTGAAATCGAAGATATAAAAAACAGAAATCAAAAGAACAGAAAAAAGTATAAGACAATAAATATTATAATCTTTTTAATAGCTAGTGTGATTAACTTCTTTTTTCTAAACATTATATATAATAGATACAAAAAGACAAAGAATAAAAATAACTTTTTAACACTTCTAGCATCATTTATGATTTTTATATCAAGTCTTATACTTCTATATGTTGAAATTACAGGAGAAGAAATTATACCAAACGAATAATAAAAAACACCGGTTACTCACCGATATTTTCTTTTGTATTTGTTAACTTCTTTTCAGTTTCACTAGGACTTGTTGGTAAATATTTATTTAATTCTTCCATTCCAAGTATCGTAACGAAAATAGTTAAATCGAATATTTCTATTACATCATTAATATCTCTTTGCTTATCAGAAAGAACATGATGTACAAAGTCATTTCTCTTACTCACTTCTTGGTCATCAGAATTTTCACTTAAACCAGTACTTAATACGGTTAATAGTTCTTTAGAATCCATTGTATGTTGAAGTAAGAAATCCATATAGTTTTTAACTTCAGATATTTCTTCTTCACTTAGTTTAGATAAAGTTTCACTAAAACAATTTTTAAAATCTATAATATAAAGTTGTCTTTTTTCTTCATCTAGAAAAGGTTCACTTAATTCCTTAATTAACATTCTCAATAATGCAGCTACCATATAATTAGTATCAATCACAACAATCACTCCCTACTGCTGATAATACTAACACAAATACTATTTTATTTCAATAAAAAAGAGGATTATTCATCCTCTCCATTAGAACTTCCATCAAGTTTAACTAATACTTCTCTAGGTTTGGACCCATTTGCTGGTCCAATAATACCATTTTCTTCTAATTGATCTACAATACGAGCTGCTCGATTATAACCAAGTCTAAATCTTCTTTGTAATAATGATGCTGATACTTTTCCTGATTCAATACAGAAATCAACAACTTCATTATATAGAGGATCTTCATCGTCAGATTCCCCTCCACCATAAGACTCACCAGCACCTCCACTAGAAGAACTAGCTTTAGTTATTGAATCATCATATTGAGCAACTTGTTCTTTTGAAACATAAGCAATAACTCTTTCAATTTCATCATCACTTATAAAGTTACCTTGAATACGAATTGGAACATTTTCTCCCATCGGTTTATATAACATATCACCTTTACCTAATAGTTTTTCTGCTCCACCCATATCAAGAATTGTTCTTGAATCAATTTGGGATGCAACAGCAAATGAAATACGCGATGGGATATTAGCTTTAACAACACCCGTAATTACATCCGTTGAAGGTCTTTGAGTTGCAACAATTAAGTGAATTCCGGCTGCTCTTGCCATTTGTGTAATTCTCATGATTGAATCTTCTACTTCTTTACTTGCAACTAACATTAAGTCAGCAAGCTCATCGATTATAACGACGATGTAAGGCATTAATCTAAGCGTATTATCTTCCGGATTTCTCTTGATTAAATCAGCTATCTTTTCATTATATCCACCAATGTTTTTAACCTTTTCATCAGCAAACATGTCATAACGTTTTTCCATCTCTTTAACGATGTTTTGTAAGGCAATACTTGCTTTCTTAGGATCCGTTACAACCGGACATAAAAGATGAGGTACACCATTATAGTTGGATAATTCAACCTTCTTTGGATCAACTAGCACAAGTTTAACTTCATCGGGTCTCTTGTTAATTAAAATACTGGAAATAAATGAGTTAACACATACCGATTTACCTGAACCAGTAGAACCGGCAACAAGTAAATGTGGAGTTTTTGATAGATCAGCAACAAAGTTATTACCCATAATATCTTTACCTAGAGATACTGGTATCTTCATTCCGGCCATCTCTTTTTGTTTTGTCTCTAAAACTTCTCTTATTGGTACACCAACAGTTATCTTATTAGGTATTTCAATACCAACCGTTGTCTTACCAGGAATTGGTGCTTGAATACGAACATCTTTAGCTGCAAGTGATAAGGCTATCTCTTTTGATAAACCAGTAATTTTACTTACTTTAGTACCATTTTTAATTGCAACTTCAAACTGAGTTACTGTAGGCCCTTCATGACAAGCAACTACTTTACCAACAATTTGGAAATCTGCTAAGACATTTTGTAAGGCAATAGTTGTCTGTTTTATAAATTCATCAGTATCATGTTTTTTATTTTTCTTTAATGGATCTAATACATCATCTAATCTTGGTAAACGATAATTAGAATTGATCGAAATTAAAGGAACTTCCGATACAGGAGTTTGAGGAATAGGTACCTCTTCTTCCATACTGTGATATTTCTTTAATTCTTCAGCTGAATGAACGATAATCTTATCATCGTCATCATCTTCTTCATCTTCTTCATCGTCATCATCATGACTCATAACCTTTTTCTCTCTCTTTGGTCTATTTTTTAATATTGTTTGAACTTTATCAAGTAAATCTCCAAAAGATATATTAATTAACATTATAAAACCAAATAGAATTAGAACGGAAACAATAATATAAGTTCCAATATTATCAAGTAATGATACAAAGATAAAACTGAAGAATAAACCAATTATACCTCCACCCGTTTGACTTAAACCATCATAACTACTTGATATAACTCGTAAAAATACATCAATTGAATTATTAACAGCAGTACCTAAAGATACCCCCGTATCTACATAATTCATATGCGCCATTGTTAATAAAGAAATAATAAGTAAATAGAAACCTATTAATCTACCCGTTATAAAATTAGGCATCTTTCTTTTAATTAACATATACATACCTATTATTAAAATAAGAACAATTAATACATTATACCAAGCTCCAAATAGAAATATAGCAAAATCTTTAATTATCTTACCTACAGGTCCAAATTTACCTAATCCAATTATTGCAATTAAGATAAGTATTAAACCTAATATTTCTACAGAAAATTTAAAATTATTAGTTGTTGCTTCTTTTTTTCTCTTACGCTTTGCCACTCTTAACCACCTTAATATAATTATACCCTAATTTAAGAATTAAGGAAAACTTAATTGTCAGTTTTATGTAAAATAAATCAAAAAAAATATTAATTATCAACTTAATTAATATTTTTCTTTTTTGTTAATTCAATTTGCATACTTTTTATCTCTTCATATACTTTATTTATTTCATCATCTATTTCTTTTCTCTTATCTAGTGATATATCTACTAAAGCACTTTCTAATGACGCATGATAATCGTTTTTATTAATTTTATTTAGATTATTCCAATTAATACCTTTAAAGTATTTGAGAATATCTTTATTTAAACTTAACTTGCCTTGTAACATTAATACAGAAATTACTGGATAACCTAGGTAGTTTTGCCAATAAGTTGAATTATCATTAGAATAATATAAATTATCATTCCATTTAATTAAATATTCTTTTTCTAAAGTACTAGATTTAACTATTGCATAATTATCAAACATCTCTACTCGATTATCAATAATAGCTGTATAAGCTTCCGGTATTTTCTCAATTGGTGGTAGTTTTTCCACAATATCATCTCCTAAATAAATTATAGCAAAAGAAAAATAGTATATTCAATACTATTTAACTTGCAATTCTCATTAAGGATTTATTCTTTTCTAAAGGAATAATATTATCTTTAGAACTTACTTCTTCACGAATTATATTAAGCTTTTGAATTTTGCTCTCTAACTCATTTATTGAATCAGATAACTCATCTATCTTATTATCAATAATTTCTTCATTTAAACATGACTTATACATTAATATCTCTTCTAATGAAAAATTAACACTTCTAAGTAATTTAATTAAATATACTTCACTTAGATTATCATCCGTATAATAACGATATCCCGTAAACCTATCTATTTCATAAGGAATTAACAATCCAATACTATCATAGTATCTAAGTGTTCTAATAGATAAATCAGTCATTTTGGAAAATTCACCAATTCTATACATAATATATCCCCCTCAAATTGCTTATATTTTACCAAAAATTTTATTCTTTTTCAAATTAATCTTTATTCATAAGATCGGTTACTTCAAATAATTTACGAGTTTGTTCTCCATAAATATTATTGAATTCTTCTAAATCTAAAGCTGACATATTAAAGAAAATATTGTAATTTCTTGAATTCTTAACCATAATATCAAAGTTTTCTAATAGAATAACAAGATTTATATCATCAATAATAATATTAAATGGTATATGTTCTTTATGATAAAGTGAATAGAATAATTCATATAAGAAAATATTAGTTACAATTCTATTATTCTTTATAATATCATCAACTACAATAAATATAGCAGTTTTTTTATCTTGAAAACTATCTATATCAATATCGTTTGTACTAATAATATTAAGTAGTTTCTCTCTAGCTGTAAAACGACCTAGTCCTAAACTACATACAGAAATAATCCCGCCTCTAGTTTCTAATGGTGCATGAATTACATACTGACCAACCCTATAAGCTAAACTATCTTCCTTAATATTATCAAAGTATTCTTTAATATTAGATGCTTGAACAATATCTTGAACTTTATCTAATCTAACATTATTAATATCTCCCTTATCAAATAGAGATAAAACAATACATTTAAATAAATCAGAAGCTGAATTAACCCAAAAAGGATCATTTGAATTTTCTACCTCAAACATACATTTACTAATAGAATCAAGAATATCCATTACTTCATCATAGTTCTTTTCTTGATAAAGTTTAAAGGGGTATTCAAAGATATTAAATTTATCAGATTTTGTTAAGGCTTTAAAATTAATAGTTTTAATAACATAGTTTTCACTAACTAATTTTTCTTTAAATGAAGTTAAATACTCTAGATTACTATCAATAACAACTATTGATTCCTGATTATCAATCATTTCATCAAAGTTTTTAAATAAGTGATTAGTAGTTTTTCCTGAGCCAATTGGACCGACAACTAGTTTGTTCTTATTCATACTTTTCCTCCTTTCGATGATTAGGATAACACTCTAGTTAACTAGAGAGTCAATAAAAACATTTACATAAATTTTTAGTTAATATATAATGAAGTTGGTGATAATATGAATTGCGGTATTGATATGGTACAAATAGATAGATTTAATAGTGTTTCTTCTACTTTTATGAATAAATATTTTTCCATTAATGAAATCAATTATATAAATAGTAAAGGAAATAACTCCGAAACGATTGCTGGAATATATGCTGCTAAAGAAGCTTTCTTAAAATCTATTGGTGTTGCATTCAATAAGTATGCTCTAAAAGATATTGAAGTATTACACGATAATGGTAAACCCTACTTCAATATCAATGAACAAATAAAAAAAGAAATAGAAAAACCCAATTTTAGCCTATCTATTTCTCATGAAGACAAATATGCAATTGCTTTTGTTATAAATTATTAAACTTTAATAAATATTTTTTATAATACTCATCATAGTTGTCATTCCACTTTTGATATTTTTTATCATCTTTATGATTTTTTAATATTTTTAAATCATCTAAGTGTTTTCCTAAATGTTTTGTAACTTTCAAAGCACCATAGTAATTTAGATGATCTCCTTCATCTTGAGTATCATTTTCCCAATCGATATTAATATCAGGATCGATATTTAAATCGATAAATTCTAATTCATATTTATTGGCAAGTTCTTCTATTGCATTATGCTTCTTATAATTCCAATTCTTAGTTGTGGGAACTGAAAGTAATATTAATTTAATATTATTTTTTTTGCATAAATCTAATATCTTTTGAAAATATTCAATATTTGCACTTTTTAGTTTTCTCTTTTTATCGGAATAATCTCCATAATTAGCATTCGAAGATTTCTTTATTTCTTTACTATAGATATATCCTTTTTCATTTAATATACTATTTTTAAAATTACTATTGATAACATATTTCCAATTATCATGATATTTAAACATTTGAAAGTTTTCATTAACAAAATCGACAAAGTCATTTTTCTTTTGTACTTTTCGAAAAATAGCATTAGTTTCTAAAACAACTACTTTAGGATTTTGATTTATCAAAGCATCTTTTAGAATATCATATGTTTGATTTAACTTTTGTCCTGGCGTACCACATACATATCCGGCATAACCATAATCTTTCCATATTTCTAAGGGAATTATCGAAGTATAAGACTCACTGTCACCTATAATTAAATAGTCCAAGCTATTCTCATACTCCCCGGATATTCCAAGAACTGATGTTTTACTATGTTTAACTACTTTAAAATTAGCAAAAAATAATGATGTTAATATTATTAAAACAATCAAGATAAGTAAAAAAACTATTGATTTAACTACATTCTTCATAACTCTCTCCTAAAATTCTGCATAAATTGGACCAATAGGTACATAATTGGCACCATACGCTCCAAATATCAAAATAAACATAATAAATACATAATATATTAGCCATCTAACAACAATAGGTTTTTTAGCAACAATTTCACGAATAGAAATATCTTTTTCACGCATTAAACTAATTATAAATACAATTACTAATGTAATTAGAGTAATTGCAAAATCACATAAATCTAATCCTAAAGTTAAGAATGTTCCTTCGATAATATTCTTAAAATTAAAATCTGTTAATATTAGTCCCAACATTCTAAAACCATCATTTAAAGTATCAGCACGGAAGAACATTTCACCAATAACTACCAGATTAAAGACAATTATTATTTGAACTATTCGATATAGTTTACTTTGACGATTTATTTTTAACTTCGCACAGATATTTCTTTTTAATGGTTCAAATAAATTATTTAAAAGAATTAAAGTGAAATGATATAAGCCAAAGAAAATATATTTCCAAGCAGCTCCATGCCATAAACCATTACTAAACCAAACGGCTAAAAGTGCAACAGTTCCAGAAAGTAAAGGCCCATAGTAATTTCCAAGATGTTTTCTTCCAAAATTCATAACTTTCTTTAATGGTTTAGAAAGTGATAATGGATAATAGATATAATCTTTGAACCATCTTCCTAGAGTAATATGCCATCTTTGCCAGAACTCCGAGATTGTCTTTGAGAAAAATGGTGCATTAAAGTTTTCTGGTAATTTAATACCAAACATTTCGGCCGATCCTATTGCAACATCCATTGTTCCCGAAAATTCCATATATAATTGAATCGTATAACAAATTGCTGATAAGAAAGCAACACTTCCACTAAATTCCGAATAATTAGAAAATACCATTTTGATAAGTAAATTTAACCTATCAGCAACAACAATCTTTTTCATTACCCCGTAGGCAATTCTTTGAGCACCAAACGTAACATTCTTATAATCTAACTTTTTCCCCTCAAATAAAGTCTCCGAACAGTCATCATACTTAACTATTGGTCCTTCAATTAAATAAGGGAAGAATGATAAAAATAAAGCTAGTTTAACAATATTATTCTCAGCATTTATTTTACCTCGATAAACATCAACTATATAAGAAACAGCCATTAAAGTATAAAAACTAATTCCTATTGGTAAAACAAACTTCGGAACACATATTGTATATCTAATATTTAAAAGATGTAATAAAGAATTAATGTTAGTAGCAAAGAATGGTGAATATTTTAAAATTAATAAAAGTCCAATATGTAAAAGTACTCCAAATAGCAATACTCTCTTCTTCTCTTTTTGATACTTTTCTTTAATTATTTTCTTTTCTTCTTTATCTATACTTTCAAGTGCTTTAGTCTTCTTTAATTCAATATTCTCAAGCCAAATACCTAAATGATGTATCGATAGAGTTGATAACAATATATATATTATTAACTTCTTACTAATTGAATAAAACAAGAAATAACTTGCTGCTAACAACACATACTTACGATATTTAGGTTTAAATAAACTATATACAATTAATACGACAGGTAAAAATACCAGTAAATATAGTCGATCAAAATGAAACATAATTAATTCCTATTTGTCTTGTAATTTTGTTATTAAAGCATAAATGCTTTCTACTGAATTAAAGTTACTTGGTATTATTTCTACTGTTGGTATTGTTACATCAAATTCATCTTCTATTTCGGAAATTAATGCTAAAATTGATAGAGAATCTAAATGATGTCCATCAACTAAATCAACACAATTTTCATAATCTACATCCGGTTTAATACTTTCTAATATACTTAATAATTTTTCCATACTACATACTCCTCTATTTTGGCATGTTTAACATGCTTGTCTTTATATTTTTTCTTACTATTTTATAATCATCATTTTCTTTGATTATTATTTTAGGAAGTTCACGACTTAGGAATAATGAAATGCCTTCCGTCATCGAATAAGCTCCCGTATTTTTGAAAATTAATACATCACCAATTCGCAAATTAGTAATTGGTAACTGCTTAATCATTATATCATTAATTGTGCATAAAGAACCACAAATACACCAATTTTTGGCATTTTCTTGACTTCTTTTAGGTAAGATTTCACAAATTGGAACACGCATTCCCATCATTGCTCCATAATATACTAAGTGATTCATTCCTCCGTCGACAATTGCAAAGTTGCCTACTTCATTAGTTTTTAAATCAACTACTTTTGTATAATATTTCCCACACGTTGCTGCAATACTTCTTCCAACTTCAATCGTTAATTTTAAATCACCAAAATATCCAAGAATTAATTCTTTAAAACCTAGTAAATACTCTTCTTCACCGAACTCTTCACCTTCAAAATAACTAACGGGAAATCCAGTACCATATTCTAATTCTCTTATCTCAAAATGATATTTTTCTTTAACACTCTCAATAAACTCTTTTAAGAATTTGAATTCTCTTTCAATTTTCTTCAAAGAGTTCTTTTGTGTTCCCGAAAAATATTCAATTCCCAAGATATCTAAATTCTTATTATCTTGAATAATCTTAATAGCATCACACTTTGATACTCCAAATTGATTACCACTCGTAATTCTTATTAAAACTTGTAATTTTTTATCTTTAGCAAGTTTCTTCAACATCTTATATTGTTCTAAAGATTCAATTGTAAAGATAAATTGTTCATCTTTATTAACTAATTTTTTAATAAAACTTGCTTCTTTATTAACTCCTGAAATTACCATTTTATCAGGACTTATACCTAACTTTTCACAGATTTCATATTCACCCGGAGAACATATCTCTAATCTCGCAACTTCTCTTGCTGCATAGTCTGCAATAAAAGTATTAGCTTTAACCGCATAGCATAAATCTATTTTGTCAGATAAAGTATTTTTTAAATAATTAATACGTTCTCTTAATATATCGACATCCATTATATAAAATGGAGTTTTAAATTTCTTTAATACTTCCATACTACATCATTCCTTTTAAAACTTTACGATCAATTTTTCCATTTTTCGTTAAAGGGAATTCTTCGATACTAATTAACTTAGTTGGAATCATATATATTGGTAAATCTTCTTTTAATTTATTATATAGATCTTTTTTGTCGATATCACCAATATAAAAACCATATATTCTTTCTTTTTCTTCATCAAAAAGACAACAAGTTCTTAGGACACCATCGACATTCATGATAGCTTTTTCAATCTCTTCAAGTTCTATTCGATGACCCATATATTTAATTTGGAAATCTTTTCTTCCCATAAAATATAATTCACCATTTCGATATTCTCCTAAATCTCCCGTTCGATAAATAAGTTCAGGATACTTTTTATTCAATGGATTTTGAACAAATCTTTTATTTGTCTCTTCTAAGTTGTTATAATAACCCAAAGCTAAACATCGACCACTTACACAGATTTCTCCAATTCCATCTTTTACTTCTTGATCATTATCATCTAATAAGATAACACGTTCATTGTTAAAATTCCCACCAATCGGGATTTTATCTTGATAATCCCTATCACGATCTATTATATGATAAGTACAATTACATGTTATTTCCGTTGGTCCATAGACATTGACAAATGTTGAATTCGGAAGTTTTTCCATCCAAATATTCAAATGTTTAATTGGCATTACTTCGCCACTAAAGATTACTTTATTAACACTACTTGGGACTTTATAATCAAGACCATGAAAAGTCGTGATTAAACATAGAGCTGAAACCGCCCAAATCATAGTTGTTGCATTATTATCACATAAATAATCAAGTAACTTAGCGGGACTTGAAAATAATGGCTTTGGTACTATCAAAAGAGTTGCACCAACTTTTAAAGATGAATATATATCTTTAACTGAAACATCAAAATCAAATGGAGCTTGATTAGCAATAATATCATTTTCATTAATATTAAAGTTATCAACAAAGTTATCAATAAAATCAATTACTGAATGATGATTAATTAAAACCCCTTTAGGTATACCTGTAGATCCCGAAGTAAAATTCAAATATAAAGGATCTAAATCAATCATTTTATTTCTTATATCATCTAATCTCCTATTATCTATTTCATGATTTTTAATGTCATCAACTAATACAATTTTCTCTTTACTAATTACATTTGTAAGTACATCCATATATTCCGGTCTTGCAACAATAATGTCAGCATCAAGAGTTTCAAACATTGATTTTAAACGTGAAGATGGAAATTCCGGATTAATAAGAGAATAAAAGCCTCCTGCATAAGTAATTCCTAAAAAAGTAATTAAAGCATCTATTCCTTTATCTAAAAAAACAGCTACCGGTTTTCTTTCAACATTATAGTCAGCTAAAAAACTTCCAATACTTTTAGCATAATTTAAAAGTTCCGTATAATCAATTGAACAATCAGATTCAATAACAGCTTTCTTTTTCGGAAACTTAATTGCTGAATTTTCTAAATAATTTAATACATTTTTCATTTTATACTCCTCAAACTTCATATATACTATTACCACTTTAAAGTGACATTAAAGTGACATTAGTATATCTCTTCCACACACTAATAACTATACACTTTTTTTATGCCTTTTTCAACCAACTACTAGTTGCATTGATGATTATTTAGTTGCGTATTATAGACAAACATAAAAACAACCATACGTTACATATGGTTGTTTTATAATCTTCCCTCAAGAATACTTTATTTGTTTTTTGGTTCAATTTTTGTTTTACCACCCATATAAGGTTGTAGAGCTTTAGGAATCAATACTGAACCATCACTTTGATAATTATTTTCTAGCAATGCTATTAGTCCTCTAGGAGTTGCTACTACCGTATTATTTAATGTATGTAAATAATATGTTCCATTTTCTCCCTTAGTACGAATACCAAGTCTTCTTGCTTGAGCATCTCCTAAGTTAGAACAACTACCTACTTCGAAGTAAGTTTTTTGTCTTGGACTCCAAGCTTCAATATCACATGATTTAACTTTTAAATCAGCTAAATCCCCACTACAACATTCTAGTTGTCTAACTGGAATATCGAAGTTTCTAAATATTTCAACGGTAAGTTTCCACATCTTATTATACCAATCATCAGACTCTTCAGGTTCACAGATTACAATCATCTCTTGTTTTTCAAATTGATGAACACGATAAAGTCCTCTCTCCTCTAATCCGTGAGATCCACCTTCTTTTCTAAAACAAGGTGAATAAGAAGTCATACTTACTGGTAATTCCTCACGTTTTAAAATTTGATCTTTAAACTTACCAATCATTGAGTGTTCGCTTGTACCAATTAGATATAAGTCTTCGCCTTCAATTTTATACATCATTGCTTCCATTTCTGGGAATGACATAACACCAGTTACTACATCGCTGTGAATCATAAATGGTGGTATAGCATAAGTAAATCCATGATCAATCATATAATCTCTTGCATAAGCAATCATTGCTTCATGAAGTCTTGCAATATCTCCAATTAAATAATAAAAACCTTCTCCACTAGTTCTACCGGCTGCTTCTTTATCCATTCCATTTAATCTGTTTATAATATCAGCATGATATGGAATTTCGTATGCAGGAACAATAGGTTCTCCAAATTTTTCTACTTCGACATTTTCTGAATCATCTTTTCCAATTGGAACTGAAGCATCAATAATTTGGGGAATAACCATCATTTTATCTTTAATTTGGCTTTCAAGTTCAACTTGTTCTTTATCTAAAGCATCAATTTGGTCTTTTAATCCAGCAATCTCTTCTTTGATTTTATTAGCTTCATCAATTTTCTTGTCTTTCATTAAAGCACCAATTTGTTGACTTAAACTCTTTTGTTCACTTATAAGTCCATCTTTTTTAGTTTGAGCATCTCTTCTTTTTATATCAAGTTCATATACTTCATCTACTAAAGGTAATTTCTCATCTTGAAATTTTTTCTTAATATTTTCTTTAACTAAATCTCTATTTTCTCTAATTAATTTAATATCTATCATATAATTTCCTCCTAATATTGTTTACCAAAATAAATCTTCGTTGTTGCCTCTCCACCACAACAAATACATTTTCCGTCAGGTTCATGATCTTCGAATGGTATACAACGCGATTTTAATCCTAAATCATCCTTAATCTTATTTTCACATTCAACTCTACCACACCAATTAACATAAGCAAATCCGCCTGCTTTTTTCGACATCTCAGCTAATTCCTCATAAGTATATAAGTTATAAATCATTTCATCACGTCTCTTTAAAGCACGATTATATAAGTTATCTTGGATTTCATCTAATAAAGTTTTAATACGATCAACTACTTCCGAAGTAGATACAGTAATTTTCTCTAATGTATCTCTTCTTACTAAAGTAACTTGATTATTTTCTAAATCTCTAGGTCCAATTTCAATTCTAATTGGATATCCTTTAACTTCAGCTTC